>JAHRFU010000116.1 GCA_019084485.1 Desulforudis sp. | reverse complement strand
TAACGCCGGTCGTGTTGATGTCATTGTCGGATCGATCAGTATCGTCCTGCCCAACGCGATGTCTGGGGAATTGACCCCTAGTATGGCCGAAGCCATTTCTTCAAGTCCCGCACGCAAAATCCTACTTCCCCTGATCAGGGGTGACGTGGAGATCGTTGGTCTGCGTTCTGAACCTCTGCCACACTTAATAGACGAGTTGATTACGCGATTGAAATCTTTGCAGACCAGATGACTTCACTCCATCCCTAGCATTGTGAACTACCGTGACCATAAAGGAGGATTACTGTGGTTTGCAGTCTCTATTTGGTCCGTCATGGTGAGACTTTGTGGAATAATGTGATGCGCTATCAGGGACACTGTGACATCGCTCTTAATGAAACAGGTGAGCGGCAGGCTCGAGCACTGGCTGACCGGCTAGCGGGGGAGCAGTTTGCTGCGGTCTACTCAAGTGATCTGACCCGAGCGTATCAGACCGCTTCGATTATTGCCCAGCCGCATGGTTTGCCGGTCAACAGGCTTAACAGCCTAAGAGAGATCCACTTCGGCGAGTGGGAAGGATTGAGCCGTGAAGAAATTCGGAGACGCTATCCGAAGGAGAGTGAACTGTGGTGGGCGCAGCCGCTATACACCCGGTTGCCGGGAGGAGAAACACTCGCTGAGGTAAGGGACCGGGCGGTCGGTTCAGTCCAATCAATTGCCCGGAACCATACCGGGGATCAAGTAATCATAACGGCACACGGAGGCACTATCAGAGCGATAGTGGCTACATACCTGGGAATGGATTTGAACGAGTACTGGCGATTACGGCAGGACAACGCCGCGCTGAGTATTGTGGACGTATATGACGATGATCGCGGTCAACTGCGGCTGTTCAATGATACCACTCATTTACCGTAAAACGACACAGACCAATGGGGCCTTGGAGTCAATCCCAATATTTGACTGCATCCTCGTCTCTGTGGTATAATGTCACCAATTAAATAGTTAGATCGCTGAGTTCTCGCTCCGGTGAGAAGCGGGGGAACCAACAAATGGGGTGAATCCCGGGTGTCTTGTCCCGGGTAGGGTTATTCTTCTGACCCGAATCCGTCAGCTAACCTCGTAAGCGTGAGAAGCAGAAGCAAGCACGAAAACAACTTTTAGTTTTAGTGTTTGGTGTTCTGGTATATCACGCCCCGGAGTAGAACTCCGGGGCGTTTCATTCTGTATGCAGGAGGGATGAAAGGATGGCCACTAACAGGGTGGATGCGGGTATTCTCGCCCCTGATGAGCGGCAGGCAATCTCGATACGCAGAGCAGCGGAGCTGAAGAACCGAATAACCGGGTATCTAGACGCCGAACCGACAATGCCGACTGGCCGTAAAATGGCGAGCCGCATAGACCTTGCGAAGAGACAACTGCTTAAGATGCTTGACGGATCGGATGCGGACTGGACGGACTGGCACTGGCAGCTACAAAACCGGATTTCATCCCTGCTTTTACTGGCAGAGTTGATGGATCTAGACCGTTTGCAGGTGTCAGACATCGAAAAGGTTTCCCGAGAATGCCGATGGGCTATCTCGCCCTATTATGCGGCACTCGTCGCGGTTGGCGGGCCGGAAGGGCCGATCTGGAAGCAGGGTGTACCATCCCCTCTGGAACTGCGGGATGCTATCGGCCTGCCTGACCCAATGAATGAGGCCTTAACATCTCCGGCTCCTGGGATAACAAGACGTTATCCAGACCGTCTGATTATTAACGTCACTAATCAATGTGCCATGTATTGTCGGCACTGTCAGCGCAGACGCAACATTGGGGAGATCGACAAGCACCAGTCACGCCGTGTTTTGGAGCAGGCTCTGTCCTACGTGCGGGCGCACCGGGAGATTAGGGACGTTCTGGTAACGGGCGGGGATGCTCTGCTCCTGAGTGACGGGCAGTTGGACTGGTTACTCGGGGAACTGCACCGTATTGAGCACGTCGAGATCAAGCGGCTGGGAACCCGGACCATTGTCACCATGCCCCAGCGTATTACAGAGGAGCTCTGTGCTGTCTTGGCTAAGTATCCACCGATCTACATAAACACCCAGTTTAACCATCCCCTGGAGGTAACGGAAGAGGCTAAAGCGGCCTGTGAACGCCTGATTAAGGCCGGTGTGGTACTGGGAAACCAAACCGTTCTCCTGCGCGGTGTGAACAACGACCGATACGTAATGAAGAAGCTGAACCAGGAATTGCTTAAGATTAGGGTGAGGCCATATTACCTCTTTCACGCTAAGCAGGTTCAGGGGACCGGTCATTTTATCACATCCATCGACGAAGGCCAGGCGATTATGGAGCACCTGCGAGGCTACACATCAGGTCTTGCGGTTCCGGAATACATTGTCAATGCCCCAGGGGGGTACGGCAAGATCCCGATTGGGCCGTCATACATAGTCGAGCGAGACCGCAAAAAGTTGAAGATACGGACGTGGGAGAACAGGGTTTTCAGCTACGTCAATCAACCCCGATCGCATCGGTAGCCTATTCTCAGCGAGTTTCCACTTAGGCCGTTCGCGGCTGACGGCGTGAACGGTTTTTCTTTGCCCTGTTTCCCTCCTGCAGTTTCCCTTGATTCCACACGGCAATCCTCTGCCACACCACCGTTTGTGAGGTAGATTGACAACGATTTGTTGGTAAGATCGTTGATCGGCGCATACAGATTCTAGGGAGTGAAGGGTGTTGATCGGGGGCCTCAGGGAGGGATTGAGTTGGACGGGTTTTCACACAAACTCGTATTGGTTTTCTTTACAGCCTGCGGCGTATTGCTCGGAGCTGCGCTTCTCGGATCACTAGGTGCCGCCCTGGTTCGGGAACCGCCCATTACCGTAATGCTGCGAATAGCTCAGGAAGTGAAGATTTGGGCGATTGTGGCCGCCATTGGAGGGACTTTTTCGACCTTTGAGGTGTTTGAGTCTGGCCTCTTTCGCGGGGAAATAACGGCCGTTGTTAAACAACTCTGCTATGTCCTGAGCAGCCTGGCCGGGGCTCAGGTTGGGTACTTTATCCTGGTGAGCCTTGTGGGGGGGCAGGAAGGATGAGGGCACTGCGGTTCGCGGCACCGATCCTGCTGGGTATTCTCATCGGCGCGACGCTGATAACGGTGCACATGGGGCGGCAGATCGAACAGCTGATGTATACGGTGCGGGTTCTTAATGAAGAACTGACGGCGGCCAACCGGGAATTGGAGAGCGCCCGTGACAGTCTATCCGACCAGCGTCTTCAGGTGGTGCGGGGGATCAAGGTTGACGTGCGCCTGCCCGATGAGCTGACAAGCTATGAAGAACGTTCGGTGCGTCTAGAAATTGAGAAGACCGTAAAGGGGTGGCTACAACCCCTGCATGGGCAGGACGTAAAGGCGTTGCGATTCCCTGTGGTTCCTCAGATCATTGACGGGAGGGACGTGGACGTGGACGGGAAGGTCTACCGTCTGCAAACGCGGATTGTGTACATCGGCGAAGAGATCATCGTGTACGTTGAGGGAAAACCGGAGCGCAGTAGCGTTCCGATTACCTGATTATTACCTGGCTGACGGGGTAACCTAAGCAGATTACGATACACTTACGCGGGAGGAACAATGGATAAGGAACACTGGGCGCGCGTACCTTGGAGCACACAACCCAGTCTGAAGCTGAAGACAGACGAGGTCGGCGTAGACTTTGACCGCTTCATCGAAGGGATCCGGGACGACCGTAGTGACGCGGAGATGGCCCAGGACTTCAGCGTGTCGGTTGGTGTAATCAGCAACCTGCGCGAACACTTTTTCCGGTTCGGACTGGACTCCGTTATGGGACAGGACTGATCACGACCCGCCAATATTCGCCAAAGCGCACCGGAGCGACAAACACTTCAAGCTACGAACACTTTCCTGGCAACAAGAAACAGGCTGTGCTATAATAGTCGGATACATTTACTAGCTAGGAGGCGTGAAGATGTCTTCCGAGAGATTCGCCCGGGAGGGCTTGACATTTGATGACGTATTGCTGGTACCAGCGGCCTCAGAGGTATTGCCGCGTGAGGTTGACACGTGCACTTCGTTGACCAAGAGCATCCGCTTGGGTGTTCCGTTAATGAGTGCGGGTATGGATACCGTCACTGAGTCGCGCCTGGCTATCGCTATGGCCCGTGAGGGTGGCATCGGCGTAATTCACAAGAACATGTCGTGGCGGAAGCAGGCCATGGAAGTGGACAAGGTGAAGCGTTCCGAACACGGGGTTATTACTGATCCAGTGTTTCTTGGTGCGGACAATTCGATCCGGGAAGCGGATGCTCTGATGGGGCGGTACCGCATCTCCGGGGTACCCGTGACCGAGAACGGCCGACTGATCGGAATCATCACCAACCGGGACATCCGGTTTGTCGAGAATTTTGAGCAGCCGATCGGTAATGTCATGACCAGGGACAACCTGATCACGGCCAAGGTCGGAACCACCCTGGAAGAGGCTAAAGCGATCCTGATGCAGCACAAAATTGAGAAGCTCCCACTCGTGGACGAAGACTTCAACTTGCGTGGCCTAATCACCATCAAGGACATCGAGAAGATTCATAAGTATCCAAACGCCGCCAAAGACAATCACGGACGTCTTCGGGTGGCTGCTGCAGTCGGTGTAACCAGCCAGTATATGCGCCGAGTGGACGCACTCGTTGAGGCTAAGGTAGACCTCGTTGTCGTCGATACCGCACATGGGCATTCGAAGTTGGTAACAGATGCCGTACGCGAGATCAAGCAGAGACACCCGAACGTGCAACTCGTGGCCGGAAACGTGGCCACCGCGGCCGCAACAGCCGACCTGATCAAGGCCGGAGCTGATGCCGTGAAGGTCGGTATTGGACCTGGTTCAATCTGCACCACAAGGGTTATCGCGGGGATCGGTGTTCCGCAGATTACCGCTGTGTTCGACTGCGCGCGTGAAGCTAAGAAGCACGGAGTCCCGATTATTGCTGACGGGGGCATCAAATACTCAGGTGATGTAGTGAAGGCCATCGCAGCCGGGGCCGATGTGGTGATGCTCGGCAGTCTATTGGCCGGTACAGAAGAGAGTCCGGGTGAAATCGAGATATTTCAAGGCCGGAGCTACAAAGTATACCGGGGCATGGGTTCTTTGGGGGCTATGAAAGACGGAAGCGGCGATCGGTACTTCCAGGAAAATGCTAAGAAAATGGTACCCGAAGGTGTGGAAGGGCGCGTTCCATTCAAGGGCTCCCTTTCTGATGCGGTTTACCAGCTAGTCGGCGGGCTCCGCTCCGGAATGGGATACTGCGGGGTAGCCACGATAATCGACCTCCAGCAGAAGACCGAGTTTATCCGGATCACTGCAGCAGGCTTAAGAGAAAGCCATCCGCACGATGTACTAATCACCAAAGAAGCGCCCAACTACAGTCTTCGCTAATCCTCAGGCTCCCCTTCCAGGGGAGCCTGATTCATCTGTACAGGTAATCGGATCCGATAGCGCTATCCTTCCCGGGAACCCCGACCATGACCGTTTTGGTAGAATGGTGTTGGAATTAATTGTAAACCTTTTTCAATTTTGCGCAGGGAAATCACCCTTCTATCCTGAAGTATGGAAAGTGATGGGAATTAGAATGGGGGAAGGTGATTGCGCAGGTGAGCGGAAATCTTCACTCTCTTACCGATGTTTTGAAAAGGACACTATTCTTTTTTGAAGCCATGTCGGCCAAAGAGCTTGCTCCGTACGTACGGCGTAAAATGCTACAAGACTATTCTCTAGCGCAGGTTGAAGAGAAGGTATACCTGTGTCTGAAGCAACACAACTGCTTCGACCATGGAGAGGATCGGCTCTGGAGGCTTAACCTGCAGGGGGTACGCGAAAACGACCACTTCTATCACTTACTTCTGAAGAAGCAACAGCCGCTAAGTTTGTGGGAGATCGTCAAGTCGAACCAGTCGAAGAAGAAAAAGCTCCGCCGCATGATTGCTGAGGAGGCCAACTTGATCTCGGATGGGCGTTTCATTCAGCTTGATAACGGCCTGTGGGGGCTGACTGAGTGGGACGTCGAGGTCGGACAATTCCCGCTTAAACACTTGATCATCAAAGCCTTCCGGCTACATCCGGGGGGTTTGTCTCTGGCTCAGTTGGTCGGTGTAGTGAACACATGGAGGCCGACAACGGAAACTTCGGCTGAAGCCATCCTTAGCAAGTTCCCCTATTTCGAGCAGCAAGGGGAGAGCCTTTGGCAATACAACCAGGTGGCGCATCGGGTCTACGACGAGGTAATGAAGAAGTACCTAGCCATCCTGCGTGAACAGAAGAGGCGCTGGCAATGGGAAAGGGAACAATGGTACAACAAATACCAACAAGTCCGTAATCAGTACGAAGAGGTTGGACGTGCGCAGCGCGAGGTGGCTGCAGCGTTGGCGGAGCACGCCGTGGTACGGGACCGTAATGATCATCTCGTAACCCAGATTTCGGAGAAAGACCTGTTGCTATCCCTACGTAAGAAGGAAATTCTCTACTATCAAGACCAGGTTAAGAAGCTGGAGGCAAAGGCGAATAGCGTCCTTTACCAATGCCGCCTCTGGGTACAGCGAACACGGGATACCCAGGAAGAAGTTGAAAGCCGGCATCAAAGCCTGGAAGCCAGTCAAGCGAACTTGGAGGGTATGTTCAGTAAGCTGCAGCAGTCCAAGGAGAAGTACCGGGAGGCCAAGGCTCAGTTAGCCCAGGTAAAGGATGAACACAGTTCAAGATTGGCTGAACTGCAGGGAGAAATCATTGATCTGAAGAGTCGGCTAGAAAAACAAAAGTATGGATCCTCAAAGAGGGAGAAGCTCCTGGAGGAGGAGATCGACCGTTTGCAGGCCGACCTAAAAGACGCCCTCGAGGCGGGCGAAGACTTGCAACGATCGGTTCGCTACCTGCAACAGGAGGTATCACGTGTTCGTGAAGAATACCGTGACTTGGAGCGGGTTATCAAGCATCCACTGGTTCGGCTCGCTGTTCGGGTCAGGGGTGTCTTCGCACATTAGGACTCTGGCCAGTTTAATAGACCAACACAGGAAGCGCCTATGCAGGGCGCTTCCTGTGTTTAGGAGTAAACACGCAAGCCGTATCTACGACCGATCTCCATGGCCTCACCGATTTCTGAACGGGAGGGGCGCCGATCCAGTGGCGGATACTCCGCCGCCCGGTATGCAGGCTGGTATTGATCCATGATGTTCACAAAGCAGTTCGGGGAGACCTTGGACGCCAGAAATTCCAAAACCGCCTCGGTGTCTGCCAGATTTCCGGGAAGAACCAGATGACGCACAATCAAACCACGCACGGCGATACCCCGGTCGTCCAGCACCAGATCACCGACCTGACGCTGCATCTCAACCAATGCCTGCTTGACCGCATCCGGATATCCGGCTGCTCCGGCTAGCCGCTTGGCCGTTTCGGCGCGGAGAAATTTGACGTCCGGCATATAGATGTCGACTATCCCATCCAGAGCCCTTAGGGTTTCCAGACTGTCGTAACCGCCGGTATTGTAAACGATAGGCAAATTCAGGCCCTGACGGGACGCCAGATATAGGGCACACAGTATCTGGGGCACAAAATGGGACGGGCTAACCAGATTAATGTTATGGCAACGCTTGTTTTGGAGGGAGAGCATAAGCCTGGCCAAGTGCGGAATTGATACATGGTAGCCGTCACCCTCGGCGCTGATGTCAAAGTTTTGGCAGAAGACGCAGCGCAGGTTGCAATAGCTGAAGAAAATGGTTCCGGAACCGAATCTGCCGACCAGGGGTTCCTCTTCCCCAAAGTGAGGACCGTAGCCGGAGATCATAGCCGATTTGCCCGCACGACAGACACCCGTCTCGCCGAAGAGCCGGTCTACAGCACACCAGTGACCGCAAAGACGGCATTCACGCAATCGGCGGTAGGCAAACCCAGCCCTTCGGGCCAGTTCATCCGGCTGAAGTAGCGTATAAGCGGCTTTGGGTTGCATGTTGGATGTGCCTCCTTTTCAACAAGCCTCTCGCATAGTATACCGGCTTAGCAGGGGAATACGGTGGGAAAGATGAATAAATTAAAGGATTCTCCGGAGTTATCGCGAATCACTATCTTGTTTCTGCATAATTTGGGGGATGACTTCGGCCGGGAAGGAGTGACTTGCGCTGGCGAAAGAAACAGTAAGAGTCGGAATGTTGGGTTTGGGAACCGTGGGCTCCGGTGTTTACAGAGTGCTCCAGTCAAACGCGTCCTTGATTGCCCGAAAAACCGGAGCGCGGATTGAGGTCGTAAAGATTCTGGTTCGCGACACAGGTAAAAGTAGAGGCCTGGACATACCGGAAGGAGTCCTGACCGACAATCCCGATGAGGTGCTCCGGGATGAAACCATTGATATTGTGGTTGAGGTTATGGGGGGCATCGGATTGGCGCGTGAGTACGCCCTGACCGCACTGCAGAGTGGCAAGAGTTTGGTTACCGCCAACAAGGACATGATGGCCGTTTACGGTGAGGAACTATTCAAGGCTGCGGATGAAAATCGTTGCGATCTATTGTTTGAGGCCAGTGTGGCCGGAGGTATTCCGATCATCAAGGTGCTCAAGCAGAGTCTGGCGGCCAACCGTATTGAGCAGGTTATGGGCATCGTAAACGGAACCACCAACTATATGCTTACCAAAATGACACAAGACGGCAGTGAATTTCAAGATGTGTTGGACGAAGCTCAGGCCAAGGGTTACGCCGAAGCTGACCCCACAAATGATGTTGAGGGCTTCGATGCCGCCCGAAAGATCGCGATTCTGGCGTCAATCGCCTTTAACACCCGGATTGCTTTGAAGCAGGTGTACGTTGAGGGTATCACCCGGATAACCGCCGAAGACATCAAATACGCCTGTGAGCTAGGCTACGTGGTGAAGCTGCTGGGAATAGCCAAAGACACACCAAGCGGCGTGGAGGTCCGGGTGCATCCGGTTCTGCTACCTGAATCGCACCCATTGGCAGCGGTTAATGACGTGTTTAACGCGGTCTTCGTTAAAGGAGATGCCGTAGGTGAGACAATGTTCTACGGTCGGGGTGCCGGGGAGTTGCCGACAGCAAGTGCGGTGACTGCAGATGTAATTGATGCGGCACGGAACATCGTGCACCAGGTGCAGGGCATTATTGGATGTACCTGCTTTGATGAGAAGACGGTGAAACCGATGGGCGAAGTGCGCACCCGAAATTACCTCAGGCTGCGGGTGGTGGATGAACCCGGAGTGTTGGCCCAGATCGCCTATCTATTTGGTGAGAACCAGGTCAGCCTGGCCACGGTTCTGCAAAAGGAAACCGTAGAGGGGAAGGCGGAACTGGTTTTAGTGACCCATGAAGTCGCAGAGCAGAACCTGATGCAGGCTCTGGAGGGTTTTCGGAAACTGGCTGTGGTGGAAGAGGTTTGTAACGTGATCCGGGTGGAGGAAAGCTAGGAGGGGTGGGTTTGGTTCGGGTCCTGGTTCCGGCCAGTACTGCCAATCTTGGTCCCGGATTTGACTGTGTGAGCCTGTCCCTGGCTCTACACAATGAAGTGACATTGGAAGCAGGCGGAGAAGGCCTGGAGATAATCGTGCGTGGGGCCGGAGCAGCCAGCATCCCCAGAGACGAGCGCAACCTTGTATATCGGGCTGTGCACTTGGTTCTGACCCATCTGGGGTTTTCGGCTGATGGTCTCACGATCAACGTATCTTGCGGGATTCCCCCCGCCCGTGGCCTCGGATCAAGTGCCGCCGCGATTATCGGGGGGATGCTTGCCGCGGATCAACTTTGCGGGCAAAAGCTAACGCGTCGCCAGCTTCTTGAACTGGCCGTCCAAATCGAACCGCACCCGGACAACCTCGCCCCAGCTTTGCTTGGGGGTTTTACGGTAGCGGTTCGTACCAGTGCCGGCGTGGAATGTATCCGGTTAGAACCGCCGCTAGATTTGAGGGTAGCCGCAGCGGTACCACGGTACGAGCTACGTACTGATGACGCCCGGGCAGTGCTTCCGGTAACCGTTACGCATGCTGATGCCGTATACAATGTCGGACGAGCCGCCCTCCTGGTGGCGGGGATGGCGGCCGGGGATAGCAGCCTGCTAAAGACGGCCATGAAAGACCGCCTGCATCACCCATACAGGGCGCAGTTGGTTCCCGGACTGATGGATGTTTTCCAGGCCGCAACCAACGCCGGGGCTCTCGGGGTAAGCTTAAGTGGCGCTGGCCCCACGATAGTGGCGCTGTGCAGGGGAAGTGCGGATACAGTAGCGGAGTCAATGTGTAGAGCCTTTGAGCGCAATAGCATCGATGCAGACCCGCTAGTGCTGGAAGTAGATCGGTCAGGAGCGATACTTTTAGAAGAGACGGGGTAAAGCAATGCTTCTGGTTAAGAAATTCGGAGGAAGTTCGGTAGCCGACCCGGAGCGGATCATACGGGTTGCGTCGCGGGTTAAAAAGGCCGTGGAGCGGGGCGATCAGGTGGTAGTGGTCGTTTCCGCTATGGGCGATACTACGGATGACCTGATCGGCCTAGCCCTACGCCTGACGCCGTGCCCGTCAGCTCGGGAAATGGACATGCTGCTGTCAACCGGGGAGCAGGTCTCCATTGCCCTCGTTTCAATGGCTCTTCACCAGTTGGGATGTGGAGCGGTTTCGATGACCGGTCCTCAGGCCGGCATCACTACCGACGGAGTGTACGCCAAGGCTCAGATCACCGGGATCAATCCGGAGCGCATGCAGCGTGAACTAGGTAACGGAAATGTGGTTGTGGGCGCTGGCTTCCAGGGTATCAGTGCCTCAGCCGACATCACCACTTTGGGCCGGGGTGGCTCGGACACGACAGCAGTCGCCGTAGCGGCCGCCCTGAAGGCCGATCTCTGTGAGATCTATACGGATGTGGACGGAGTGTATACCGCCGATCCACGGGTCGTACCGGATGTACGAAAGCTGGAACAGATTTCGCATGACGAAATGCTCGAACTGGCCAGTCTCGGTGCGGTGGTGTTACACCCCCGTGCGGTTGAGCTGGCTAAGCTATATGGTGTCCCGATGGTGGTACGCTCGAGCTTTAACGAGAACCCGGGAACACTGATCAAGGAGGTTGACAAGTTGGAGCAGGCCGCAGTGGTCACAGGTATCGCGCACGATACTAATGTCGCCAAGATTGGTCTATTTGACGTTCAGGACGAACCCGGCATAGCATCGCGTATTTTCCTGGCCCTAGCCGCAGAGAATATCAACGTTGACATGATTATTCAAGGAGCCACGCGCGGGGGACGGAACGACATTGCTTTCACCACCAGCCGCGACGACCTATCCAAGGCTCTGGAAGTAATCCACGGGCTTCAGGATGTCGTGGGAGCCGAGGGGGTATGTCACGCCGAGGATCTTGCCAAGGTATCGATCGTTGGTGCGGGAATGGTTTCATTTCCCGGAGTCGCTGCGGAAATGTTTCGTGCGTTGGCGGAAGAAGGAATCAACATCGAGATGATCAGCACGTCGGAGATTAAGGTTTCGTGCGTGGTTGATCGTAAGGACGTAGAGCGGGCGGTGCAGTCCCTGCATGCGCGGTTTGAACTCCACGAGGTCTAGCCGAAAGTCGGATTCGTTACGGAAGTAACTAAATCCTTGTAACGTAAAAAGGTCGCTCTCGCGGGTGTTTTGTTCCAAATAATCAGATTTCCCCATGGGAGTTGTCCGCTTATCTGGTAGCATCGGAAGCGTTTATGCAGAAGCTCTCGTCCGTTCCATTTTTGTCAAATCTGTCTTGACGTTGAGCACCCTGTTTGATATAGTTACAAGTAGAACTGTCGGTTTTTGCGGGGAGCCTTTTGTTCCCCCGATCACAAACTATTCACTAAAAAAAGGTAGGAGGGAAAAATCTAATGGCGTTACCGAGTCCACATGGTTCAGAGAAGAAGCTAATGCCTCTGTTCTTGGAAGGTCAGGCAAAAGCAGACGAGATCGCCCGTGCGGCAAGCCTCCCGAAAGTCTACATGAGTACAATGGAGACCTCCGACATCTTAATGCTCGGAATGGGTGCCTTTACCCCCCTGAAAGGCTTTATGAACAAAGCCGAGTGGCAGGGCTGCGTATTCGAAGTGAAGCTGCCGGATGGCACAATGTGGCCGATGCCGGTTACCCTTTCGATCTCCGCCGCGGAACTAGAATCATCCGGTATCAAGGCGGGCAGCGAAGTTGCCCTTATTGACCGCGATACTGATGAACTCTATGCCACCATGAAGATCGAAGAGATCTACCAGATCGACAAGGAAGCCCAGGCCCGTGAAGTGTACAAGACCCTTGACGCCGAAGGACACCCCGGTGTGGAGAAGACCTTTGCCCAGGGCGAGTACAACCTTGCCGGCCCCGTCAAGTGCCTAAACGAAGGTGACTACGCTGCGAGATACGGCGAGTACTATCTGTATCCGGCCGAAGCCCGGAAGATTTTCGACGATAAGGGTTGGTCCCGGGTTGTGGCCTTCCAGACCCGTAACCCGATGCACCGTTCCCACGAGTACCTCGTCAAGTTCGCCCTTGAAAGCGGATTCGTTGATGGTGCCTTCATCCACGCCGTCGTTGGCGCCCTGAAGGCTGGCGATATTCCTGGTGAAGTCCGGGTGAAGTGCTACGAAGTTCTAGTAGACAACTACTTCCCGGCAGCGGCTTGCGCCCTTGGCGTGTATCCGATGGAAATGCGTTACGGCGGTCCGCGTGAGGCCCTGCTGCACGCCGTTATTCGTCAGAACTTCGGCTGCTCCTACCTGATCGTCGGCCGTGACCACGCCGGTGTGGGCAGCTACTACGGCCCGTTTGACGCCCAGACCATCTTCGATGAACTGTGGCCGGGTGCCCTGGAACTGAAATGCCAGAAGATCAACTGGACCTTCTTCTGCCACAAGTGCGAGAGCATGGCTTCGCTGGCGACCTGCCCCCACGGCAAGGAAGACCGCGTGATCGTGTCCGGAACCCAGTTCCGCCGCGCGATGCAGGAAGGCGAAGAACTGCCGAAGGAATTCGGTCGTCCCGAAGTGCTTGAGATCCTCAAGGATTACTACATGACTGCGGAGAAGGTTGAGATCAAGAAGGGCGCTTACGAAGACCTGAGCCCTGAAATGCTTAAGAAGATCCAGGACGCCAAGAAATAGAACCAAGGACTTGAGTTACCAATACGGCCCCGTCGGCGAGTTCGTCGGGGCCTTTCCCTTGACTTCACAGCCCGATTTAGGTAAAATGTAAGTTGCTAGTTGTCGGGGCGTAGCTCAGTTTGGCTAGAGCGCTACCTTGGGGTGGTAGAGGCCGCAGGTTCAAGTCCTGTCGCTCCGACCATTAAATTACAGAACATAAGAGCCCGTACGGACATTGTCCGACCGGGCTCTTGGTTTTCCGGACCTACATCTGGAATTCCATTACCTCAAGGACGGCAGGAAGTTTAAACAGTGAAGCGAGAATGTTCCCCACCTTTACGTTTTTGTACTCAACGACCATCTTCAGGGGGAAATGTTGGATCAGGGTGTTCTATGATCGGTAGGAGGTGGTCTTTGGGTACCGGGTGTTGCTGGCAGCCCATGTATAGATGCAACGTCCCGAAGCCAAACTAGCCACGGATATACCCGATTTCTAGTTTTTAATTGGCGGAGGTGTTTTGAATGCGAGTTGAGGTTGATCCTGACCTGTGCATCAGTTGCGGGGTGTGCGTCGAGGTCTGTCCGGACGTCTTTGAGTGGGACGACGAGGAGAAGGCCCGAGCGGCCGAAGATGAAGTGTCGGACGATCTGGAGGAGTGTGCACACGAAGCGGTGGAGGGGTGCCCAACCGAAGCGATTAAGGAAATGTAACAGGAAGGCTATGATCAGGTAATGCAAAGGGCGCGGTATAATCCGCGTCCTTTGGTGTTAAAAGGAATGATATGGTCAAGAATGCAGATAGCAGGCAGGGGGGAGAAGCGTGGATCGGCTACGTGTGTTACAGGTGATCCGCCCGGCGCAGGGGGGGATGCAGAATCACTTACTCGAACTGGCTAATGGACTCCGTTGTCGAGGGGTGGACCAGATCATTGCCTGCAACCGCGGGGCCATGGCGACGCATTTCCGAAACGCCGGGCTAAAGGTGGCAGAGATCAGCCTACCTGGAAGCGTAGACCCCGTTAGAGATGCTTTGAGCATAGTTCAGCTGGTCAAGCTGATCATCCGTTACCGACCTGTGATTCTACATCTTCACGGAGCGAAGGCGGGCTTGGCCGGGAGGGTAGCCGGACACCTGACTGCTACACCGACAGTGGTCTATACGGTACACAATTCGGTGTTCCACGAGTTTTGGCCGGGATGGAAACGCCGGACGGCAGCCGTAGTAGAAGGGCTTCTGGCCAGACACACTGATTTGGTAATTACGGTTTCCGAGGCTTTGAGAGCGGAGCTGATCAGAGTGGCCGGAATTCCCCCAACCAGGTTGCGCACCATTCGTAACGGGGTGCCGGGGTTTCCCTTTCATGGGGGTGAGGGGGAGAGGGTGCGCCAAGAGTTCGGTATTGCCGCTGAACAGAATGTGGTCGGATGTGTGGCCCGTTTCGCGCCGCAAAAAGGCCTGCAAGACTTGTTGCTGGCGGTGGAAATGGTGCAACGTACGCACCCGGTACATCTGCTCCTAGTTGGGAGTGGACCGCTGGAAGGCCAGCTTCGAGCCCAGGCCAGGCAGCTTAGCATTGAGGCCACTTTCGCCGGTTATCGCAATGACGTACCGGCATTGTTGGCCTCCATGGATGTGTTTGTGCTCCCGTCACATTCTGAGGGTCTGCCCCTGATCATCCTCGAAGCCATGATGGCTGGGCTACCGATAGTGGCGTCCAGGGTCGGCGGTATACCGGAAGCGGTTATCGATGGATGTACCGGTCGCCTGGTCGATCCGCATCGTCCGGAGCAGCTGGCAGCTGCCATCAACGAGTTTCTCAGCGACCGCGCGGCCGGGAGTACCAGCGCTTCCGCCGGTGCGCAAAGAGTAAGGGCCCTATTCAGCGTGGATCGGATGATCGATGAAACCATGGAAGCATACCGTGAATTGAGGCGACGCAAGAGCCAGTACGGCGTGTAGGGAGTATTGTCTTTTCCTGGATGGATGATTTAGAATAGTAGAAGTCGACTCTCACAGGGGGTGCACAGTTGCGCCGGATGCTCTTAGCGCTGTTTCTGGTGTTGGTCACTGGGTTTGTCATCTGCGGCGCGTCCTGGGCGCAACCGCTGGAGCGTGGCCGGGTGGTTATCGTTGTGCTGGACCGGATCACCCTGACCGATCTGAATAATCCGGCCTTTACAGACCTGCTTTCGGTTTCCTCCATTGGACTTCTCAACACAAACACCGCCGGGCTGAGGAATGTTGAAAATACGCATGTCTCGATCGGTGCTGGCGCGCGCGCCGTAGGGACGGGTGCCGCTTTCCACGCCTTTGATGTCGGTGAGTCCGTACACCGCGTGGAGGCGGGTGAGGAGTTCCGCAGGCGTACGGGTGTAGAGCCTGCCCAAGACGGTGTGGTACATCTCGGCATTGCCCGGTTGCATCAGCTTACAGGCACTGTCCCGTCACCGGCCGTAGCCGGGACGCTGGGAACCGCGCTACGGAACGAAGGATTGGAGACGGCGGTGATCGGCAATGCCGATTGGGACGGTGCCCATCGCCGGCATGCCGCCACCATTGCCATGGACCGGAACGGCCTGGTCGACCATGGCAGCGTGGGTCGAGACGTATTACGCCAGGACCCCGATTTTCCCGGGGGGTACCGCACGGACTTCGATGATTTGATGGAACGGTTCAGGGCATTGGATAGCGCCGATCTGATCGTAATCGAAACCGGAGATACCTCGCGGGTGGAAGAAGCGGCCGGGGAATTATTGCCCGACATGTTGCGTGCCCATCGCATCTCGGCGATAGAGGGATCCGCATTATTCATTAACCGACTTCTTGGGGAACTGGATTTGAACCGGGATCTCCTGATGGTGGTTGTGCCGACCCCCTCAATTTCGGCGATTCCCGAGAAGGATCTGCTCACCCCTCTGGTGATGACCGGCGCAGGGGTAGGGCCGGGATTGTTAACTTCAGCATCAACCCGGCGTGAAGGAATCATCCTGAATATTGACATAGCACCGACCGTGCTTCGATACTTTGACATAAACCCTCCAGGCAGTGTGACCGGCCGGTCTATTACCTCCAACGCCGGAGCCGGAGGGCTAGAAAACCTGATGGAGTTAAACGATGGCCTCGTCTTAACTCATACCATACGAGTCCCGATTATCAAAACCTATATGACCCTCCAGATCGGCTTGGTGCTGGTGGTAATGCTCATGATCATCTTCCGGGATTTGAGGCTGATCGACAGGCGCTATCTACGCCAGATGCTACTGCTGGTGATGAGCTTCCCTTTGGCGGCGCTCTTGCTTGTACCGCTTGGTGCGAACACGGCAGTGGGAGTGGTGGCTGGATTGGTGGGACTGATCATCCTGATTACGGCCGCATCCGTATGGCTGGGGAGAGAGAAGGACATGATGCCCTTCGTATTCCTAGGCGCGGTTACGGCCGGTTCGATCATCATTGATCTTTTGCTCGGATCCCCGCTGCAGAAGCAGTCTCTGCTCAGCTACGATCCCTTGGGCGGGGCTCGGTTCTACGGGCTCGGCAATGAGTATATGGGCGTCTTGGTCGGCTCTGTGATCCTGGCCGCCGCTTCTATTCTTACCCAATGGCCCCGCCTGCGCGCCTATGTCTTGCCGGGAATCGCGGTGGTATTTCTGATTACCCTCTTCGCCGTCGCTAACCCACAGATGGGTGCCAATATGGGCGGTTCCATCACAGCCTCCATTGCTCTTCTGGTCACGTTTTTGTTGTTCCTCGGGGTTCGCTTTACCCGCCGTGTGATCCTACTGAGCGGGGGCGGTGTGCTACTCTTCCTGGCCGGACTGACTACGGTCGACTTTTTGCGCGGTGCAGAGCAACAGTCGCACATCGGCCGGGCGGCCCGACTGGTGTTCACGGGGGGCTTTGCCCAGGGACTGGAGGAGGCCTACAACATACTGAGCAGAAAGGTCGCCATGAACTGGAAGCTGCTCAAGTATACGATCTGGAGCCGCGTGTTTCTGGCGACTCTGGGTGGGTTTGCACTGCTCTTCTTCCGCCCGGTGGGGCAGATGCCAGAGTTTAAACAGCAGTATCCCGATCTCTTCCGTGGCTTTGTGGGCATTATCCTGGGAGCGATCGTGGCTTTGATTGTCAATGATTCCGGTGTGGTGGCCGCAGCCACCACCATGATCTTTGCAGGTTTGCCGCTGATGTACATCTTTTTGGAGGACTTCCAATGAGTGTAAAGATTTGTCGCTTTGAAGCTAATGCCCACGCCTACATTTTTGGGTACACTGGAGCTAACGATGTTACGGCTCGAGACCTTCAGCGGCAAGACGGACAATGGACTCAAGCCAAGTCATTTGACACTTTCTGTCCTCTCGGCCCGTACATTGTAACTGGAAGACCCCCTGCTAACATTAAGGTGAAATCCGATGTCAATGGTGAACTGCGTCAAAACTCATCTTCGATGCAGATGGTATTCGGGTACGGTTATCTGGTCAGTTATATCTCCCGGATTATGACTCTGCTACCTGGGGACGTCATCCTTACCGGTACACCTGGTGGAGTCGGCTCCTTGGTCATTTCGGATCGGGTCAGTGTGGTTGTAGGGCAGGCGGGAAGCCTTGAGAATACAGTAGTGTGAGCATGGCAAATCTAAGAATATTGTTGACAAAAGGAAGCTTTATGTTAAAATTGAATTTGGTTGGAATTGCCCGGTACAACGGGTTGGTTGCAGCTAAAACGTGGTAAAAGGGGGAGGATAATGTCAATGAAACCAATGGGGCGACATGTCCTGGCAGAGATCTACGGATGTGAGTATGGCCTCCTGAACGATCCGAAGAAGGTCGAGGAAATCATGGTGAGTGCTGCTCTGGAGGCCGGCGCAGAAGTCCGGGAATATGTCTTCCATAAGTTCAGCCCTCAAGGGGTAAGCGGTGTAGTTGTTATTTCCGAGTCACACCTCACGATCCATACCTGGCCAGAACTGGGATACGCAGCAGTGGATGTGTTCACCTGCGGTGACACGGTAGATCCTTGGAACGCCTGTAACTATATGACAGAAGCTTTTAAGGCTCAACAGGTTCAGGCTACGGAGACCATCCGGGGTATCATACCGGAAGCGTTGCCACTTAAAGTGGCGAATATGTAGGAGGGATATTTATTAGTACCAATCCGTATAAGGATCATAGTATGTAAGTTCGGCCTTGCAATCCAGAAGAAGGGAATTGCAGGGCCTCTTTGTTTGTTGGATGGCTATAGTCACTTAATTCGTGGAATCACGGGTAAAATAAGGAGGAATATTGTACTCCCGACCCGAAATAGTCTTCCAATCCGTCGAAAGAATTCGGAGGAATTGCTGCTGCTGTCACCAAAGTTGTTCTACCTGGTTCGAGAAGAACTGCTCCTTGTAGAAGACACGCTCCGAAGTCGATCTCCGATTATGCGCAACCTGGATCCGATCGGATCGCTAAAGCTGTCACCCCTCGAACACACTCTTCGGCCTGCCGTGGTCCTGCTGGGAGCAAGGATGTTTGGTTTTGTCCGTGAAAAGGCGGTCGGCCTGGCAGGCATGGTGCAGATGGTGCATCTCGCGACCCATGTCCACTCCATTGTCCGTTATGAACGAGAGTCTGAGAGCGGCTCATCCTCAATGCCCATCCTGCTGGGGGACTATTTTTACAGTCGCTTCTTTGCCCTGGCCGCCGAGGCACATCTTACACGTTTCCTGCGCCCTTTGTCGGAGACGGTTTGTCTGATCAGTGCCAGTGCGATCCGGGAGGCCGGGAGTGACGGCGCTCTTCAAGACGTCACCCGCTTGGTGCGTAATCAGACGGCTGAGTTGATTGCCGAAGGGATGGCTATGGGCGGTGAACTGGCAGGGGCTGATCCGGAAGGAAGAGAGTCGATCCGGATGGTCGGCTTGAAACTTGGGATGGGATACGGTTTAATGGATAGGGGGATGTCGAGTCTTGCTGCCGGATACTTGGATCAGGCGCTGGCAGAACTGCACAGACATCCGGACAGCGCTGCCCGTAGAGGGCTGCAGGAGGTCATCGAGCATTTTCATTTCCGTGCCGACCAAAAACCGGCGGTTACGGCGGTTACTATAGAAAGGTGACACTCAATGAAGTTTGAAGACCCGCGCAAAAAAGAAGAATATGTCCACGCCTTATTTTCTTCGATCGCCCACCGATACGACCTGTTAAATACGGTACTCAGCTTTAACCAGGATAAGGCTTGGCGCCGTTTTGCGGTGCGACAGTCCGGCCTGAAATCGGGCGGGTACGGCCTAGACGTCGCCTGTGGAACCGGTATGCTAAGCTTTGAGCAGGCTAAGGCGGTCGGGGCAACGGGTAGAGTAACCGGAGTGGACTTCTGTGAGGAAATGTTGAAGAGGGCTGAAGATAACCTAAAGAAAACACCATACCAAGGCATCGTTAGCTTTATGCAGGGCAATGCCGTGGCGCTGCCTTTCCCTGATAATACGTTCGATTGTGCTACGATCGGGTTTGCTTTACGTAACGTTCCCGATGTACGCAAGACCATCGAGGAAATGGCCCGGGTCGTGAAACCGGGAGGAAAAGTGGTCAACCTGGAGTTGGGGAAGCCCGGTGCCCTGGGATTCAAACAGGCCTATTGGCTGTATTTTGATAAGCTGGTTCCGGTTATGGGACGTTTGGGTGTAGGCCTAAAAGGACCTTACAGTTACTTACCGAACTCGTTGAAGCACTTTATGCACCAGACGGAGATCAGAGAGCTGTTTACGGAGTTGGGTCTGGCTGAGGCGAAGAACTACGATTTAACAGGCGGCATTGTGGCCGTCCAGGTGGGTACCAAGGTCGACTAGAACCGTGCGAGCCACCTGCTTTAGAGATTATCAGGGGAGAGGTTGAGGTAATTGCGGGAGATGGGTAATCTGCCTCTGGAAAACAGATTGGCTACTGGAGCGATACCGGGTTCGGCAACCGGATCGAGGCCTTTCAATAAGGTCAGGGTCTTTCTGGATATGATCAAGTTTGAACACACTGTGTTCGCGTTACCGTTCGCTTTCATCGGAGCCTTGCTGGTACAGATGAGAATTCCGGGACTGTGGGACATCATTTGGATCACCGTGGCCATGGTTGGGGCGCGGACGGCGGCGATGTCGCTGAACCGGATCTTTGACCGGCATATTGATGCTCGCAATCCACGCACAGCGGACAGGGCTCTTCCGAAGGGGCTGCTCTCCGTCAACGAGGTGTGTGTGCACGCCGTGATCTCGATGGCGGTTTTGCTATTCGCGGCAATTCAACTGAGCCCGCTCGCCGTAAAACTATTTCCGTTGGTGCTGTTCATTCTGGTTGGCTATTCCTATACCAAACGCTTCACTTGGGCCTGCCACCTGTGGCTGGGCGTGGCACTGGGCTTTACGCCCGTGGCGGGCTGGATCGCCATTTCCGATGCCTTTGCCCTGCCACCGGTTCTGCTCGGCTTGGGCGTGATGTTCTGGGTAGCCGGTTTTGATATCATCTATGCGAGTATGGACTACGAGTTTGACCGGGACGCAGGGATACGCTCCATTCCCGCCCGTTTCGGGATTCCCGCGGCCCTGAAGATTGCGGCGGGCTTTCACATTTTGGCACCGGCCTTTCTTGCGGCAGCAGGGATGGTGCTGGGTCTCGGAACACTATATTATATCGGGATCGGATTGGCGATCCTAATCCTCGGTTACCAACACGCCATCGTTAAGCCTAATGACCTGTCCAGGGCGAATGTGGCCTTCTTCCAGGCGAACGCGGTCCTTGGGATGACGGTCTTCGCCTTTACCCTGGCCGAGGTGCTCTTTCACTAAGCAGTAGATAATGAAATGAGGGTTTGGGCTTGGATCAACTAATGGTGCCAAGCAACCTGGCCGACATAGCGGACAAGGTAATACGCGGAGACCGGCTCAGTGCTGACGACGGTATTCGGTTGTTTGAGTCCGACGACCTGCTTGCCCTGGGCCACCTGTCCGACTTGGTGCGGCAGCGTAAGCACGGTGACCGCGTGTATTTCGTAGTAAACCGTCATATTAACCACACCAATATTTGTGTGAATCGCTGCCGCCTCTGTGCCTTCGGTAAGGACGAGGATGATCCGTCCAGTTACGTTTTGTCTCTGGATGAGATTGAAGCTAAGGCCCGTGACGCCTGGCTAAAAGGCGTTTCGGAAGTGCACGTAGTTGGAGGCCTCCATCCTGAACTGTCGATGGATTATTACCTGGAAATGATCCGGCGGTTACGCGAAGCGCTGCCGGGGGTTATCATTCAGGCCCTTACTGCGGTGGAAATCGACTACCTGGCGGAATTACACTCTCTGTCGGTGCACGAGGTGTTGACCACCCTGCGCCAGGCTGGCCTGGATTCCATGCCGGGCGGCGGCGCCGAGGTTTTCTCCCACCGTGTCCGGCAGGAAATCTGCCCGAAGAAAATAAGCGGCGAGCGGTGGCTTGAAGTGCACGCCGCGGCACATACACTTGGGATCAGGACTAATGCCACCATGTTGTACGGCCACGTGGAAACCATCGAAGAAAGAGTGGATCACCTGATTCGGCTTCGAGAACAGCAGGATCGAACCGGAGGCTTTCTGACCTTCATCCCCCTGGCTTTTCAGCCCCGCCACACCGAGCTTGAACCGGCGGTTCCGACGCGCACTACCGGCTTTGACGACCTTAAGGTGTTGGCCGTGTCACGGCTCCTGCTGGACAACTTTGACCATATCAAGGCCTACTGGGTCATGATCGGCCCAAAACTGACGCAGATCTCGCTGAGCTTCGGCGTCGATGATTTTGACGGTACAGTGATGGAGGAGAAGATTACCCACGCCGCCGGGGCAGACTCTGAACAGGCGCTGACGCGCGTTGCATTGATCCGCATGATTCGGGCGGCCGGTCGAATCCCTGTAGAGAGGGATACTCTGTACAACGTTATCCGGGAGGGCTTTTGATGTCGGTGATCAGGCTCGGTCAGGTGGACTATCTGAACTGTTTGCCGGTGTACCACGCGCTCGAAACCGGCGCACTGCCCTCCAACGTCAGCTTAATCCGGGGTGTGCCGACATTTCTGAACCGCCGTTTTCTCCAGGGCGAACTGGAAGTAACGCCGATTTCCTCGATCGAGTATGCCCGTAACCCCGGTTGCTGCCTAGTCGTTCCCAATCTTTCGGTAAGTTCGGACGGAAGGGTGGGGAGCATTTTTCTATTTAGCAAAGTTCCGGTCACCGAACTGGATGGAGGCCGGATCTGTTTGACGGGTGCCTCGGCCACTTCGGTCGTTCTGCTCCAAATTCTGCTCAAATACTACTATCAGGTAGACGTGGAGTATGATATGGGCACTGCCGAACTCGAAGTAATGCTGATGAACCATGACGCCGCCCTGTTGATCGGTGATCAGGCGCTGACTACCGATCATCGTTTGAGAAGCAGCGAAGGATTGTACATCACGGACTTGGGTGAAGCGTGGAAGGCGTGGACCGGGGAGCGGATGGTATATGCCCTGTGGGTGATCAGGCGGTATTTCGCGGACCAAGATCCCAAATCCACTGGAGAACTGGTACGGTTGCTCGACACCGCACGGAGGATGGGGGTCGAGTGCGCCGATGAAATATTGGAGGCCGGATGCCTGCGCACCGGTCTACCCACCGCTGTACTGCGTGAATACTTTACCCTGATCAGGTACGATTTAGATCGAGATTACCAGCAGGGTTTGCTGCGGTTTTATGATTATGCCTACAAGGCGGGCCTGCTCGAGGAACGCGTCCGTCTAAACTTCTGGAGTGAACGATGATGGATCAGGTACACCGCATCCTGGGTAAGGCCGTCTCCGGGGAACGATTGACTGAGCAAGAGGGTGTGACCCTTCTGGGATCCGATGCTTTCTTGCCGCTCGGGAAAGCGGCATACATTGCCCGCCGCCAGCGACACCCGGAAGGCGTTGTCACCTTCGTAATCGACCGAAACATCAATTACACCAACGTCTGCCTGTCTCGTTGCCGTTTCTGTGCCTACTACCGGGACGAATCGGCTACTGATGCCTTTGTGCTCACCTATGATCAGGTCCTGGACAAGGTTCGGGAACTGCTGGAGGTAGGGGGGACGCAGCTGTTGATCCAAGGCGGGCTGCACCCGCATTTGGATCTGGACTACTACCTTGGAATGCTTAACGCGATCAAGTCCCGGTACCAGGTGCATATCCACTCCTTCTCTCCACCGGAAATCGTCCACTTAGCCCGTAGGTCCGGAAAGTCCGTAAAAGAGACCCTGGCCGTTTTGCAGGCCCACGGACTTGATTCGCTTCCGGGCGGCGGTGCGGAAATCCTGGTTGACCGGGTACGCCGGGAGATTAGCCCGCACAAGATTTCGTGGGAAGAATGGATGGATGTAATGTTGCAGGCGCACTCCTTAGGGATGCGTACCACGGCCACGATGATGTTCGGAACTTGTGAGACCCTTGAGGAGCGTGTTCGGCACCTTGTCCGTCTGCGGGATGCTCAAGACCGGACAGGCGGATTCACCGCCTTCATCCCGTGGACTTTCCAGCCGATGAATACCGAGTTGGGAAGTGCCGGTGCCACCGCGGTCGACTATCTTAAAATGCTGGCAGTATCCCGGCTGATGTTGGACAACTTTGACAATATCCAGGCTTCGTGGGTGACCCAGGGGCCGAAGGTGGCGCAGGTGGCCCTGGCCTTCGGGGCCAACGACTTCGGCAGTACCATGTTGGAGGAAAACGTGGTACGGGCAGCCGGTGCGGCCTATCGGGTTCCGCTGGATGAAATCCTGCGGGTTATCAGGGACGCTGGATTCCGGCCCGCCCAACGGAACACCGGATACGCAATCATCCGGTACCACTAGGGCGGGAATCGGGGGTAGATTACGTCTCGAAAAAGTTGCCTGTCCCCGTTTCCTGCCCTGCAGGTTATTCCGGGGAGACTATATAGAAGAGGGGCGGATGAAAAATGGCACCACACAACCTATGGCTGCAGTGCCCGTCCAAGGGCGAGATCGGTCAATACCTGCGTTGCATTCTGCTGTACGGTCATCACTTCGAGGTGCTAGGGGTAGCCGACCGGTCGGAATCACGCGTTGTTCTGGAAATCCCAGGGGGTGTACGCCACGAGTTGACGCTGGAGGCGCGTGAAGACGGACTTGTTGCCGGTTTTTCCGGCGAACAGCCCGGCGTGCATACCCTGTTAGCCGAGTATGATCTGGGATTGCACAGCCAGCTTAAGGACGGGAGTTACCTCCGGGGTAAGTTGTCTTCGGATGACGTAGCCCAAATCGTCCATTTCAAACATTTCGCCAAGGCCTTAGTAACCATTGGCGACCAAGGACACCAGTCTGGATCGTACGGTATGCCCTTGGAGATCATCCCGCTCCGACTGGACGGGGATGAGGTTGAGCTTCTGATCCAGGCTAATGGAAGACCGCTTGGCGGCAGTCAGGTGTTCGGTTACTGCAAAAGCCGATCGGTATCCCGGTTTGCGCGTACCAATGCGGATGGCATTTGTCATCTCGGTGTGTTTCCAGGCGAGTGGATGTTCATTGCCCGCCTCGAGTCGGAAGGGGACAAGGGCATTGATGCACTTATGATGGGGACGACTCTGACCCTGATCGTGGAATGAGATAGGGGAGGACGGGTTACATAATGTCCAAAGAAATCGCCAAATTGAGGCAGATGCCCGCAGTTGATGAGGTATTGCGCACGGAGCAAATTGCGGCTTTGCTCCAAAAGCATCCGCGGGTTCTGGTTGTGGAGAGTATTCGGGAGGCTCTGGACGAAATCCGGAATGACCTAATCAATGAGTCCGATTCCAGGCCTTTAGAACGGGATGTTCTGATCAGTGACGCGTTGCAGGGGGTGTACAGCCGCGTGGCGCAGAAAGCACGGCCTGCTTTGCGTCGCGTCCTAAATGCCACCGGTGTGGTTCTGCATACCAATCTGGGACGGTCGATTTTAAGTGTATCCGCACGTGAGGCGGTCAGTCAGGTGGCACAGAACTACTGCAACCTGGAGTTGAACCTAGCTTCGGGCAAGCGTGGCAGCAGATACTCGCTGGTTGAAGACCTCCTGGTTCGTCTGACCGGCGCCGAGTCGGCATTGGTCGTAAACAACAACGCGGGCGCTGTGCTGCTGGCCGTGGGAACCCTAGCCAAGGGCCGATCGGTCATTGTATCCAGGGGCCAACTGGTTGAAATCGGGGGTTCATTCCGGATTCCGGACGTAATGGAACAGAGTGGAGCCAGACTGGTTGAAGTAGGCACTACAAACAAGACGCATTTGCGTGACTACCGGCGGGCAATCGACAGCGAGACCAACCTCCTGCTCCACGTCCACACTTCAAACTACCGGATTGTCGGCTTTACCCATGAGACTAGCGTAAAAGAATTGGCGGAACTGGGTGGTGAGACCGGTCTGCCGGTCATGAGTGATCTGGGGAGTGGCTTCCTGATCGACCTTAGCCCCTTCGGGCTGCCCTATGAGCCGACGGTGCAGGAAACGGTCGCGGACGGAGCAGACGTAGTCACCTTTAGCGGTGATAAACTCCTTGGCGGTCCTCAGGCCGGGATCATCGTCGGCCGAAAAGAGATTATCGACCGCATGAAGAAGAACCCGCTGACCCGGGCCCTCCGTGCGGATAAGCTGACCCTAGCCGCCCTGCAGGCCACACTGCGAGAGTACCTTGATCCGGAGTTGGCGCTACATACTGTACCGACTTTGCGCATGCTTACCATGGATCTCGGAGAGATTGAACAGAAAGCAACCCGTCTGGCCGGCCTGATCCGTACCGAAGCCGGTGACTATTTGAATGTATCCCTGGAAAATGGTGCCTCCCAGGTCGGGGGAGGGGCAATGCCCACCGCTGATCCCCCAACCGTGCTGGTTGCCCTCCGGCCACATGAGCTAAGTGTGGAGGAACTGACCACGCGTCTCAGGAACACCGACCCTGCCTTGGTAGGGCGTGTCCACGATCTGAAACTGCTCCTCGACACCCGCACGCTACGGGATGAGGAGCTTCCCTTGGTGGCGCGGGTACTCAGGCAGGTCTGCACGGAGGTTACCAAGTGATGCGTTATTTTGTGATCGGTACAGCAGGACACGTTGATCACGGTAAGACTACCCTGATCAGGGCCCTTACCGGAATCGATACCGACCGCCTACGGGAGGAGAAGGAGAGGGGTATCTCCATCGAACTCGGTTTTGCCTATCTGGACTTGTCCGGTGGCGGAAGGGCAGGTATTGTAGACGTTCCGGGACATGAACGGTTTGTGAAGCATATGTTGGCCGGAGTGGGCGGGATTGACCTGGTTTTGCTGGTTATTGCAGCAGACGAGGGGGTAATGCCCCAAACGCGTGAGCACCTTGACATCATCCAACTGCTTGGCGTCGACAAAGGTATTATCGTGCTCACGAAGATCGACATGGTGGATGAGGATTGGCTTGGACTGGTAGACGAAGAGGTACGAGAGTACTTGAACGAAACAGCTCTCAAGGACGCTCCCATCATGCACGTTTCAGGGACAACGGGAGAAGGACTGCCCGAACTGATCAACCGGATTGAGGCAATGGCTACGGATCTTCCCGAACGGAGTGCTGTTGGTCCGGCTTTGCTTCCAATCGACCGGGTCTTTTCCGTGGTCGGATTCGGCACTGTAGCCACCGGAACCCTAACTTCTGGCACCCTGCGTGTCGGCGACTCTGTGGACATCCTGCCTTCCGGTCATCACAGCCGGATCCGCTCCCTTCAGGTACACAAGGAAAAGGTGGCTGAGGTGGAGGCCGGACACCGAGTAGCGGTGAATGTCACCGGAGTGGAAGTTGATGACATCGGGCGGGGCGAGGCAATGGTCACGCCGGGCGTGTTTAAGGCTTCCAGGTTTGTGGACGTCAGGCTGTTCCTGCTCAAAACAGCAAACCGGAGCTTGAAGAACCGGGCTAGA
Source organism: Desulforudis sp. (assembly GCA_019084485.1). Taxonomy (GTDB): domain Bacteria; phylum Bacillota; class Desulfotomaculia; order Desulfotomaculales; family Desulforudaceae; genus SURF-60. Next base: position 33,135 of record JAHRFU010000116.1, on the reverse strand, counting down.
GTCCGTTTTCACTTGGGGTCTGCCGAGATCCTGGGACGGGTGCTTTTACTTGATCGAAACGAATTAGACCCTGGGGAAGAGGGGTACGCCCAGATTGTTCTTGAACATGAGGGTGTGGCCGCGAAGGAAGACCGTTTCGTTATCCGTTCCTATTCACCAATGCGAACCATCGGAGGCGGACGGGTGATCAACCCAAACCCGGAACGCCACAAGCGTTTTCGAGATGAAGTGATCAACTCTCTGGCGACCCTGGAGATGGGTACGCCTCTCGAGCAGGTGGAACAACTCCTTGGGGATCGGGCTACTAAGATGAGTGTATCGGAGATCGCTGAGGCTACAGGTCTGGGTAAAGACGAAGCAGCTTCCCTCTGCCGCCAGTTGGTGGAAGACGGTACCGCAGTGCAGTTGAGAGTGGACGACATCCCGCTCTACTTTTCGGGGGGAAGGTTCCAGGAGTGGAAGGATCGAGTATTGGGGACACTCCGTGAGTTCCACCGGGCTTATCCGTTACGGGAAGGCTATCCCCGGGAGGAAATGCGTTCGCGTACCTTGCCTCAGGCTTCACCTAAGGTGTTCAGCGCGATGATGAACTACCTTGAGGGTCAAGGAGCAGTTGTCCTGCAACCACAAACTATCGCCTTGCCCCACGCCACCGATGTGCTCCCGGGCAGGCTAAAGCAGGTTATTGAAAGTGTTACTGCTGATCTTAAGGCAGCGGGTATCCGGCCGGATAGTATTTCAGAGGTCATGGCCAGGGCCGGGGCGGAGTCGGATCTTTATTCCGAATACTTATCCTACCTAACCCGCCAAGGAATTCTTCACCGGCTGACCGGGGAACTCTATCTGCACACCGAAGCCATTGAGGCCGCCAAGGAGTCTCTGGAAGGCTATTTTCGGGAGAACGGCGAAATTACGCTTGGGGAAGCGCGTGACTTGCTTAGTTCGTCTCGCAAATATATTTTACCACTGCTGGAATACCTTGATCAGCAGCGGTTCACGAAACGGGTAGGGGATAAGCGTAAGCTATCAAAGAAATAGAAGGCGCTGATGCGCCTTCTGGTTAATGTTGCTGCTGGGCTTGCTCAAAGACCTTGTATTGAGGTTCTTGCTGTTCGATGTAGTTTACACGGCCCTTGAATCCCCGGGTGATCGTTTCCAGCTGATCGGCATAGTCCGAGAACATTTTCTTGGCATTGCTGTCCTGTGTCTCCAGGGCATAGGACTTCATTTCTCCTGCGCAGCCCTGAAGGGTGGCCAGAGTGTGATGCATTTTTTCGCCTACAGTCATTGTATACCATTCCTCCTGTTTAATATTTCTCCATCATAATCTAACCCAACAGGCGGGATTATTATTCTACGGAGGGAAATTGGATGATTATCCGGCTACATACAGCATACGGGGACTACCCGTACTCAATCGAAGCCGCGGCTACGGTAACAGCCGACGGAGTAAACATGGAAGTTTTCGGAGGGCAACGGCCACACGTAGGTGCTGTAGCCTTTGGTGTGCCACGACCGAGCCTGGACGACCCGGCCCGAATGAGCAGCAACGTTACTGTGGTGCCGCGCCTCGGGCATAAGGACGACGAGATTGCCCGAACCGCCGCCGGACGGGCAGCTCGGATACTGGGAACTCCGGTCGTGGTCGTTGTGGGGATACACATTGATCAAGCCAGTCCGGACGATATTGCCTTGCTGGTAGACCATACAAACAAGGCTTTGGATCAGTTGCTCGACCAGATATTGTCTGCATTGTCAGGTAGCAGGGGGTAATTCCAAGATTTACAGTCTGGAAGAGGGGCACAAGTAAGGTATAATGGCAAAAATGGCCGAATCTCTGTCATAGCTGGCAGAGAACGGGGGAATAAGATTTTCAACTAACCTCGAAGGCCGCAGGAGGGAAAGGTTTGCGCTTCTTTCTAACGCTTCTGTTTTCCGCGTGTCTCCTCACAGTGCCGGTCAGCGCCGCTTTAGCGGCGAGCTATACCGTGGCATCCGGTGATTCCCTGTTTAAGATTGGACAGCGCTTCAACGTCTCGGTTCAGGAACTGCGAGCCGCCAACAGTCTCGGTCAGCAATCTACAATCTATCCCGGTCAGAAGCTTACCGTCCCTTCAAAGGTCAACACTTACACGATTCAGCGTGGCGACTCCCTGTTCAAGATTACGCAGCGCCACGGTGTCACCGTCGAGGAGCTCAGACGTGCTAATGGGCTTCGTGGCTCGGAAATCCAGCCCGGACAGAAGCTCGTAATACCGTCCGGTTCCACTGTACCAGTGAGTCGCGCGGTGTCACCGGCATCATCCGCTGGTCCGGCGTGGGCCTCGGCGAGTGATTTTGATCTTCTGGCACGCCTGATCACCGCTGAAGCGGACTGCCAGCCGTTTGAAGTTAAGGTCGCGGTTGGGGCGGTTATCCTCAACAGGGTGAAAAGCAACCTGTTTCCTAACTCCATTCGCGGGGTCGCCTACGATAGCACCGGAGGAAAGGTTCAGTTTGAGCCGGTTCTAAACAGATGGATCAATCGTCCCGCCTCGTCTGAAGCAAAACGGGCAGCACGAGAAGCCTTGAACGGCTGGGATCCTTCCTATGGCGCGACATTCTTCTTTGAGCCGTGGGTTAGTAACCGCTTTCTCCACACGCTCCCCGTGGCCCGGAAGCTAGGCGCCTTCGTTTTCGCCTATGCCAGATAGAGGATCATCCCACTCAGAACCAAATCGAACCGGCCGGGTGTCTGTCACCTGGCTTCTTCTTGTGCTGAAGAAAGGGTTTAACAATGATGCCTTTAATCTGGGGAATGGTCATGCCTGCTCGGCACCGTGCCCAAATGCTTGAGTCACTTGATACGTTATGCTTTTTCAGGATTGACCGACAGCGTCCGAAGGCATAGAATTGTGTCTACAAACCGGAAAAGTCTGAAATTCTACCACTCGAGCCTTTACCATAGCCATTTAAGGACAATTAAAAGACCGACCCCCGGAATATAGGTATAATAGAGCCAACGGTCAGCAGAAAGTAGGCATGTACGGTTTTTTCTTTTTGTGGAGGGTGCGAACCAGTTAGCTGACAGAGGTTGCTGTAACACTTGGAGTAGGTGGAGGAGGGATGGGATTAATCATGGGCGTGGAAACCCTTATTGCGGTGTTGGTAATCATGCCTTTTGCGGCGGCGCTGCTCACTCTGGTAGTTAAGGATGCACGGATCATAAAGCCCCTCGTCATCGCGTCAATATCGGTATTAATGGTGGCCTCAGTGCTACTGCTGATCCGGGTGCTGGAATCCGGGCCGATCGCATTTTCCCCCGGAAATCTGTGGGATATTCTGATCCTGGTTTTGGACTTCGTACTTCTGGCGTACTTCCTCTACATCGGTTTTACGTCCAGACATCCTCTGATCCTAACCCTGGCCGGTGCGCAAGCGGTCATGCTTCCAGTTCTGAAATTCTATATCCTGCCCTCTACGGCGAAGGTGGATCCGGTTCTTTACATTGATTTACTTTCCGTTATAATGGCGCTCGTGATTTCCATTATCGGCGGGCTGATCATCATCTATGCCTTGGACTATATGCGTGACCACGAGGCCCATCTGAAACTGGACAAGACCCGCCAGCATATCTTCTTCTTTTTCATGATCGCTTTTCTGGGTGCTATGAACGGTTTGGTTTTCGCTAACAGTTTGCTCTGGCTCTTCTTCTTCTGGGAAGTGACCACTCTGTGCAGTTTCCACCTGATCCGACATGATCTAAATGCCGAGGCTATCCGGAACGCCCTTCGAGCGCTATGGATGAACCTGCTGGGTGGTGCTGCGCTGGTTCTGGGAATGATCCTGCTCTGGCAGGCCAGCGAAACCTTGGCTATCCAGCAACTGATGGGTTTAGGTACGGTCGGAGCCGCTCTGTTGTTGCCGATTGCCTTGTTCTGTTTCACCGGGTTTACAAAGGCCGCTCAGGTGCCCTTCCAAAGCTGGTTACTCGGGGCGATGGTGGCACCCACTCCGGTTTCCGCCTTGTTGCATTCCAGCACTATGGTTAAGGCCGGGGTGTATCTGGTATTACGGTTGGCCCCAGCCTATGAAGGAACGCAGTTATCAGTGGCTATTGCCATATTTGGTGCCTTTGTCTTTATGGTGACTTCGGTCGTGGCCATCAGTCAAAACAACGCCAAGCGCGTGTTGGCGTATTCCACTGTTTCGAACCTTGGGTTAATAATCTGCTGTGCCGGTATCAACAGTGATCTGGCCATAGCCGCAGCCATTGCCCTAATCGTGTTCCACGCCGTATCAAAGGCAGTCCTGTTCTTGGTAGTGGGCTCCATTGAACAGCGTATCGAGAGTCGGGACATCGAGGACATGGAGGGTCTGGTGGCCAAGTTACCCCTGCTGTCCGGGATGGCGATACTGGGTATGGTCACAATGCTTTTCGTTCCCTTCGGCGTATTGTTCGGTAAGTGGGCGAGCATCCAGGCTGCCGCTGTACCGTTTTCAGCGTGGTTCCCCCTGGTAGTCGGCCTCCTGGCCATAGGTAGCGCTACGACTATGGTGTACTGGACGAAATGGATCGGTCGAATGATCAGCGTGGTATCATTTAATCGCGATGCTAAGGTTGAGCCAAAGTCGTTCCTGTCCTACACCACGATTTTGCTGATGGTGGCCGGTGCGGTTGTTCTCAGTGTATTCGTAGCTCCACTGGTTAACATTCTGATCACTCCCGCCGAATCTACGATGGGCTACGCCAAGGCCTTTGAAACAGCCGGGTGGCATCTGCGCTCTGATTGGGGCCTGTTCACTCCCTGGCCGTTGTTTATTGCCATCACTCTGGCCCTGCTGCTTCCGGCGCTTCTAATCAGAGTCAGGGGTGACCAGTATCGGGAGCCGTACCTGTGTGGTGCCAACGACCCGAGTGGGGTAGGACCGACCTTTCACTCAATAGCTGATCAGGGGGTCGCGGTCCGGACCGGAGGCGCATACTGGGAGGCTTTGTTCGGTGAACGTGGCCTAACTAACTGGATAAACGGAGCCGCATTACTGTTGCTGGTAGTTCTCTTTGTGGGGGTGTTTGTGTGAGTTCAGGCGAATTGGGTCTCGCAATGGCTGCCTTTATGCTGGCCCCGGTCGTTGGGGGGCTCCTGACCGGGATTGACAGGAAGCTCTCAGCGAGAATGCAGGGAAGGATCGGCCCGCCCATCCTCCAGCCCTTTTATGACTTCTTTAAGCTCTGGGGTAAGGATACACTGGTGACAACGCGGGAAAACCTGATCTGGGCCTGGGGATACCTGCTGCTGACCATGGTCGCGGTGTTTATGTTCTTCTTCCAGCAGGATCTACTGATCATCTTCTTTGTGCTCGCCTTTGCCGGCGCGTGCCTGATCTTTGGTGCCTTCAGCGTTCGCGCCCCGTACTCGCACCTGGGCGCCCACAGAGAAATATTGCAGATGTTAGCCTATGAACCTATTTTGCTATTGGCGGCGGTGGCCGTCTTCCTAAAGACCGGAACGTTCATGATTACCGGTGTTTTCGAATTCGGAGAACCGCTACTGCCTTATCTGCCGCTGACCTTCGTGGCCATCCTGATTGCTCTCGGGATCAAGATGCGTAAGTCTCCGTTCGATATCTCGGCCTGCGAACACGCGCACCAGGAGATTGTCCGCGGTGTGTACACCGAGTATTCTGGTCGGCATCTGGCTCTGATTACGTTAACGCACTGGTTTGAAATTGTGCTGATTCTTGGGTTCATTACCTTGTTCTGGGCACAGCCGCTCTGGATCGGGCTGCTGATCGCTCTGGGAGTGTTTGTGCTGGAACTGATCATCGACAACATCTCGGCTCGGCTTAAGTGGTCGTGGATGTTGGGGGTAAGCTGGGTAGTCGGCATCGGATTCATTATCGCCAACATGGTGCTCATCTACTGTGCAGGCGGTTTCATTCGGGTCTAGGAGAAAAGGAGTGGAGCGGATTAATGGGGCTGATCAATAAATCCAGGGTGAAGTCACCATGGATTGTCCATTACTGTTGCGGGGGTTGCAACGGATGTGACATTGAGTTGCTGGCCTGTCTCACGCCTCTCTATGATGTTGAGCGATTCGGCATTCTGAACATCGGTAACCCCAAGCACGCCGATATTCTGGTGGTTACCGGCCCGGTAAACCACCGCAATGCCCGTGTCCTAAGAACTCTCTACGACCAGATGCCCAATCCGAAGGCCGTTATGGCTGTGGGGACGTGTGCCTCTTCGGGAGGGGTGTTTCATAACTGCTACAACGTTCTCGGGGGTATTGACAAAGTAGTTCCGGTTGACGTATATATTCCCGGATGCGCCGTCAGACCCGAGGCCATCATCGACGGAGTAGTTCTGGCTCTGGATAAGCTCAATTTAAAGAAGAGTACAAAGGTGGGGTGAGACTGAGTGCTGAGTAGCGAGATATTGTCGATAGCAGAGTTGCCGGAACGGGTGGAGCAGTTACTGCAGGAGGACGCACGGATTGCGATGGCCACCTGTCTGGACTTAGGAGATCAGTTTGAGGTGATTTATCATTTCAACAAAGGCCTGGAACTGATCAACTTAAGGGTGAGAATTGATCGGGGAGAGGAACTTCCGAGCATTTCACACCTAACTTTGAACGCAGCGCTGATCGAAAATGAGATGCGAGAGTTCTTCGGTATCAATATTACTGATATCGCCATTGACTTTAAGGGTGGCATGCTCCTTGCCGGGAACAGCCCCAAAGCACCGATGCTTAAGTCTTTGAAAATCTAGTACATACCGTTCAACGGTTCATCATCTATTGACTTTTTCCGAGACGGAAGGAGAGTACCCATGGCTCGAGTAACATTCCCATTTGGACCACAACACCCCGTGCTACCAGAGGCGATTCAGTTCCAGCTGACCTGTGAGGACGAGAAAGTGGTCGAAGTGCTGCCGGTGATCGGATACATGCACCGGGGGATTGAAAAGGCGGCTGAGAAAAACCCATTCCCAGACAATGTCTTTCTTTGTGAGCGTGTTTGCGGTATCTGCAGCTTCATCCACGGCGCTACCTACTGCCAGGTTATAGAAAAGATGATGGATATTCAAATCCCGCCTCGAGCCGAGTACTTACGGGTGTTATGGAGCGAGCTGTCCCGGATGCACTCCCATCTGCTGTGGCTGGGACTACTGGCCGACTCATTCGGATTTGAAAGCCTCTTTATGCAGTGCTGGAGGGCCCGTGAAAAGGTGCTTGATGTTCTGGAGATTACCTCCGGACAGCGCGTTATTCAGTCCGCGGCAGTGATCGGGGGAGTAAGGCGAGACGTAAATGAAGAACTGTCATCCAGCATTGGCGCAATTCTAAGCGAGTTCAAGCGCGAATGGGATGCTATTCTCCCGGTCTTCGAGAAGGACTACACTATTCGAATCCGTACCGTAGGTAAGGGGATCCTGCCCCAGGACAAGGCGTGGAAACTCGGGGCGGTCGGTCCCACCCTCCGCGGGAGCGGATGGGACGTGGATATGCGCACAACCGGCTACGGTGCATACAGTGATTTAGACTTTGCCCCAGTGGTCAAGTCCGGCGGTGACAGTTATGCCCGCATGATTTGTAGGGCCCGTGAGGTTGGTACTTCGTATGAACTGGTCCGTCAGGTCTTAGGGAAACTGCCGTCCGGCGAGATCGCCGTTAAGGTAAACGGATTCCCCAACGGTGAAGCGGTAGTGTGTACCGAACAGCCGCGTGGAGAGCTCTTCTACTATGCGAAAGGTAATGGAACGGCATACCTGGAGCGGTTGAAAATCAGAACTCCGACTTTCCAAAACATCGTACCGTTACTGACGATGCTGCCCGGTTGCGAATTGGCCGACGTCCCTGTGATTGTCATGTCCATTGATCCATGCATCGCCTGTGCCGAGCGTTAATGACGGTCGCTAGTAGGCCGCAGAAAACCTGGTGAGCGGGAGTATAACTCCCGCTCACTGCTGTTATTTCAGCCTATACCCGTTGGCTCCTTAGGGGAGGAATTGGACAGACCGGACCGAATTAGTTACTATGAATGCAGATACTTAAACCAAATAGGGACGGTGATCAAACGTTGTGCATGCAGACACCGTGGGAAAGGGCACTTGAATTTCATGGACACGTGTGTCCTGGTTTGGTGATTGGTTTTCGGGCGGCCGAACGTGGCCTGCGTGAACTCGGAATCGATGGTTTAAACCCGGATAATCTGGTGGTGATCGCCGAGAATCAGTCCTGCGCGGTAGACGCGATCCAGGTTGTAACCGGATGTACACTGGGGAAGGGCAGCCTGGAGTTGCGTGACTACGGAAAACACGTGTACTCGTTTGTGTGCCGTGATACCGGAGAAGCGGTCCGGGTGGCGCTTCGTTTCACAGCGCTCGGTTTTGCTGCCGGGCTGCAGGAGCTAAGAGAGGACTTCCTCCGGGAGCCTTCAGCGGAGAACGAGCGCATCCTGACCAGAAGGCGCGAGGCTATCGCCGACCAGCTGATGGAAATGCCGGAGGAGGAACTGTGGGAAATTTCCAGTTTCCACTCTGAGTTGCCGTCCCGTCCCCGCGTCTTGCCATCACTTTGCTGCGCCCGCTGTGGTGAAGGAGTTATGGAGAGCCGGGCGCGTTTGGCCAAGGGGCAGGTCGTGTGTCTTCCGTGCCTTAAGCGGGGAGTTTGACGGGTTCCACGTAAGAAGGTAAACTGGCAGATGATAAGCCGCAATGATATCCGCCTAAAGGAGCTACGTTATGAGCACGACAGTACCGGAGAAGGTTCGGGTACCCAAGTTTGGAATTCTGCAACGGATTACCGGAGTGCTGTTCCGGCCGGGAGAGGTGTTCCGGGATGTGATTGAACACCCTTCATATAAGACCGCCTTGTTTGCGCTGATCGGTGTCAATATTTTCTTCACCGCACTGGTGATTCCGAAATTCATTGAGCACATGCACTGGTCTGTACAGTACGGCCCGATGGCCGAGGAACTAAGTCCAGCCCAGATTGAAGCATTTCATGCCATGAGTCCTACCGTTCTGGCTTCACAACCGTTGCTCACTGCTGTTGTGGGGCCTTTAGCTTTGTTTCTGCTGTACGCTGTGCTCCTCCGGGTCTATGGCAACTTCTCCGGCTCGAAAGTGGGCATGGGTACTCTCTTTGCCATTACCGTTTTCGGTTTTGTCCCGCACATCCTGGGTCTGACCGTTGATTCTCTGCTGAGGCTAATGGCCGATCCCCAACAGTTGCAGGCGGCGACATTCAGTCTCGCTCGATTGTTCCCTGACTTGGGACAAGGGGCGCAGTTCCTGCTACTGGATCGGATTAACCCGTTTACGGTGTGGGCCATTCTGTTAACCGCTTACGGTGGTGCGCAGGCCCTCGGTGTATCGTTCCGTAAGACGGGTGTGTTTCTGATGGGGCTTTGGGTGGTCTTCACGTTAATGGGTGCGCTTACGGCTACGCTACCCGGCAGATAGAAGCATTGCACGAACCCGAGACAACCAGGGGTGGCCTTATGTCGCTCCTGTTTTTCTTTTTCTGATGACCCTGCTGCTGGATCCAAGGGAGAATCCGGCAGGAATATGTACCGAGCCGTAGAAAATACTAATTGGTATCTGAAGGAGGAATCGAGCGTTGCGGATCGCGGTGTTTACCGACAGCTACCGGCCGTATACCAGCGGCGTGGTGCGTTCAATCGAGACCTTCAGTGAAGAATTGGACGCCCTTGGGCACCGCGTTCACATCTTTGCCCCCCGATACGGGCCTCTCGCCGGAGTTGAGGATGCAGTTTATCGGTTCTATTCATTCCCATCACCAACAAACCCGGAATTCAACATCGCGATTCCGATCTCTTTGCGTTTGAAAGCGACCTTGAGGCGTTTGGGCGTGGACATAATTCACGTCCACTCGCCATTTATGTTGGGCCGTATGGGTGCTCGAAGCGCGCGTGATCTCGGTTTGCCTTTGGTGTTTACTTACCATACCCTGTATGACCACTATGTGCATTACATCCCATTGGCCCAGAATTTCACCCGTAAGGTAACCCAGCACCTGTGCGCTCAGTTCAGTAACCGCTGTGACCAGGTTCTGGTCCCCACCAACGTCATCGGTGACTACATCCGTGATCTCGGAGTAACTGTCCCGATCCGTAAGCTACCGACCGGAATTAATCTGGAGCAGTTCCAGAATGGTGACCCCCTGTGGTTCCGGGAACGGTTCAGTATTGCTGCAGATGAAAAGGTGCTACTTTTCGTGGGCCGGATCGGACTTGAGAAAAACCTTGCTTTTCTGTTGCGATCATTCCAAATCGTATGCGGTATGACGGACAACCGGAAGGTAAGGCTGTTTCTGGTCGGTGGCGGCCCTGAGACGGAGAGCCTGACCGCACTGAGCCGTGACTTAGGGATCAGTGACCAGGTGGTATTTGCTGGACCCGTTTCGGGCTCGGAGGTAGCCCACTGCTGCGCTGGATCTGACCTCTTTGTCTTCCCCTCTATTACTGAGACTCAGGGGTTGGTTATCGGCGAAGCTAAAGCGGCCGGCCTGCCTTCGGTAGCTGTAAACGCCTTTGGAGTGGGGGAGATGGTTATCGACGGGGAGGACGGTTTCTTAGTCGAACCTAATGAGAGTGAATTTGCCGAGCGTGTCGGGATGCTTCTACACGACGACCACCTGTTACGTCAGTTTGCCGACAACGCCCGACGAAACGCCGAACAACTCTCCTCAAGGATCATGGCCCGGGAATTGGTGTCTACATACGAAGAGTTGATTGCAAGTAACAGAAGTATTAACTACTCGGCCCAGTAAGGGAGCGTCTCAAGCCTGATGGGTTTTCAAGCACTTGACCCCATAATTAACGAGACCGTACAGGTCATCGAAAGCAGCAAGGAGCAGATCCTGGAGATTGCTGACAATGCCCAGGCCGAAGTGGATCGGGTCAAGGCCGAGCTGCTTGTTGTGGCGCAGGAAACTCTGCGGAATATTAAAGAGGTTGACCAACTGACCGTTTTGATGCATGGGGCACGGGTCAGATTAATGGAGGTCAGCCGCGACTTCTCAAGTTTCACTGAAGAGGATATCAAAGCTAGTTACGAAAACGCTCAGAGTCTACAGATCAAACTGATAACCGCTCGGGAGCAGGAGAAAACCCTTTTGTTTCGCCGTGAACACGTGGAGCGTAGTCAGAAACGTCTCTGGATGAGGAGCGCCGGAGAATTGCCCGGGAAATCCACGACGGCCCTGCGCAGTCCATGGCAAACCTGATTCTACAGTCAGAGTTTTGTTCCCGCATGCTTGATCGTGACCCGGAGAATATTCCGGATGAGCCGGCAATGCTGCAGGGGCTGGTTCGCGCCTGTTTAAGGGATGTCCGTAAAATCATTCCTGTATGCCATTAGGAATAAGATCGTCGATCTGTAGTGGCCGAGCCGTTTTGATTGTCTACTTGTTGTATACAGGGTGAAATGCGACTCCCACTACACCTGGTCCGGTATGAGTGCCAATGACTGCTCCTGCGCGGGTTCGGTATTCAGGCTCATACCCTAGCCGCCCAACCAAACGCTCCTCAAGCTCCTGCCGAAGCTGCGGCGCATTTCCGTGTAGAGTGCTATAGACTAGTTGGCCGCGTTGCTCGCTGAATTCCTTGGTAATCTCCGCTATCCGATCCAGGCACTTGTTCCGGCCTCGAACCTTCTCATGCGGGGTAACCAAGCCGTCACTGAGGGTGAGTAGAGGCTTAATGTTTAAGAGCGTGCCGAGAAAGGCCGAAGCGCGGCCGATACGGCCTCCCCGCTGCAGATAGTCCAACGTATCAACCATAAAGTAAACCCTGACGTTGTCTACCAGCCAGTTAACGAAATGGATCACCTCGTGTTTGTTCCAACCTTCCTGTGCAGCCCTTGCGGCAGCGACTACAATAAGACCCAAACCGACGCTGGTAACCTTGGAATCAATCAGCTCAATGTCGGCCGTCAACATCATCGTTTTGGCCAGCTGAGCAGATTGGTGTGTGCCGCTGAGTGCTGCGGAGATGTGTATGGACACAATACTGTCGCCTTGCTCGGAAAAAGGCTGATACACATCTAGAAACTCGGCCGGTGATGGCTGGGATGTGGATGAAGGCTGCTCAACCAACCGACGGTAGAAGTCGTCGAGGGAGAGATCCACACCATCACGGTAAACGTCCTGTTCAAAGAGAACCTTAAGGGGAACAACTGTGATCCCGTACCTTGCTACCAATTCCGGCGGCAAGTCTACGGTGCTGTCGGTTACAATCCGTACATCGGCCATTTTTTCACCTGCTATTCTACTGAGATTAGGAAGTGATACAGGGGTTGTCCCCCGTAGTAGAGTTCAAACTCGACCTCAGGGTAGATTTGCGCCAGTCTCTCCAATATCGCTTCAGCTTCCTTGCCCGGTACATCCATTCCGTAATAGAGAGTTGATAATTCACCCCGTGGGACCAATTCACGGCACACATTCAGGACCGCCTCGATCAAGCTACTGCCTTTCATCAGAGTTCCTTCCGCGATACCGATAAACTCACCCTCGGTAATGGTAAGACCGTTGAATGCGGCGTCTTTTGCAGCCCGAGTCACCTCGCCGGTAAGCACGTTAGTCGATGACTCCTGCATCTGGGAAACATTAGTCTCAAAGTCCGCCTCGGAATTAAGGCCCAGGAGTGCCGCAATACCCTGAGGGACACTACGCGTAGGAATTACGGCGACGTTTTTAGAAGTGAGCTGCTGCGCCTGTTGGGCGGCCAAAACAATGTTCTTGTTGTTGGGCAGGACGAAAACACTGTCCGCAGTGACGCGGTCAATAGCCTTGACGATCTCTTCGGCGCTTGGATTCATAGTCTGCCCGCCGTTCACAACCACGTCTACACCGAGGCTCTCCAGTATCTTTGCGATGCCTTCACCCTGCGCCACCGCCACTACCCCCATCGGCTTTGGCTGTTGCCGCTGGAGTTCTTGGTGTTGATCGAGCATGTTGTTAACCTGAATCTGATGTAAAGAGCCGTAAAGAAGACAGCTCTCAATTACTCGCCCCGGGTTGTTAGAGTGGATGTGTACCTTGGCGGTACCGCTGTTACCAACCACCATCATGCAATCGCCATACTCCCTAAGCACCTGCTTGATCTCTTCAATCGGAATACCCTGACCCTTAATGATAAACTCCGTGCAATACGTAAACTTGATATCGGCAGCACTAGCAAAACGCGGTTCTGCATCAGGTTCGGACGGCCGAAAGTCAAAGGGTGCGTCTTGTGCTGCCTCGCTTCTGTATCGTGTAAATATCTGCAGGATGCCTTCGAGGATTGCGGCAAAACCTTTACCGCCGGCATCGACCACACCGGCCTCCTTTAACACCGGCAGCATTTCCGGTGTGAGGAGCACAGTGTCTGAAGCCCGGCGATAGACGTAGAGCCCTAAACGGAGAAGATCACCGCTCCGTTCCGCCGCGAAACGGGCAGCCTCGGCGGCGCTGCGAGCCACGGTCAGGATGGTACCCTCAACCGGTTCACTGACCGCACGATATGCATACTGTGATCCAGTCTCAAGTGCGAGGGCAATATCCGCAGCCGTAGCTTTTTCCTTTCCGGCCAAGGCGTGAGCGAATCCTTGAAGAATCTGCGACAAAATGACACCCGAATTCCCTCTGGCACCCGTTAGAGCACCCCTGGCCACAGCCTCACTGACCACCCCGATGGAGTCCTCTGAAACCTTACCCATCTCCTGCAGCGCAGCCATTAGAGTGAGGTACATGTTTGTACCGGTGTCACCGTCTGGAACCGGAAAAACGTTAAGCCGGTCGATGTCTTTGCGCAGACGGGCCAGTCTGGTCGCACCAGCGACCAGAATTTCCTGCAGTTGTGAGCTATCAATTGAATTGGCAGGCAATCAACACGTCCCCTTTTGTTTGGAATAATCTTTCGACGAATAGGCTTTGATTTCCTTTAAGTTATCAGATATATTGGTTTCTTTGCCTAGTCTTCTTCCTAGTGCTATAATAGGCTGCAATTGATTCATCCTGATTGTCCTAGACGAGGGGGAGAAGCACCGATAATGAATTGTGTCCTGGTCGGCCTAGCTATAGATACCCGCAGTGACGCTCCTGACGACGATCCCTTTGTTGAACTGAAAAGCCTTGCGGAGTCATCCGGCTGTGCTGTGGTTGGTCGAATGACCCAAAACCGTTCTAAGCCTGACCCCGCCACCTACATTGGACGGGGTAAGGTGGATGAACTTAAGGAGTGCTGTGAGAGTAATGACGCTTCAATAGTCATTTTCGACGGCGAACTCTCGCCAGCCCAAGTCAGGAATCTGGAAGAACGGCTGGATCTTCGCGTTGTCGACCGAACCCAGGTGATTCTGGATATTTTTGCTTTAAGGGCACGTACTAAAGAAGGGAAAATGCAGGTTGAACTGGCTCAACTGAAGTATCTCCTGCCTCGCCTGATCGGAAGGGGTGTCGAGCTTTCCAGGCTTGGTGGCGGTATCGGCACGCGCGGGCCTGGCGAGACCAAACTCGAGACTGACCGGCGCCGCATCCGTAAACGGATCGGGGATCTTGAAGCGGGACTGGAGATAGTTCGCAGCCAACGCTCGATCCTGCGCCGTAGACGCGAAAGCGAGGGTGTGCCGCTGTTGGCTCTGGTAGGCTATACCAATGCGGGAAAATCCACACTCTTAAATGCCCTTACCGGTGCTGAAGTGCTCACGGAGGACAAACTGTTCGCCACTTTAGATCCCACAGCGCGCAGACTGATCCTGCCCGGCAATGAGACAGTCGTCCTGACCGACACCGTAGGGTTCATCCAACGCCTTCCGCATCACCTCGTGGCTGCGTTTAGGGCTACCCTCGAAGAGGTTGTCGCTGCGAACTACATCCTGCACGTGATTGATCTGAGCCATAGTGCCTGGGAAGCCCAGGTTGCATCCGTAGAGCAGGTTCTGAAGTCCCTCGGTATTCTGGACAAACCACGCCTTGAGGTCTTCAACAAGGCTGACCTGCTGGAACTACAAGGTGTGGAGCCTCCTTCCGGCTTACTTTGTGTTTCAGCGGTAACCGGAAGGGGGCTGGATGACCTCAAACTGGCTGTTTCGGCGCTGATGACCGATCGGCGGTCACAGGAGACCTATCTTATCCCCACGGAAATGATGCACCTGGTAGGACAGATTCACAGGTTCGGCAAAGTGCTTAAAGAAGAGTTTCGGGAAGACGGGGTGCTGATCGAGGCCATAATGCCCACCCTATGGCACGGTCGCATACAGCGATTCCTGAGTGGGAAATAGTCGGCTATCCGTTCCACATCAAGCATTCGGAGCATTACTCCCGAATAATCCGTTTATTGACTTTAATCTGCGTATAGGCTAAAATAGTCTAGTGATCGGGATGTGGCTCAGCTTGGTAGAGCGCACGGTTCGGGACCGTGAGGTCGCAGGTTCAAATCCTGTCATCCCGACCATTTATATCTAACTTTAAGTGCCGTGTTTCACAAATATATAACAATATTATAAGGAGGGGAATACTGCGTGAATCTGTTAATCATGGGACCGCCCGGCGGCGGCAAGGGCACACAGTGTGAAGTGCTTACTAAAGAGCTAAAGATCACACACATTTCAACTGGGGACATGTTCAGGGAAAACGTTAAAGCTGGTACGGACTTGGGCAAAAAGGCCAAGGAGTACATGGATAATGGTCAGCTTGTTCCTGATGAGCTGGTGGTTGCGATGGTGAAGGACAGGCTTTCCAAGCCTGACTGCGAGAATGGATTCCTACTCGACGGTTTCCCCCGGACCACCCCTCAGGCTGAGGCCTTGGATGCCGCTCTGAAGGATATGGGTATCAAGCTGGATGCCGTGTTGAATATTGCCGTTCCCCGTGAAAGACTTCTGGGCCGCTTGACCGGTCGCCGGGTATGTCGCTCCTGCGGAGCAACCTACCACGTGCTCTTCAATCCTCCCCAGAACGAAGGACAATGCGGTAGCTGTGGTGGAGAGCTTTACCAGAGGAGCGACGACACTGAAACCACCGTGAATCAAAGGTTGGATGTGTATGAAGCCCAGACTGCACTACTTATCGAGTATTACGGCAAGCAGGGGCAGTTGAAGGAAGTCAACGGAGACCAAGACATCAAGATAGTAACAAAGGATGTACTCGCCAGCCTAGGTCGCTAGCAAACAAAACTCCCGGGCTTCCCGGGGGTTTTAAACTATTAGCGGGAAGGGATCAATCAACCCTGATTCCTGCGCAGAGGCTGCATGCCCGGATACGCCGTCTTATCACCCGGAAGGCCGAACGCCGGTGAGCACCTCACCTGAACCCCCTTCCGATCCGTTTATTTTCTCTCCGAAACCTTGGGTTTTGACTCTGAGGTCGCTTTTGTATTAGATTATTAGGTGGGGGATGGTTCCGTGCTCAGCTTTGAGATCCCAGGCCGAGAAACCCTGAATGTCCGGTCTGTGGTAGCGGACTACAACGGGACACTGGCCATCAACGGACAGCTGATTCCCGGGGTTCGCGAGAGGCTGAACCGGTTAGCAGAGAGTGCTGAGGTGGTGGTAATCACCGCCGATACGTACGGTACTGTGCGTCGAGCTTTGTCCGCCGTTAACTGTCGGGTGATTGTTTTGGATGAGGAGCCCGGCGGACCTGGCAAACAGCAGATCGTCCGGTCGCTGGGGGCGCCGAATACGGTGGCATTCGGAAATGGAGCCATTGATGCCTTAATGCTCAGGGAGGCTGGGATCGGGGTTGCAGTGCTGATCGGTGAAGGTGCTGCAAGCGCCTGCATCCTGGCTGCCGACGTCGTTGTTACTTCCATTAATGATGGTCTGGATCTGCTTCTGGTGCCGGACCGTCTGAAAGCAACCCTCAGGTGGTAAACTATTGGAAGGAAGGGGAACTGGCACGGTATGTTAAGGAACTATACTGAGGTTGTCGTAGCCGAAGTATTTGACAGCGTCCTGCGGGAGGAGATCAAGCAGAACCCTGACTTGTGCGACTGTCAGCGTTGCCGTGAAGACGTCATGGCCGTTGCCCTGAACCGTCTCCCGCCGCGATACGTGGCCCGCGGTCTCGGTGAGGTTTACACCAAGGCCAGTTTTGACCAGGTTGGGGGTAAGGCCCAAATTATCGCCGCGCTAATGCACGGCTTTAAACTGGTCGGTCAAAGCCCCCGTCATAAGAAGGATCCCACTAGTTAAAGAACTTAGGAGAGGCAAGGAGGGGAGAGGTTGGAGATTCGGTGCATGTTGTGTGGGCGTGCTTATGTACCTGATGCCTGCGACATTGGTGACCATGACGATGACTTGTTTACCCCACCGGAAAAAAGGAAAAAACCCGTTGCAATTTGTGAACTTTGCCAGGCCAAGTTAAAGCACGAGGCCGATAAGGGGCAGAAACCCCCAAAACCTGTGTAAGCAGAGCACCTTTCAACACAAGTAGGATGAATATTTTAAGGAGGTAATCATGGCAACCGGAAGAGTGACTTTATACTTAATTATTGCCGCCATCGCCGTAATATTTATGACGGTGAGCGGTGGGGCGCGGTTGTTCACTGATTGGTTATGGTTTCAGTCTCTAGGCTATGACTCCGTCTTTATCAAGATTATGGTATCCGACATTGGCCTGAGGGTGACGGTAGGCGTAGCCTTCTTCCTGTTCCTGCTCGTCAACTTGTTGGTAACCAGGAAGACGGTCCTGGAGCAGGGTACCATATCGCTTCAGGAAGGCAACGTAATCTCGATGGAGAACGTCCCCTGGAAGGACTTCCTCAACAAGCGGGTGCTTACTTGGGTATTCCTGGGTGCAAGTGCGGTGCTTGCCTACATGTTCAGCCTCTCTGTAGCCGGTGATTGGATCGTCCTGCAGAAATTCTTGAATCCGTCTCAGTTCGGAACTGTCGACCCGATTTTTGGCAGGGACATTGGTTTCTACGTCTTCACTCTGCCATTTCAGATTTTCGTTTTCAACATCCTGTTTTGGGCTGGTCTAATTACGGCGTTCTTTGTGGGCGTAGCCTATTTCCTTTCAAACCCCGTTGCCGGAGTAGGGGGGCTGTTCGCCCACCCGTCCTCCCGTATCCACATGTCCGTACTGTTGGCCTTCCTGCTGGCGGTCAAGTCCTGGGGCTATGTGCTGCAACAATACCTGTTGCTCTATTCGGATCGGGGCGCCGTGTTCGGACCAGGCTACACGGAAATCAATGCCAATATGCTGGCTCTAAAGGTTCTGCTCGTAATATCCCTCCTGTCGGCGATAGTGGTGCTGGTAACCGGGTTTATGAGAAGGGGATCAGGTATTGCGCTGTATGCGGTCGGTGGTCTGGTGCTGGCTTCGATCCTGTTGAACTCGGTCTACCCGTCCGTGGTTCAGCGGTTTGTGGTCGAGCCTAACGAACTGAACCGCGAACTCCCCTATATTGAACACAGCATCAAGTTTACTCGAGAGGCCTATAACCTCCATAACATTGAGCGTAAACCCTTCCCGGCCGGGCGGACTGTAGATCTGGCCGATCTTGAAGCCAATCAGGCAACCGTCGACAACATCCGGCTCTGGGGTGGGCAGCCGCTACGTCAGACCTACAGTCAGCTCCAGGAAATGCGGCTTTACTATGAATTTAAGGGCATCGACGTGGATCGATACATCATTGACGGGGAACACCGTCAGGTAATGCTGGCCGCCCGTGAGTTGGAGCAGAACCGCCTACAAGATCAGGCTAAGACCTGGGTGAACCAGCGGCTCGTATTCACACACGGTTACGGTGTGGCGATGAGCCCGGTGAACAAGGTTTCCGGCGAGGGCATGCCTCACTTCTTTATTAAGGATATCCCTCCGGTAACGGATACCGACATCGTACTGGACCGTCCTGAGATCTACTATGGTGAAGCCACCGACCAGTACGTGATTGTCAATACCCACGCTCAGGAGTTTGACTACCCTGAGGGTGAGGACAATGTGTACGCCACCTATCAGGAAGAGAGCGGAGTAAAGCTCGGTTCGATCTTCAAGCGGGTGATGTTCGCCCTGGCTCTGGGAGACTACAAACTGTTGCTGTCCACGGACGTTACCCCGGACAGCCAGATGCTGTACTACCGGAACATCAGCGAGCGGGTACAGAAAATCGCTCCATTCTTGATGATGGACGAGGATCCGTACATCGTCATTAACGATGGACGCCTCGTCTGGATGTGGGATGCCTATACGACAACGAACATGTATCCCTATTCGCAACCATTCCAAGGTCGTAACAACTACATCCGGAACTCGGTGAAGGTGGTAGTTGACGCCTACAACGGTGAGACTACGTTCTATGTCGCAGATGATAGTGATCCGATTATCCAATCCCTTGAGAAAATCTTCCCGGAAATGTTCAGGCCGCTCGACGAGATGTCTGAAAGCCTCCGGGCCCACGTCCGGTACCCGCAAGACATGTTCACGATTCAGGCGAACCTGTACACGCTCTATCACATGCAGAACCCGCAGGTCTTCTACAACCGCGAAGACAAGTGGGAGATGCCGACGGAGATTTTTGAACGCGACGAGCAGTTGATGGAGCCCTATTACACCATCGTGCAACTGCCGGGTGAAGAGGAAACGGAGTTTGTCCTGATCACCCCGTTCACGCCGACGAACAAAAAGAATATGATCGGCTGGATGGCAGCACGTTCCGATGGTGAGCACTACGGCAACCTGCTGGTTTACGAGATGCCGAAACAGAGCCTGGTATACGGCCCGATGCAGGTCGAAGCCCGAATCAACCAGGATACCACAATTTCGCAGCAGCTAACTCTCTGGGAAAACCGTGGTTCACGCGTTATCCGGGGTAACCTGATCATCATTCCGATTAAGGACAGCCTGCTGTATGTCGAGCCCATCTACCTGCAAGCTGAACAGAGCCGAATGCCTGAGCTCCGGCGGGTCATCGTGGCCCATGGAGATCGCGTGGTTATGGAACCGACCCTAGAGATGGCGCTAGCCGCTATCTTCGGAACCTCGGACGGTAGGCCTGTCTCGCCTCCTGGTGTGGATGACCCCACCACTCCGGTGGTAACAGATCCAGGTGTCGATGTCAGCATCCGTGACCTGATCGATGAGGCCGTGATGCACTACAATACTGCCCAAGACCGGATGCGTTCCGGCGACTGGACCGGTTATGGTCAGTCATTGGATAGTATGAAGCGTACCCTCGACCGATTGTCCGCTCAGACCGAATAATCTGGGACTTTTCTAAAAATGGGGGCTGGGAAACCAGCCTCCATTTTTTTCTTCTGGCAGGGGAAAAGAGACTTAAATCGAACATTATAGTAATAGGAGGGATTAAATGAACAGACGTAGGCTAAACATCAAGAAAATTGGAATTCTGACCGGTGGTGGTGATGCCCCGGGGATTAACGCCGTAATCCGGGCCGCCGTAAAGGTGGCTACCGGAGATTACGGCCTGCAGGTGATCGGGATTGAGCAGGGCTTTGGTGGCCTCGTCGAAAACAAGATGAGGCGGCTGACAGCTAAGGATGTGCGCGGCATCCTGCCCCGAGGCGGAACGATCTTGGGTACCACGAACCGGGATAACCCGTTTCACTTTCCAATCAAGGAGAACGGGGAAGTAGTCTTTAAGGATGTCTCGGAGCAGGCCATGGCCAATGTAGAGGCTTCCGGGATGAATGCTCTGATCGCGGTTGGGGGAGACGGTAGCCTTAAGATCGCCAACATGATTTACGAGCGGTATGGGTTTCCGGTGGTCGGTGTACCGAAGACCATTGACAACGACCTGTCCGCTACGGACCAGACTTTCGGTTTTGACACGGCGCTGACCACGGCCACGGAGGCCATTGATAAACTGCATACCACGGCCGAGTCGCACTACCGCATTATGGTGCTTGAAGTGATGGGTCGGTATGCGGGGTGGATTGCTTTGCAGTCCGGGCTGGCAGGCGGTGCCGACGTCATCCTGATACCGGAGATTCCTTTTGACATTAACAAGGTCTGCGAGAAAATTGAGGAACGGCACGCCAAAGGCAAGGCGTTTAGCATTATCGTCGTTGCTGAGGGTGCAAAACCGGTTGATGGTGAGATGGTGGTAGCGAAGATCGTCAAGGATAGCTTTGAACAGATTCGTCTAGGGGGCGTTGGCAACCTGGTAGGGGAGAGGGTCGAACAGATTACCGGTATCGAAACCAGGGTGACTGTCCTGGGGCACCTGCAGCGTGGTGGCTCACCGACACCCTTTGACCGTATCCTGGGGAGCAGGCTAGGGGCGGCTGCAGTGAACGCGGTTATGGACGGCCGTTTCGGTGAAATGGTCTGTCTGCGCACACCGCACATCGCTACGGTACCGCTGGCCGAAGCAATCGGTGAGATGCGGCGTGTACCACTGGGCAGCGACATGGTTCGGATGGCGAAGCAGATCGGAGTATCCTTTGGCGACTAGGGTCGTCCATTACTGCAGGACAAACTGGGTTAACCGTCGAAGGTGTTATAGATTATCAGAGGAGCTGTCTAATGCCGTTTAACATTGGGATTCCTGAGCTAATCCTGATCCTGATCGTCATACTGGTTGTCCTGGGACCGGGCAGACTGCCCAAGCTGGGAAAGGCCATCGGAGAGACGGTGAAGCAGTACCGTGGCGAGTCCACCAAAGGGCTGCCGCCCCCACAGAAGTCCCGCTGGGAGAAGGCCTCCGAAAAGCGGCGGGAGGATCAGATGTCTGTTGGCGAGGCGGCACCTCGGCAACAGATGAGGGAAGAGGCGGTAGAGGATCCGGTCAAACGAGCCTCAATCACCGGCGGCTGGCGTCTGCTCAAGTTCCTGGCCAAGTTGTGGAAATGGCGACGAAGACTGCCCTAATCTGATTTGAATTTATTGATGAAAGATGTTATTCTGTTAACTGGGTAACTAACCCTGATAAGTGAAGGAGAGAAGCGCATGCTCCCAAATATCGGGATTCCTGAACTGATTCTAATTCTTGTGGTCGCACTAATCATCTTTGGCCCCGGCAAGCTTCCTGATGTTGGCAAATCATTAGGTAAGACCATCAGAGAATTCCGTAAGTCGTCGAGTTCAATGTCCGACGATCTAATGGAGGGCAACGTCAAGGACGTTGAGGTCAAGTCTGAGTCCAAGGCGATTGAAACGGGAAATATCGAGTATCATTCTGAAGAGGATGACGGGAAGAAGGAAGAATCGGCCAAGGGATAATTCGCATCGTTGGACCTATGACCCTTGGTTCTGCTATACATAGTTCTCCAGGGGTTGTTCTTTGAAATAACGGAGGCGCTTACTGAAGTGGGCGAAAAGAGCCTGACTGAACTGCCGTTTCTCAAATACCTGGGCGAGTTTCGGCGTGCTATCATTGTCTGTCTGGTGTCTACCGTTGCAATGGCCGTTGTTGTCTACGTCTTCTCAGACTACGTTCTGCAGAAGGCGCTAGAACCGGTAACCAATCAGGGCTATGACCTAGTGGTACTCGGTGTTACCGAGGCCCTGATCACAAAGCTTAAGCTCTCTCTATTCCTTGGTTTCCTGGCCGCCTTACCGATTATACTGTGGCAGGTAGCCTTGGTGGTGCTACCGGCACTCCGGGGGAAGGAAAAGCGGTATTTCAAAGCATTCCTAGTCTTGTCCTTCTTCTTGTTTATCGGCGGGATGGCGTTTGCTTTCTTTGGTGTCTACCGAATCGGGGTCGCGTTCCTCTTGCGGTTTGCAGGACCGGAACTTATACCAATGCTGACTGTCAGCAAGTATATCTCCTTTACAATCCGTTTCGTCGTACCGTTTGGGTTGATTTTTGAGTTACCTCTGGTCGTCTATTTCCTAAGCAAACTGGGTATAGTTACCTACACAGGACTGTTGAAGGCGCGTAAGTATGCACTCCTTGGCTCGCTTGTAGTTGCTGCTGTCCTAACGCCGACCCCGGACATATTTACCTGTGCGGTAATGGCCGGGCCGATATACCTGCTGTACGAGATCAGCGTCACCGTAGCCAAGTTTGTGGAGAGAGGCAAAGCTAGAGCGACCCGAGCAGCAGTTCTAAACCCACATTAGTGCAGCAGGAATTACCTTTTGAGTGTCGAAGTATGCTGTTGATTCAATCCAATAGAGGGGGATTCTGATGCTACCAAACATTGGCATGCCCGAAATGGTCCTGATCCTGGTGGTCGCCTTGATCATCTTTGGTCCTGGAAAACTGCCCCAGGTCGGCAAGTCACTCGGTAAGACCATCCGGGAGTTTAGAACCTCATCCCGTGAGACGTTTGGGGACGTTACGGATACTGTGAAAGAGGTCAAGGAGGACCTCCATGGGGCCCGTAGCTCCCTGGAAATCGTCAAGACCGAAGATGAATCCGCCCCATCAGCGAAGAGCTAGAACCGACGGTCAGCCATCCTCTGAAAGAGCATTTCGTCAACCCCCGGATGTCTGGGGGTTGTGTTTGATTATGTGGTGGTGAAAAAGTTGGCACTTGGAAAGACTCGGGAAGAAGAACAATCGATTATCGAACACCTGGAAGAGATGCGTAAGGTCTTAATTGTGTCCATCGTGGCCACGATTGTAGCTGCCATTGGCTGCTGGTTTGTCGCAGACAAGGTGTTAGCTGTTTTGCTCAATCCAGTCACCAGCCTCGGACACGACATCGTCTTCATCGGGATCACCGAAGCCCTGATGACCAAGCTTAAGCTTTCCCTTTTCCTCGGTTTTCTGGTAGCTCTGCCCGTCATCCTGTGGCAGGTCTGGAGCTTCATACTACCCGCCTTGCGCAAAGAAGAGAAGAAGTTGTTCACGCTCTTCGTGGTAATCTCACTGGTTACTTTTCTGATTGGAGTTTCCTTTGCTTTCTTCGGTGTTTACCGCCTGGGTGTAGCCTTCCTGCTGCGCTTCGCGGGCCCCGAACTGGTACCGATGCTGACCATCGGGAACTACATCGGCTTTACCATCACGTTCATGATCCCCTTCGGACTTGTCTTCCAGCTACCGCTGGCGGTTTATTGTCTCTCGAAAATGGGCGTGGTATCACACGACTTCCTCAAACGCAGCCGAAAATACGCATTGCTGGTGATCGTGGTGATCGCTTCAATGGTAACTCCGGCCGACATTCTAAGCTGTCTGTTGGTGGCGACGCCTATGTACATCCTGTACGAACTCAGCGTTTGGATCGCCCGCCTGGTGGAGCGGGGGAAGGCAAGGGCCGAAGGCGCAGCGGAATCGGCCTGAGACAGTCAATATCAGAAATCGAGGATGAGAAGATGAAGCGGAATAAAATTACGATTATCGGCGCGGGCAATGTTGGGGCAACAACCGCCCACTGGGCCGCGAGCAAGGAACTGGGCGACATTGTCTTACTCGACGTGGTTGAGGGGGTGCCCCAGGGCAAGGCGCTAGACCTGATGGAAGCAGCACCGGTTGAGGGTTATGACTGCCGGATAATCGGCACTAATGACTACGCGGACACCGCAGATTCAGACGTCGTGGTTATTACTGCGGGAATTGCCCGGAAGCCTGGAATGAGCCGTGACGATCTGGTGAACATCAATCTAAAGATTGTCAGCGCTGCCGCGACGGAGGCGGCCAAATACTCTCCCAACTGCGTCCTCATTGTAGTCACCAACCCCCTTGACGTGATGTGTTACGCGGCCTACAAGGCGGCAGGATTTCCTTCCGAGCGCGTCTTTGGGATGTCCGGTATTCTCGACGGAGCCCGTTTCAGAACCTTTGTGGCTTTGGAATTGGGGATCTCGTTCGAAGATGTCACCACTCTGGTCCTTGGCGGCCACGGTGACCATATGGTCCCACTGGTGCGTTACACCTATGCCGGTGGAATTCCTGTGGAGAAACTAATTCCGCAGGAGCGGCTGGACGAAATGGTACAGCGCACCCGGCAAGGCGGCGCGGAGATTGTGGGGTTGCTTAAGTTCGGCAGTGCCTACTACGCCCCTGGGGCGTCCATCATTCAGATGGTGGAGGCGGTGTTGAAGGACAAGAAGCGTGTCCTGCCTTGTGCAGCCTACCTGACCGGTCAGTTCGGCCACAGCGACATCTATGCGGGGGTGCCTACCGTAGTTGGCGCCGGCGGCATCGAACGGATCATCGAGATTGACCTTACAGCCGATGAGCAAGCCGGGTTCGATCAGTCGGTAACTGCTGTCCGGGGCGTTCTATCGAAACAAAACCTGTAAAACCAGCCTATTCCTAATCATCGTTTACCGGGAGTAGCCCTTCGCCAGGGTACTCCCGGTTTTCTTTTGTTTATCAACCATGTTTCGGTGTCGGATTCGCGGAAAATCAGGCTTTCCCTCGGTGGAATGCTGTGCCCATTTTCCGTAACACCCGCGCAACAGGTGGGACCATGGTCCGATTCAATATTCAGGCAATTGGTACAAACGACCAACTAAAATATGAGCAATTGTACTCTTACACGTTTGATGCGTTGGCGCTAGAATATGGACAGGCTCTGGCGCAAAATGTTAACCCGCCACACTTTATGGCAAATGCATTTACTCCGGGCCGGGACATTTCGACGACTAGCACCGGCAGTTTCAGAAATAGGAAGGATTATGAAAAACGAAGTCGACTGAAAGGAGGTGAACAAGATCCCCAATTGGTTGACCCTACCTGCAATCACCGCTGGGTTCATCTGCAACGGATTTATTAACGGCCCTGAAGGTGTGGTTTACAGTCTTCAGGGTTTACTCTTAGGAGTGGCCATTTTCGTTATTCCTTTTGCGATGGGTGGTATCGGTGGGGGCGACGTCAAGCTCATGGGAGCAATCGGGGCGCTGAAAGGATGGGCCTTTACCTTGGAAGCGGCGCTACTGACAGCAGTTTGGGGAGGAGTGATCACCTGCTGGCGATCGTAATTACACACCGCCCCACGGCATTGAGGGATCTCGGAAAAGGATTAGGGTTCTTTGTGTTGACCAGGGGGAGCGATTGGATCCCCGATAATGGTTTCCGACGGCACTGGCCCAGACCGGAAGCGACTCGCTGTTCCATATGGGGATGGCGATTTTCGCTGGCACAGTAACGGCCTACTTAATAGATTTGAAAATTGCGGGGTAGGTGGGAGATATATGGTGAACAGAACCAATCACCGTAACCAGCTCAACCCGCGAAGGGGCACGGGTAGCTTGTGTAACCGATGACCAATGCGGCTGGAATGAGGTGTGATGCAGTGAACCTAGGACCGAGATTCAATAGCGAAACAGGATCGGTATCAGTACTGGTAGCAGCGATGATCGTTACCTTACTGGGCTTTGCGGCCCTAGCTGTTGATATCGGTATCGGCTTGGCCACCGCCGAAAAACGAACTGTGGTCACTGCTGCTGATGCTGCTGCTCTGGCCGCTGCACAGGAATTGGTGTTCAACCCAGCTGCCGCCCAGGGTAAGGCCATCGAGTATGCGGTACAAAAGAACGGAGCTGATGCTGACAAGGTAACAGCCGTAGTCAGTAATGGGAACAGCGCCGTCACGGTTCAGGCCGGCAAGGTGGTGCACTACGGTTTGGCCCGTGTCTTAGGGTTTCAATCGGTTAATGTGTCCGCCAGAGCGACCGCAATCGTGGGATCTATTGTTGGGATGCGGGGTATTGTACCGTTGGCCGCACCTGACATTGAGTATCAGCAGGGAATGATTTATGAACTGAAGGTTGGTCAGTGGAAAGAGTCACAGCTTGGTCCGGGCAATTTCAACCCGATCGCCCCCGGCAAGCCTGGTGCCAGTGACTACCGCGACAACGAAATCGCTGGTTTTGGACCGATCGAACTGCTACTTAAGGATCCGGATGTCTCGGAAATTATGGTAATTGGTCCAAAACAGGTATATGTGGAACGCAAGGGCAAACTCCACCTAACAGACACCAAGTTTAAGGACGACGATCACGTCCTTCACACGATTGAGAAAATCATCCTGCCCCTCGGCCGTCGCATAGACGAGGCCTCTCCATTGGTTGATGCGCGACGCCTGACGGTTCCCGGGTCAATGCGATCATCCCTCCTCTGACCATTAACGGTCCGACAATCACGATCCGGAAGTTTGCGGCAGACCCGTTTACGGTAGAAGACCTGCTCAACTTTGGCGCGTTATCCACGGAGATATCCCACTTTTTACGAGCCTGTGTGTCCGCAAAGATCAACATTGTCGTTTCCGGTTCTACCGGGTCCGGTAAAACGACCGTCTTAAACGTCCTTTCCAGGTTCATTCCAGAAGATGAGCGCATTATCACCATTGAGGACGCCGCCGAGCTACAGCCCCCCCCCAACCTGGAAGGTAAAGGGCGCATTGCGATTCGTGACTTAGTGATTAACAGCCTACGGATGCGTCCTGATCGCATCGTCATCGGCGAGGTCCGGGGAGGAGAGGCCCTGGATATGCTGCAGGCGATGAACACTGGTCACGATGGGTCACTAACCACCGGGCACGCTAACTCTCCACGAGATATGCTTGCCCGCCTGGAGACAATGGTACTGATGGCGGGCGTTGAATTACCGATTCGTGCGAGCATTCAGGGAATCACATCCCAGTGGATGTGTTCCGTTTCCCCTACAGCACGGTATCCAAGAAGCGATTATCCCAACAGGGAGGCTAACGATAGTGTTGGCATTCATTGCAGTCCTGGTTTTTCTGAGCACGTTCTTCCTAGTCTTAGGAGTCTACTCTCGCGTTCGGGGCCGCCGCGTATTGGAGGTTACATATTTGGATTTGAATGCCCATTGGTCGGGGGTCGCCGGACCGGTGAAGACGTATTGGACTCCTACAGTTCTCTAATGGAAAGTAAGGATGGTAGAGGCAAACCCAAGAAGATACTGACCCTACGACGCAGGGAGATATGATTATTAGTCAGACGGTGCCTGCATTGTCAAGCCTTCCCACGGCAGGAATTCACCGATGCAGGTGAGAATCTAGTGTAGTAACAGTTCTGTGGGTGAGTGAGGATGGCCGCATGTCTGATGCTACTTTGAAACTGGTCTCACTGGGAGTACTTGAGCCGCAAGGAGTTTTGAACGGACTATTAGACTCGGTCCATGACGGGGTCTACATAGTAGACAGGCTACGCCGAATCGTCTATTGGAACAGGATAGCCGAAGGAATGACCGGCTACAACGCCGATGAAGTCCTTGGTAAGACCTGTGGCAACCGTATCCTAAACCACGCCGATGCAGAAGGTGAACCGTTATGCGACGGTAACTGCCCGTTGAGCAAGGCGCTTGAACAGGGACGGCTTCTGCAATCCAAGGTCTACGTCCGGCACAAGTCCGGCAACCGCTTTCCAGTTAAGCTTCATGTTCACCCGTTAGCCAATGAGGAAGGGGAAATTGTAGCCGCAATTGCAGTATTCAACAATATCTCTGCAGAAGAAGACTTCCGAATTCTCCAAGAGAAGTTCAACGCGGTAATAAAGAAATATGTGTCCTCGTACACATTCCACAATATCGTACGGCAGGTTCAATCGGGGGTGGACAACAAAACCCAAAAACGCCACCTTACCATAGTGTTTATTGATATTGTAGGGTTTTCCGGTTTTGCGGAGACCTCTCTACCAGAAGAGGCCGTGAAGAGGCTCAACGACTTCTTTTGGATATGCGAGTCGGTAATTGATCGATTCCACGGGGACATCGACAAGTTCATCGGTGACGCTGTTCTGGCCGTCTTCGTGGATGCCGACGATGCCATCGCGGCAGGGAGGAAGGTACTCAGCGTAATCTCCCAGCTAAACTCCATCAAAATGATGGAGGGGATGCAGCCGATTTCCGTTCGGATCGGCATTAACAGCGGAACCGTAATCCAAGGGGACATCGGCGGAACTGGCCGGAAGGACCTTACGGTGATTGGAGATGTAGTTAACACCGCATCTCGAATTCAAAACGAAGCGGAGATTGACTCGATCTACATATCAGAGGCTACCTTTTCCCGCTTGCGAAATTCCGCCGAGTTTGAGTTTGTAAGGCAAATCAGCGTGACCGGAAAGAGAAACCTGGTCTCGCTATATAGGCTGCGAAACCGTACCCGTGCCAACCTAGATTCCGCAGGGAGGTAACCGCTCAACTTGTCCCCGGCGCCTAACCGGCTCTAGGAGAGTCGGTATGAGCTTGCTGTGTACTCAGTTGGCGAACAATATACAGGCCTTTGTAGCCGGTGTGCAAGTCAATGTCTTCAAAGGTTGACAACTGCTCACCACGCTCATCCGTTAGCAGGCGAATTCTGGGGTATATTGGGAAATGGTGCGAAGCGCTCACCACAATAGCGCTTTGACCATTGGAGAGGAGTACCTTGCTACCGACAGGGTAGGGGGCGATGTTTGACAGAAACGCCTTTACAATTCGGTATTCAAAATGATAATTGCCGGTAGCGGCAATCAATTCGATCACTTCACGGGCCTGACAGGCATCCCGGTAGCAACGGTCAACGGTCATCGCATCATACACATCTGCAAGCCCGATAATCTGCGCGTACACGTGTATTTCGTCCCTCTTCAGCATAAAGGGGTAACCGCTTCCGTCATAGCGCTCGTGATGCTGGCTTGCGACCTTAGCGGCAATCGGGTCATATGACAGCAACTCAAGGGCGTATACTGTGTGCTTCTGGACCTCTCTGAATTCATCTGCGGTAAGCCGGCCGGGCTTATTCAGAATAGCCTGCGGCACCTTGACCTTGCCGATATCGTGCATCAACCCGCAAACGCCTAACTGGTACAACTCATCTTCACCCAGCCCAAGGCATGCACCGGTCATTATGGCTAAGGCACTAACATTTACACTATGCTCGAGCAGGTACTCGTCGAGGCTACGAATTTCAGAAATGGAGCTGATCAGGCGCTGGTGCCTGGTCAGAAAATGGACTAGGTCACGGGCGGTCTCCTCAATTTCGGGAGAATGGGCGGACGGTTTATGGTGCACTGCTTCCTGAAAAGATGCCTTAACGCTGGAAATCGCCTTCTCGCGGCTTTCGGGTGGAATTAATTCCACCGTGGGAACCTCAGCAAGAGCTTCATCCTCAGTGCCTTCAACATCGACATATTCGATTCGGTGCAGCTTCAACCGCTTGATGGCCCGTACGGTCAGGGCGTGACCGACCCAAAGCACAGCCTCGTCCAGGCCATACACTGGTTTGGACAGCCGCATACCAGGAACCAGCATACTGACGTGTATCTTTGGCAACGAGACACCTCGATTCACAAGGGGCCATCCAATCGTCGGCCATCAGAGAAGACTATGTCGGAATTCGCCATGGCCATCCAAAATCCTTCAGGGTGCCCCTTGCCGTTGTGGTTCCGATAAGATGTATTATGTTGCATAGGCTATCGGTTTAAGCCTCGGTTCTTTGTATCTGCACGTCAAACCTTACAATCTACACCTAAACCAACACCTGCTCCACGCCAGAGCGTCTCGCCTACGGATGCTTACTCCATCCCGTCAACAGCCCTTCCGATGTTGTATCGGGAATTAATCACGCTCCCGTCTGATCCACCGAAATGCCCTGGCAGGAATCTAAGTTGGTGCGCCGAAGAAAGATATCATTGTCTTCGGCTTTTTGTAACGCCCCTTACTCACTTGTGGAGGTTGTAGCATGAGTTTTGTGGTCAACGGCAAGAAACTGCCCGGCAATATCGATTGGCGCTTTCAGCGCAGCGGCCTGGATGAACCGGAACGCCAGGAACTGATTCCTCTGGATGATGGCTCACTGAAGCAGGTCATGCACTTTGCCGACGGCGCCAAAATTGAGACCGTACTCAGCGCTGACGGAAAGCGTGTAACCACCAAGGTGAACCGTGAGATCGCGTTGGACGTGGAACAAGGTGTGGTCATCGTCTTGCAAGCTGGGGATCGTCTGGAACAGGGTTCAGACGGCTCCCCGAAAGTGGTGTCGGATCAGGCTAACTAGTTGGTCTCTCAGTCCACCTTACGGAAGGCTTGCATGCCGAGTAATACGGTGACTGTGGAGAAGGCCACCAACACCAGTACGTCATAGTACAACGGGTAATAAACTATGAAGTCCAGCACCTCTGAACCGGCGAAGAAGATGTTTCGGAAGGCGTCCACGCCGTAGGCGACGGGGTTAGCCTTCATCAGCGGCTGCATCCATTCCGGTGCCGATCCGATCGGGAAAAAGGCGCCGCTAAGCATAAACAGCGGCATAATAATGAAGTTCATGATCATGTGGAAGCCTTCCATTGTTTCGGTCCGGGCCGCCACCAGCACTCCCAGCGAGGTAATCGCAAAGGCGAGCAGGAACATCAAGGGGATCAGTTGCAGTACGGCCACCAGGGTGAGCGAAATCCCGACGAACGGCGCCAGGAGCAGCAGGATGGTACCCTGGATCACCGCCGTGGTACTGCCGCCAAGGGCCTTGCCGACAGCGATTGCGCTCCGCGGTACCGGTGCCACCAGAACTTCCTTCAGCACCCCGAATTCCCGGTCCCATATGATCGAGACCGAAGCAAACATCGCGGTGAACAGAATGGTCATTCCAATTATCCCCGGATACATAAAGGAAAGATAATCGAAACCGGGGATATCAATGCTGAAAATCGCCCTTAGCCCCTGACCCATAATCAGCAGGTAAAGCAATGGCTGCCCGAGCATGGCAAAAAGTCGGGTACGTTCCCGCGCAAACTTGCGGATTTCCCGGAGCCAGATCACGTATACACAAACGCAGAAGGGTTTCAGCATATTCAGTGTTTACCCCTCCTGCTTACAGAACGGTGTCGGGTGCGCATGCGATCCAGAGCGCTCACCGGTTCGTCCCGGATGTCCCGTCCGGTAAGTTTCAGAAAGACATCTTCCAGCGTCGGCCGATTCACTCCGATGGCGGTGATACCCGGAATAAGTGCGACCAGGCGCGCCAGGTACGACTCTCCATCATCAGGAGCGGTCAGCGTGATGGTCTCTCCGTCCAGATCGGGTTCGATCCCTAGTTCATCACGAATGATGGCCACTGCGACTGCGGGGTCGCTGGTCCGTAAGGTGAGTACGTCCTTCACCGCTGACTTCTTCAAGGCGCTGGGGGTGTCGATAGCCACTAGCCGGCCGTGGTCGATAATCCCTACCCGGTGGCAGCCTTCCGCTTCCTCCATGTAATGAGTGGTCAGGAATATGGTCGCTCCCCTGCTCTTGCGCACTTCCGAAATATAGTCCCAAATGTGTTTTCTGGTTTGAGGGTCTAGACCAACCGTCGGCTCATCGAGGAACAGGACCGGGGGCTGGTGCAGAAGCCCACGTGCGATTTCCAGCCGCCGTTTCATCCCTCCGGAAAATGACCGTACCATGTCGTTCCTACGGTCGCCAAGGTCGACCAATTCCAACAGCTTGGTGATCTCCGCTTTCATCAGCCCGCGCTGCATACCGTAGAGCATCCCGTGCAGTTCCATGTTTTCGACAGCTGTAAGCCGTTCGTCGAGGCTGGGATCCTGAAACACCATTCCGATTGATCGTCTCACATCCGTTGCCTGACGCACCACATCGTATCCGTTCAGGGTAACGGTTCCGCTGGTCGGGCGCACCAGGGTGGCCAGAATTTTAATCGTAGTGGTCTTCCCTGCCCCGTTCGGACCGAGAAAACCGAAGAACTCCCCAGAATCGACCGAGAAGGAAAGGTCGCTGACCGCGGCGATGCTTTTGTAGGTCTTATGAAGGTTTTTCACCTCGATCAGTGCAAGCCCCTCCCCTTTTACCAAAGTCTAAACGGCCCGGCCGGCTGTGCCTTCCAAGCCAGATAACTGATTGACTGCAGAACACACCCGAAGTATACTGTAGCACTTTCCCGCCAAGTAATAAAGCGGCTTCTATCGCTAGAAAGCCGCCGTTCTGATAGTGTTCTTGATCTACACTTGCCTAGGCACCAAGATAGGCTTTGCGCACTTCGGGGTTTCCGGCGAGTTGCGCGGCATCGCCGGACAGGACGATTTTGCCCGTATCCAGCACATAGGCGCGAGAGGCGATGGAGAGCGCCATACGGGCGTTCTGTTCAACCAAAAGAATCGTGGTACCGGCCGCGTGAAGCTCCTTAATAATGACAAAGATTTCGCGGACAAGCATCGGGGCCAGACCCATCGAAGGCTCGTCCATCAGCAAAAGGCGCGGCTTAGACATCAACGCTCGACCGATCGCCAGCATTTGCTGCTCACCGCCGCTGAGCGTTCCGGCAAGCTGCGCCCGGCGTTCACGGAG
>JAHRFU010000019.1 GCA_019084485.1 Desulforudis sp. | reverse complement strand
CGTCCACAGCCACGAACACGGGCGTCTTCCCTTCGTTGGACAGTTCTTCGGCAGTCTTCTCCAGGTCTTCGATCCCGATCCCGCGGTCG
The DNA here is from genome assembly GCA_019084485.1 of Desulforudis sp. GTDB lineage: Bacteria > Bacillota > Desulfotomaculia > Desulfotomaculales > Desulforudaceae > SURF-60. The sequence goes on along the minus strand of JAHRFU010000019.1, from coordinate 6,108 downwards.
GCCATCAACCTCCGATTCCCGATAAACACTTCATGACCGTCTACCCGGGCGCGCACCCCGTGACCGGGTATCGCCTCAAACTCATCCGGTTCGGCCAGCTTAAGGCCGCGCTCCCCGGCTGCTGTCACGATCGCCTCGCCCAGCGGGTGCTCCGACCGGGATTCCACGGACGCCACCCACCGCAGGATGTCCTCTTCGGCAAAACCGCCCCGTGGAACCACATCGGTCAGGGAGGGCTTGCCTTTGGTCAGGGTACCGGTCTTATCAAACACCACCGTCTGGACCCGATGGGCAGTTTCCAGACTCTCCGAGCCCTTGAACAGGATACCATTTTCCGCTCCCTTGCCGGTTCCGACCTGAATCGCCGTCGGCGTGGCCAGACCCAAAGCGCAAGGGCAGGCGATAATCAGGACTGCAATGAAGGTGGTCAGAGCGAAGATCAAGGCTGGCGGAGGGCCGAAGATGGACCACAGCACGAAGCTGAGTGTGGCGGTAGCGACCACCGCGGGGACAAAATAGGCGGCAACCACATCGACCAGGTGCTGGATCGGCGCTTTTGAGCCCTGAGCCTCCTCGACCAACTGGATAATCTGGGCCAACACGGTGTCCCGGCCCACCTTGGTGGCCTTGAAGGTGAAAGTGCCTGTCTTGTTGATGGTAGCTCCAACGACCTCATCATCCGCTTCTTTTTCAACAGGGATACTTTCTCCGGTCAGCATGGACTCATCCACTGTCGAACGGCCTGAAATGACGATCCCGTCTACCGGGATCTTCTCCCCGGGGCGCACGCGGATGGTATCACCCACGACCACTTCCTCGATCAGGATGTCCACATCCACCCCGTCCCGGACCACCCGGGCGGTCTTGGCCTGCAGGCCAATCAGCTTGCGGATGGCCTCGGAGGTCTTACCCCGGGCGCGGGATTCCAGCAGGCGGCCCAGCAGGATCAGGGTGGTGATCACGGTGGCGACGTCGTAGTAGAGCTGATACGGGAAACCGAGTCCCGTCAGGAAACCCGGGAAGAGTGTCATCGCCGCACTATAGGCCCAGGCGGTGGTGGTGCCCAAGGCCACCAGCACGTTCATGTCCGCCGCACCGTGGCGCAGTGCCGCATAACCGCCGACGTAGAAACGCCAGCCAGAGCCAAACTGTACGGGTGCAGTGAGGAGCAGAAGTACCAGGGGGGCAGTCAGAAAGTCCGGTACAAAATGGCCCCAGGGCGGGTACATGTGGGGCATGCTGCCGATCAGGACTACGGTCGTGAAAAAGGCACCGACGGCAAAGTCCAGGGTCAAACGGTGCAGGGCCCGTTCACGGGCGGACCGCTCCCGGTCCTCATCCTCCTGCTGTTCGAGGGCCTCCACCTGGTAGCCGGCCTCACGGACGGCCTGTTGTAGGTCAGCCACGGAAACCAGGGACGGATCATACTGCACGGTGGCCTTTTCGGTAGCGAAGTTGATGTCCGCCCGGTGCACCCCGTCCATTCCTGAAAGGACGGTCTCCACACGACGGACGCAAGAGGCGCAACTCATCCCCCGGATCGGGAAACTGATTCGTTTGTGCTCGGCCAAGGAAGCCTTGTACCCAGCCGCCGACACCGCCTCCATCAGTTCTTCCTCTTTGACCAGAGTCGGATCGTAGGTCACGGTGGCTTTCTCGGTAGCGAGATTTAAATTGGCCTCGGCCACGCCGGGAACCTTGGCCAGTGCCTGCTCGATCCGCCGCACGCAGGAAGCGCAACTCACTCCCTCCACCTTAAGACGGAGGGTTCTGGTGGCTACCGCCTCTTTTACTGGTTCAGGCACACCATCTTCTCGGGTCATAGGACGCCTCCCGGTATCCAGGTTCGGTCAGTCTTCTGTGTTTTCTTTGATACGGCGGTATTCTTCTTCACAGAGCTCACCTTGATCAAGATTCGCCCTAGCCACCCTCAGCACGTCATCCACATTTTCGGACGCTGGGCCGCGGCCGGGCCTCTTGTACAGGATCAACAGATACAGGACCCCGACCGCGATAACGATAAGTAAAAGCGTTTCCATCAAGAAACCGAAAGGGCGAAAGGATCCACGCAACGCCGTGACCAGCACTAGTCCGGTCAGGATGGCAAGTGCAAGCGATCCCACAATCCAGATACTATTTCCAGACTTAAGCGATTGTACCATATACTTCACGTCCTGTGCCTAGATTGTCCTTATGATGTCCACTGTACGCCGTTCAAAATCACCTGAAAACACATGATTCTGACCTGACCCAGATAGTGCTATTCAGAGCACTCCTCTACTTGTGCTACTGCATAGAACCGCACTTTCTTGGGTATTCTTTCAGGCAAACCTGAGGCGATTGCTGCAATCACAACGGAAGGCGGTACTCTGTCTTGAGAGACACTTTGGCCATTGGCGCTATTGCTGGCATAGCTGGTACCATCATTATGCATTTGTTCGCTACAGCGGAACATGCGCTGGGCCTGATCAATATGACCAGCATGGAAGTGTCGGGGGCACTGCTCCTTAACCCGGCACTACTCGCTACTACTACGGGGCAATTAGTGAGTTTTGCAACCCATTTCATGATTGGGGCGGGCGGAGGTGTTCTTCTCGCCTATTTCATGCGCTTTGCGGGAAAGGACTACTGGTGGCTCAAGGGCCTGGCCTTGGCAGGGTTGATGCTCTTGGCGGGTATGGCAGTTGTACTTCGGGTACTAAATGTTGCCCCGGAACTCCGAGCAAGCGGTTTAACCACCCTGTTTCACATCGTCAACTTCTCGGTATACGGTTTGGTGACGGCATACATCATCAATCGGTTCGGGGTGTTTCGAACCGCCCGGGTCAGATAGAACCGGAACTTGGATTAAAAACCGAACAAAGAATAGGAGGTGTATAGAATGGGTGTTCTAGCCAAAGCTCCAAAAACCATGGATCACTGTATCGACCTCTGCGTTAAGTGCGCCAGGGCCTGTGAAGAATGCTTTACGGCCTGTCTTGAAGAACCGGACGTGAAAGCCAGGGACAAGTGTGTGAAGACGCTGAACGATTGCGCCGAAATTTGCCTCCAGGCTGTTCAGTACATGGCTCGGAACAGTGACTTCGCCAAACCGCTGTGCGGCTTGTGTGCTCAGATTTGCGACGCCTGCGCCAAGGAATGCGAAATGTTCAAAGACGACCATTGTCAAGAATGTGCCCGGATTTGCCGGGAATGCGCTGCTGAGTGCCGGAAGATGGCCGGGTAGTAAACAAGAAATCTGCTACAGAAAAGAAGCAGGCTGCTGTTCGAACAGTGCCTGCTTCTTTTTGATTTACCCTTTGTTTTATGTAAATCCGGTACCGGAATCTCTAGGCCTTCCGCCGCCACTTGATTAACAAGGTGACGAGCACCCAGAATATACCGCCGGCCACCAGGTAGTAGATGACCCCGACTGCAGGTTCCAAGCCCGACCGATAGGTCCCTATCGGTACCACCAAAAGGGCAATCGGTACCACCAGAAGGGCAAAACAGACAGCCACACCAAGTTTAAAGAACCACTCAAATCCGCTAAACATGAGCACCTCGCCGTTGTGCTCCATCGGATTGCGGGCAAACAGGTACTGGGCCAGTTGGTAGGTACCCAAGGTAATTAAAATTAGAACCGTATACATATAAGCCAATGGATAGGAGTGGATGATATTCCGATCAATGATATAGCTTGGCACGGTCAGGAGCGTCCCGATGTGTAGCAGGTTGGCAGTGATCTCGTAGTTGTGCACCTGCCATAATTCCAGGTTAGCCACAATCAGACCAGTCACCCCGATCGGGAAAAACAGGAAGATCATCGACAATATCCCGTTTCCGACGCTGGTACCGCTTAAAGTGGAGATCAGCACCGTAAAAGCGAATACGAAGGCCAACACCACCATATTACGCAGCGCCCACGCCCAGATGTCCGCCACTTCAAAGGGGATCGGAACCCCGGGGTGACCCCAGTACAGCCCCGACATTACCAGGGCGTTGACGCCGAAGGCCGCCACGATTATGCCCAGGCCGAGCAGAAACTTATGGTAGAGGACTTCACGCCGAGAGTAGGGCATGGCCAGCAGCAGGCCGAAGGTTCCCTGATCACGTTCCTGGCCGATCATCACGGCAGCCATTACAACCACCAAAAGTGTGAAGAATAGCCCCAGTTCAGGTTTGTGAAAGGCCAACAGGTCTCCGGTGACCATTATCGGGTAAATCCAGCCATCAGCCAGAGCGGATTTATACCTAGACAGTTCGGTAAGCATGGTGTAACTGCTGACAAAAGTGATGTAGACAAACAGCAAGCTGAAGAAGACCCAGCCGTTTCTGCATTCTTTCCAAAGCAGGGTCTTATTGGGCAATAATGTCACTGAATTCATAGCCAAGCCCTCCCATCCGGTAGATAAAGATGTCCTCCAGGGACATATCGATGGTTTCCAACAGCAGAGGATCGTGCTTCTTCAGCTCCGCGAGCATCTCAGCACTGTTTTCCCGCATCACGATCCCGTACACCCGTCCCTGCTGCTCCACCTTCAGGACGTCCGGCCTTTTGGCCAATTCTGGAGGCAATCCGTCCGCAAAGGCGACCTGAATCTTCCGCACTTTCTGCTTCATGTCCTCCAGGTTCTCGTCAAACAGTATCCGCCCCTGGTGGATCATCCCGATCTGGTCGCAGGTGCGTTCCAACTCGTTCAGGTTGTGGGTCGCGACAAACACCGTCGTGCCGTTGCGGGCCACCTCGTCCACCAGCATACCCAGCACCTGGCGGCGCAGCACAGGATCCAATCCCGAAGTCGGCTCGTCAAGGATCAGCACATTGGGCATTAGCGAAAGGTTCAGGAGCAGCGCCAGTTGAGTGCGCATCCCCTTGGAGAAATTCTTGAAGGTGCGCTTATCCGGCAGGTCAAACACCCGGCGCAGTTCGGCAAAACGCTCCTCGTTCCAGTTTTCAAAGGTGCCGCGATAGAAGCGGACCATGTCATTTACGGAAAACCCCGGATAATAATTCTGGTAGTCGGCCACATATCCCACCTGGGACTTGATCCGGGGATGCTGATGGACATCCTGTCCGTCGATGAACACCCGCCCCCCGGTCGGCAGCAGGAATCCCATCATGATCTTAATCAATGTGGTCTTCCCCGCTCCGTTCGGTCCCACCAGTCCGTACACTCTCCCCCGCTGCACCTCGAGGCTTACGCCGTCGAGCACCTGGGACGCCCCAAAGGTCTTGGTCAGATCTGTGATCTCAATCATCGGTTATCCTCCCCCATCTTCAGTTCCGTCAGGAGCTGCTCCACCATGCGGAGCAGTTCATCCTCGTTTAGCCCCAGGTAGTGGGCATCTACCAGGATCCGGCGCAGGTCATCTTTTAGTATCGACAGCCGCTCCCGGTCTTTGGTCGGCCGGTAGTGCTCCGCTACAAAGGTCCCCTTGCCCTGCAGGTTTTCGATAATCCCCTGACGTTCCAGCTCCTGATAGGACTTCTGAATCGTGTTCGGATTGATTGTCAGTTGCACCGCCAATTCACGCACCGAGGGCAGTCTTTCACTGGGGCGGAGAAGACCCTTGAGGATCGCTTCCTTTACTTCCTGAACCAACTGCTGATAGATGGGCGTGCTGTTCCGCTGGTCTATCCTGAACAAGCCACCACCTCCTCCCCAAACATGTTCATGGTGTACTAATACGACTAGTACACTTAATACATACCACGCCATTTTAATTAATGTCAACAGTTTTTTCACGAAACGCAAGAACCCCCGAAACTAAGTCGGGGGCTCACCCGTACTCAAGCGGGGACAGTCGCCCATTCCGCCCAACGACCGGCACCACGAATGATGAAAATTGTTGTGTGGTGCTGTACGCTTTCCTGAGGGATTGCCTCCACAAACACGTACGTAACAGAGGAATCTGCTCATTCGCCGCGGGCGTCGCCGAACTCGCTCGCTGCGCTCACTCAGACAGGCGGTCGACGCTGATCCGCGGCTCCACTGCGCATTTTTGATCTATACTACCTATCGTTTGTTCCGGCAATACCCTCAGCGCGCCCTGCACCTTCCAGGTATTGGTATGTTCAAGGTAGGCTGGGCAACATCATCCTCTCATAAAACACCACCGATTTCT
>JAHRFU010000036.1 GCA_019084485.1 Desulforudis sp. | reverse complement strand
CGGTGACTGGCATATTTCTCACGACGTTATGTACTCTCCCTGGTTTCGATTCGTCGAGGTAAGGAAACGGGTAGATTACAGGATTCGGGGAGATGCCAGGAAACGGGGACAGGCTACTTTTTCCCGTATATAAGACACATCCCCGTTCTAAAACTTCTATGATACAAAGCGATAGGTGGTAGGGTTGATTACGTCGTGAAAAAGTTGCCTGTCCCCCTTTCCTGGCCACAAAAAGCACCCTCAAAGCATCGAGGGTGCTTTCTTCATGCCATGAAAACCCATGCCAGACACCCCCTTGCAACGTATAAGCCTAAAAAACGGCGGTAATACTGAGATCAACAATGCCCGCACAGGAGGCTGTTAATTTGGTGAATAAGGTTGAGATCTGCGGCGTTAACACGTCGAAGCTCCCCGTTCTGACCTCGAGCGAAATGCGCCGGTTGTTCGAGGAAATGCAAGCCGGAGATCCGACCGCACGAATCAAGTTGATGAGCGGCAACCTAAGGCTGGTGTTGAGTGTGATTCAGCGGTTCACCAACCGCGGTGAGTACGTGGACGACCTGTTTCAGGTCGGGTGCATCGGTCTGATCAAGGCCATTGACAACTTCGACCTAAGCCAGAACGTCAAGTTCTCGACTTACGCGGTTCCGATGATTATCGGGGAAATCAGGCGCTACCTGCGCGACAACAACCCGATCCGGGTTTCCCGGTCACTAAGGGATGTTGCGTACAAGGCGCTTCAGATCAGGGACAACCTGGCCAACCGGTTCTCCCGTGAGCCGTCGGTGACTGAGATCGCAGTGGAATTGAACATTCCCAGGGAGGACATCGTCTTCGCCCTGGATGCGATTCAGGAACCACTGTCGCTCTTTGAACCCATCTACCACGATGGAGGCGATCCGATCTTCGTGATGGATCAGATCTCGGATGAGAAGAACCAGGATGCCACCTGGCTCGAAGGGATTGCGATCAGGGATGCCCTCCGGCGTCTGAGTCAGAGGGAGAGAATGATTCTGACCCTGCGGTTCTTTGAAGGGAAAACCCAGATGGAAGTGGCTGAAGAGATCGGTATTTCACAGGCTCAGGTGTCCAGGCTGGAAAAGGCCGCCCTGAATCACATGCGAAAACACATCTGATTCTGAAAGGATCCCCGAAAGGGGAGAGGGAGATATGATTAGTAAGAGAATCCTCTATGTTACCGTAGCTGTACTCGGCCTGGCCGTAATCGGAACCGGCCTGATCGGCTGGCAAGACCGGGCCGTTGAGGCCTATAGCCGTGATAACCTGATTCGACTGCACGTAATTCCGAACAGTGATTCGGAGGTAGATCAGGCTATCAAACAGCGTGTCCGGGATACCGTGACCGAGACGTTGCGCCCGAATCTTGGCGAATTAGACAGCGTAGATGAAGCCCGGGAATTTGTCCTGCAAAACCTGGATTTGATCCGTGAGACCGCCGGCCGGGAAGTAACGGCATCCGGTTACTCATATCCGGTTCAAGTCGTCTTCGGCACCTTTGACTTTCCGCTCAGGGAATATGGCAGTCTGGTGTTGCCGGAGGGTAAGTACCAGGCCGTGCGCGTTGTCTTAGGTGAAGGCAGTGGCTCCAACTGGTGGTGCGTCCTGTTTCCCCCGCTTTGCTTTGTGTACACCGGTGAGGGAAGTCAGGAAGAGGCGGTTGTGGCCTGGCAGCAGGAAGGACCGGTACACCTGGAGATGAAACTCCGAGTTGTGGAGCTCTGGGATCGAATTAGGTAGACAAAACACAGAGAAAGAGGCCGCTCGGTTCTTACTGAACGAACGGCCTCTGCGTGCTGAAATAAGTGGCTTGTTAGCTCCTAAAAGCGCCGATTGCCTGGTCCAGCTCACTCACTAGGCGGTTTAAGGTTTCTGTTGCTACCGCTGCCTGTGCACTTAGGTTACTTTGCTCTTCCGTGTGTAGCGATATCTTGCCGAGGCTCTGGGCGATCTGCTCAGAAAGGACCGCCGCCTCCTGCATCTGGCGGGCGAGAGTTTGGACCTGAATGATTATGTCTCGGAAGGCTTCACCTGTCTCGGTCGCCAGTTGGTGACCGCTGGAAATGATCTTGAAGTCTTCATCCATGAGGGTTACCGCTTCACGCGCGTGCTCCTGGACACTATCGATCAGGCCCGAAACATTTCTGGTGGCTTCCACGGCGTCTTTAGCCCGGTTATGCATTTCACCCGCCAAGGCCACGAAGTTTCGCGTTCCATCCTGGCTTTTGTCAGCGATCTGGCCGCCATCGGCAAAAGCCACTTCGGTGGCTGCTCTGCGGGCCAGTAGAGCGGCCTGTTCCGCAAGCGCCTTCACGAATTCGTTGACCTGGTCGACGCTCTCCAGTTTATTCTCCAGCTCCCGCAGGGCGGAGCCGGCACGAACTGTAAGCAGACGGCTTTTTTCCATCTGAGACAGGAAGCTGGTAGCCATTTCTTCCACTTGGTGGGCTCTTTGCCGGGCCTTGTCGGAAGTCGCCGCGACTTCACGGGCCACTCCGACCATCAGCTGAATCTTCCCGGTCGTCTTAACCAACACGTTCGCCGTCTGGCTTGCGGCATCAGCCGCCAACTCGGAATTGGTCCGGATCTCTCCGGTCAGCCGGGCAACCTGCTGAGAGGTGTTACTGATCCGGCCGGTCAGCAGGCGCAAGTCACCCACCATAGTCGAAAAGGAACGGGACAACCGGCCCATTTCATCCCGTGATTCGAGGTTCAGATCGGAGCCCGAAAGGTCTCCCCGGCCTACTCTGGCCGCAGCCTCCTCCAGCCGCCACACCGGCTCTACGATGGTCCGGGAGAGATACCAGGCCAACCCGAGTCCGAGGATGAGGCAAAGGGCAGCCATCGCCGAAGTGATGATCTGAATCCGGGTGATCCATTCCGCGTTTTGTTGTACCGACTGGGTCATCAAGTCGCGCTGGTAGTCTACGAAGTCCTCACCCAGGCGGATGATGCCGCGCACAGTACCCTTCTGAGCGATCGTGGCTTCGATGATTCTGGAGATCCGTTCGCTCTCGGACAGATCCTCCTGCTTACGTACGGCGATCAGAGGTTCAGCGTAGTCCGTGACAAAATTAAGAACTGATCGGGAAAGGTGTGCGAAAAGGGCGCGTTCTTCCTGGCTGATCAGTTGACTCTCGATGCTTCTTAGGGTTTGCTCGGTGCGGAGAGCCTGTTTGCGGTATTCGGCCTCCCACTCTTCTTGTCCCGTCAGATAGAAGGTCCGAGCCATAAGGGCTTCATATTCAAATGACAAGAGCATCTGCTGGGTCTCGTGCACCAGGCTTACGCGCCTTTCGATCAGCTGCTCATAGGAGCGTTGCATACTACTCATGGCGGTAAGCCCGACGAGACCGGTAATTACAAAAAAGAAGAATGTAACCAAATATCCGGTTATGATCTTTTGCCGAATGCTCAAGGGATCCACCTCCTTGCTCAGCTCAGGAAGGAAGAACCACGATTGCCATTTTTAAAACAGAGTGTGCTATTTAGCAATCACCTCGCGGGACAAAAGTGATTTCTTTTCACAAAATTATACCATATTTCCAGCGGCATAGTGTCAAGTATTTTCGCTTATGCCCGGTATAATTCCTGTCCTTTTTTTCGGTGGTCGAGCATATCCATATTACCGGGGTGATCCACATGATCAAGATTTCCGATTTGCGCATGCGTGAAATCGTAAATGTGCAGGATGGACGCAGGCTCGGCCTGATCAAGGACATTGACCTTGACCTGGAAAACGGAAGAATAGGTGCGATCATACTGGCCGGTTCTTCCCGGATGATGGGCTTCTTCGGCCGCGACGAAGAGATCGTGGTGCCGTGGGAGAAAATCGTGAAAGTCGGGGTCGACGTGATCCTGGTGGAAGTGCCGAACGTCGCCGAACGCTACTCCGCCCGCCGCTAAACAATCGGTAGCATACCGACCTTCGTAGCAGGTGCCCTGAGGGCACCACTTTTTGTTGTCATTTGTCCGATTGGGAACTAGAATGGAAGTGTCACTCAGTATCAGCCGGGGCAGGGGGATGGGTCGTTGTGTCTGAGCAAGCGCTTGGCGGCATGAGCGGGTCAGCCAAAAACAGCAGCTGCATACCGCTGCTGCTGTTTATTCAGGTACACCGATAAGTACTATTCGGCAGTGTCCGGGGCCGGAGCGCCCTTCACCAGACCCTGTTCGACCAGTATCTGCCACAACAACTCGTTGTTTGCAACCAGCAGAGTGGTAGATACGTCGATGGCGTAGACAGTCATAACGTCGATAAGAGTGTTCACGGCTTCCGAAGGGCTCGCATTACGTTCCAGAAGCTCGTCCATGCGATCCCGTAGGAGTTTTCGGTACTGGGGCATCAAGTCCTCACTGATTTTGTCTCTCAACTCAGTAAGTTCGTCGGTGGGGAACATCGAATCGCCTCATCATATTGTTATAAATTTGGGTTTCACCGGCATCCCGCACAACTTGAAGCTGAGCAGCCACTGCAGGATGCACCGCCGCCCCCGTCCGCCCCGTCGCCCCCGTCCGCCCTGGGGGCCCCAGGGGCCGCAAAACCGGAGACCAGTTTTCGAGGGTACACTTGGTCACATTCAGGGCACTTGACATTCTCACCCGTTTCACCCATAGGGCAAAGCTTTTCAAACCTGTGGCCGCACTTGTCGCATCTGAATTCGTAGATAGGCAAGTGCCTCCGTCCTTTCGTATGGTTCTGGTTCTTAGCTTAACGCCCGTGAACCGCGCCTGTCAAGCCGGCCCCGGCCCCGGTTGTTGAATAGTGGCGGGCTGGTGGATTATAATTGATTTGTCGAACTAACTACCTAAGTATGCAAATAACGTGCGGAGGGAAATCAGGTGCAACTCACTTTTTACGGCGCCGCCGATACCGTTACCGGTTCGTGTTTCCTGTTGGACACCGGGCGTACCAGGATCCTGGTGGACTGCGGTCTGTTTCAGGGCCCCAAGCCCATTCGCCGCCGAAACTACGAGCCCTTCCCGTTTGATCCGGAATCCATTGACTATTTCTTTCTTACCCACGCTCATATTGATCACAGCGGGCATATTCCAAGACTGGTTAAGCACGGATACAAAGGACCGATTGTGTGCACGGCTTGTACAGCCGACATGTGCGGGGCTTTGCTCCCGGACAGCGGCTACATTCAGGAAATGGAAGTCGAACGCAAGAACCGCAAGGCCAGGCGTACCGGCCAGCCTGAGGTCGAGCCGATTTACACCGTAGACGACGCCTACAGTTGTCTGGGGAGTTTTCAGGCCGTGGCCACGGATGTTAAGCACGAACTGACTCCCAGGATCGTGTACCGGCTGCGTGACGCCGGGCATATTCTCGGCGCGGCGGTAATCGAAGTCTGGGTCGGGGAAGAGGATGGTGCGGAAACTAAGATCGTCTTCTCCGGCGACCTGGGCAACAAGGGCCGTCCTTTCGTGCGTGATCCCGACAACGTCTGGGATGCCGACTGTCTGGTACTGGAATCAACCTACGGAGACCGGAAACACAAAGAACCGGATGAGGATCCTGCCGAGAGGTTTAAGGAGGTCATCTGGAAAACTTATCGCAAGGGCGGTAACCTGATCATCCCGGCCTTTGCCGTAGAACGTACCCAGGACCTGCTCTACCATATTTTCAGCCTAATGCGGACTGACGAGTTGCCCCCGATGGACGTCTATGTGGACAGTCCTCTGGCTATTGCGATCACTCAGATTTTCGGGGCCAATCACAACTGTTACGATGACGAGGCCTGCAAGTTGCTGGCGGCGGGTATTGATCCTCTAGGACTGCCGCACCTGAAAATGTCGCATACTGCCCAGGAATCCCAGCGGTTAAATCAGACACCCGATGGAAAGATCATCCTGGCCGGCAGCGGTATGTGTGAGGCCGGGCGGATTCGCCACCACCTCAAACACAACCTGTGGCGCCCCGAGTCCACAATCCTGTTTGTCGGTTATCAGGCCGAGGGAACCCTTGGCCGGCATCTCCTCGACGGAGGGGAGAAGGCCCGGTTGTTCGGGGAAGAAGTGGTGGTCAGGGCCGACATTGAAAACATTCGCGGGTGGTCCGCGCACGCCGACCAGGATATGCTGGTAGACTGGGTGAAGCGTTTCCGGGTCTATCCGCAGCAGCTCTTTCTGGTGCATGGAGAAGCCAAAGCGGCCCAGAAGTTAAAAGAGCGTCTGCTTCGTGATACCGGGATTGTCGCCCGGATACCGGCCTGGAAGGAGACTGTGACCATCCACCGCGGTCAGGAGCAAAGAGATAAGCTGACCCAAGCCTGTCAGCGGTTCTGGACCGATTTGCAGGGCTACCTTCAGGGGGAAACCAGCTCTTACGATGACGTTCTGGCGAAGGTCACGGAGTTTCAACAGTACCTGGCTCGCCGGGCGGAAGGAGCCAAAAAAGAGTGACTGGCCTGGTGCCGCCCGTTTTTCGGTTCCGCATCTATGAAGGCCATCCGATCCGTGCCGGTTTCAGCACTAGGAGCGGCGGCGTCAGCTCAGGATGTTTTTCCACGCTGAACCTGGGGCTGCACGTCGGGGATGAGCCGAACCACGTAATCGAAAACCGGCACCGGTTTTGCACGTCTCTGGGTGTTGGTGCCGAGACCCTGGTCTGCGGGGAGCAAGTTCACGGCAATCGTGTTGCTGTGGTGGATCGTTCCGACTTGGGCCGGGGGGCGTTTGACAAGGATACCGCTATTCCCCTGACCGATGCTATGGTTACGGGACAACGCGGGGTTTCCCTGGCCGCCTTCTTCGCTGATTGCGTACCGCTCTTCTTTTATGATCCTGAGCGGCACGTCATCGGTCTGGCCCACGCCGGATGGCGGGGTACCGAGAGCCGCATCGGCCTGGAGACCGTCCGGGTGATGGAGGAGCAGTTCGGTTCAGCACCGCAGCACCTGTTGGCGGCCTTCGGCCCGTCCATCGGTGCCTGCTGCTACGTGGTCGGTGACGCGGTTCGGACGCGGTTTGAAGCGGTTTTCGGGCCGGACTCGGGCATTCTGCGCCGTGCCGGGAAAATTTGGATGCTGGATCTCTGGGCGGCGAACCGGTTGGTGCTTTTGGAAGCTGGATTGCGGCCCGCAAACATCGAGTCGGCAGGGGTATGTACTGCCTGCAACGCCGGAGAATTCTTTTCGCATCGCGCCCATAACGGTCAAACCGGACGTCAGGCCGCTTTGATCACCTTGGAGTGATATGAATATGGAAAAGATCCTGATTGTGGACGATGAGAAGCATATTATCGAGTTGCTGAAGTTCGGGCTGGAACGTGAGGGCTACCAGGTGCTGGTGGCGCACGACGGGTATCAGGCCCTTGAACTGATCAACCGGGAGTCACCGGCTCTTGTAGTCCTGGACGTGATGCTCCCGGAAATGGACGGTTTTGCCGTTTGCCGGGCGATCCGCGGTGATACCCGGACGCGCGAGATTCCGGTGATCATGTTGAGTGCGCGGGGGCAGGAACTGGATAAGGTCTTGGGGTTGGAACTGGGGGCGGACGACTACGTAACCAAGCCGTTTAGTGTGCGCGAACTGATGGCGAGAGTCAAGGCACGCCTCAGACGTTCATCCGGCACCGGGCCGGAAGACCGGAGGCCGGTTACGGTCAATGATCTCTTGATCGACCCTGAAAGACTGCTCGTGAGTATTGAAGGCGAACGTCAAAGCCTAACCCCGAAGGAGTTTGAGCTGTTGTGGTTCCTGGCGCGTCGTGCAGGCCGGGTTTTTTCGCGGGATTATCTCCTGGAGCAGATCTGGGGGTATGAGTATACAGGCGACTCACGCACAGTGGACGTCCATGTCCGGCACATCCGGCAGAAACTTGAGCGCTTGCCCGGAGCGCCGCAACTGATCGAGACAGTCCGGGGAGTAGGCTACGGTTTAAGGAGTTGAAGTGATGCCTCAACGCTACAATGCCCAGATTTACAGGAGTCTCCTGCTGGTTGCGGTCTGGTTCAGTGTTTTATTGCTGCTTGCTGAGAGCGGGTATCTGGGGGTTTGGCTCGGCATTGTTCTGGGCTTGACATTCGCGGTGGCGATGGCGATATATGCCACCCGGTCGGTGTCCAAGCGGATCACCATCGTGGCCGAGACCGCCGGTGAGATCGCTGAAGGTGACCTGGATAAGACCATCGTAGTGCATGATCAGGATCAGGTGGGAAAACTGGCGCAGAGCCTGAATCAGATCGCCCACCGTCTCCGTGACACTCTGTCCGAGGTGACGGAGGAAAAAGACCGTATGCACGCGGTACTGGACAGTATGGCCGACGGCGTAATCGCGGTAAATGCCGAGGGCCAGGTAATACTGGTAAACCCGGTTGCGGAAAACGTTTTCGGGATCCGTGAAGAGACCAGTCGGGGAAAGACCATCGTGGAGGTCGTGAGGGACTTTGAACTCGACCGTCTCTTCCAAGAGACTTTGGTTTCCGGACACGTGGCTAAGAAGGAACTCCGCATCCTGACCCCCGATCCCCGCATCTTCAGACTGCATCTCACTCCTCTGCGGGGGAAGGAAGGCGGCATCGTGGTGCTCTTTAGAGACATCACCGAACGCCGGTTACTGGATCAGATGCGTACCGAGTTTGTGGCCAACGCTTCGCACGAACTCCGAACCCCACTGACTTCCATCCAGGGGTTTGTGGAGACGCTGCAGGACGGCGCCATTGAGGATGCGCCGGTAGCGAAGAAGTTCCTGGGGATTATCGACGAAGAGGCCAAGCGTTTGTCCCGACTGGTGGATGACCTTCTTGAACTGGCCAAGGCGGAGCAAAACCGGGGTTCCTTCCAATGCGAATCAACCAGGGTGCAGAGTGTACTGGATAAGGTGTTCAATGTCCTTGCTCCGAAAATCGAGGAAAAGAATTTGGAAGTGCGGATTGATGTACCGGCGGATCTTAACGTGGAAGTCGATCCAAACGCTCTTTACCAGGTGCTCATGAACCTGGTGGACAACTCCGTACGTTTCACAGAGGAGGGCTGGATCCGCATCTGTGCCCGGCGGGATCCACTTGGGGTCTGGTTTGAGGTGGAAGACAGCGGCGTCGGCATCGACCAGCAGCATCTGCACCGCGTTTTTGAACGTTTTTACCGTGTTGATAAGGCCCGCTCCACCGAACTGGGCGGCACCGGACTGGGTCTGGCCATAGTGAAGCACATTGTGGAGGGGCACGGTGGGAAGGTCGGCGTCTCCAGCATCGTCGGCCGGGGAACAACCTTTGAATTGCTGATTCCGGCGCAACCGTAACAATAATTTAACACTTCGTTAATGTACAGATAACAGTCGCGTGTTAGTTTGGTTTAGAGTATGTCCTACCTCTCCAAGGGAGGTTGCCGTCGCAATTGTTGAAGAAGTTGCTGCTTGTAAGCGTCATCTGTTTCTCCCTGATGCTGACTGCATGTGGGACCAAACCGGTCACGGTGGTCGGTTCAACGGCGCTTCTGCCTTTGGTTCGAACGGCTGCGGACATGTTTATGGAAATCCATCCTGAAATCACGGTCAATGTCAGCGGCGGGGGCTCCTTCACCGGGTTGGCCCAGGTCGCTTCCGGCTACATCAGCATCGGCACCAGTGATGTCCCCGCTCCGCCCGATGATCCTTTCTACACGGATCTGGTGGAACACGTTATCGCCATTGCCCCCTTCGTCATTATTGTCCATAATGACGTGCAGGTGGATAACCTTACCCACGAACAGCTGGTGGGCATCTTCACCGGCCGGATTACCAATTGGCAGGAGCTGGGTCATCCGGCCTCGCTGCCGATCAACATTATCCACCGGCCGCCTTCCTCCGGTTCCCGAAAGGTAATTCAAGAAACCGTTCTCGGGACGGAGCAGTTCAGTCTTAACGCCACGGTGATGAACTCAACCGGGGAGATGCTGAAATCGGTCTCCATGATCACCGGGTCGATCGGTTACTGTGACTATGCCTACCTAACCAAGGCCGACGTCAAGCCCCTCAAGCATAACGGCGTGGAGGCCAGTTTCGAGAGCGTGGCCGACAACAGCTACCCCATCATTGCCTACGGCCGAATGTACACTAAGGGAGAGCCTTCGGGATACTCGAAGGCCTTCCTTGACTACGTGCTCTCAGAGGAGTTCCAGCTTGGTGTCTTGGCGGAGATGGGCTATGTACCTGTGTTGACCAATGACGCAGTGTGATTTCCGGAGGTCTGGTTTTTGAGTAATCGGCAATTAAACAGTCAACTGGCTTACGACAAGCTGTTCCGGTACATCTTCATCATTTCGGCGGTGATGGTCAGTTTTGTGATCTTTTCGATTATCATCTTTGTATCCAAGCAGGGTCTGCAAACCTTCCAGGACATCAGTTTCTGGGAGTTTCACACCGGGACGATCTGGAACCCACCGGTGCAGTTCGGGGCCGTTCCGTTTATTGTTGGTTCCGTGTCCGTGACGTTACTGGCGATTGCCCTGGGTGGGCCGTTGGGACTCGCCGGGGCCATCTTTATGGCTAAAGTGGCTCCCCCTTGGGTTCGGGAAATCATGCGGCCCGCCACCGACCTGTTTGTCGGGATCCCATCGGTTGTCTACGGATGGGTTGGGCTGACCGTATTCCTGCCGATCATCTCTAAGTATACCAGCGGCCCCGGATTCGGTTTGTTCCTGGCAGGGGTGATCCTGGCAATCATGATTCTGCCCACTGTGATCAGTATTTCGGAGGATGCCTTGCGTGCGGTGCCGAAAAGTCTGGAAGCCGGTTCATACGCCCTTGGGGCCACCAGGTGGCAGACCATCTACCGGGTGCTCATCCCGGCTTCACTGCCCGGTCTGGTCACGGCCTTGATTCTGGGCATGGCCCGGGCTATCGGTGAGACAATGGCGGTGGCCATGGTGATCGGGAATTCACCCCAGTTGGCCGGTTCGCTTTTCGGGCCGACCGCCACTCTGACTACTGAGATCATCCTGAGTATGGGACAGACACCTTTCGGTTCGCCGTGGAATAACGCCCTTTTCTATATGGCCTTCACATTGTTGATGATTTCATTGTCAATGATTCTACTGATCAAGTTTGTCGTTAACAGGAGGCTGGTCAATGAACAGTAACCGGCTCAGTAATACTGTGGCGACCGTTATCCTTTGGGCTTCCGGATTTTTCATTGTGGGCCTCTTGGTATTCTTCCTGGCCTATATTCTAGGGCAGGGTTTTAAGGTTCTCAGTCTAGATTTCGTGTTTGGCCCCGCTTCCCAGGGAGGGGTCGGCCCCCAGCTATTTAATACCTTTTACATTCTGGTGTTATCCCTGCTGTATTCGGTTCCAATCGGGGTGGGTGCTGGCATTTACCTGGCGGAATACGCCAAACCTAGCCGGCTCACGAACCTGGTTCGCCTGAGCACCGAGTGCCTCGCCACCGTACCTTCGATCGTCTTGGGCCTGTTCGGTCTAATTATCTTTGTCAATGTCCTGGGTTTGGGCTTTACCATCTTAGGCGGTGCTGCTGCGCTGGCACTCTTGAATCTGCCGGTGCTGGTGCGGGTTACCGAGGAAGCACTGCGTACCGTCCCGCATGCTCACCGGGAGGGCAGCCTCGCGCTGGGTTCCACTCAATGGCAAACCATTCGCCGGGTGGTGTTGCCAAGTTCCATTCTGGGTTTGATTACCGGAATTACCCTGGTTTCCGGGCGGGCCATCGGAGAGGCGGCGATCCTCGTCTTCACAGCAGGCACGAGCGTCTCACGGCACTATCCGGACTTTAACCCGCTGGTTGCCGGTGAAACCCTGGCCGTACACCTGTGGTATGTGCGGGGCGAACCCTTGGTGGCCAACGCCGATGCTGTAGCTGCGGGAAGCGCGGCACTGCTGGTACTCGTGGTCCTGTTCTTTAATCTGGCCATCGGACTGCCGGCTCGTATTTACCAACGCCGTCTGCGTGGGTCGAACTAATGGAGGTAAACGTGGAAGTAAACGTGGAAAATAAGTTTGTGGTTCAAAACCTAAATTTGTTCTATAAGGATGTCCAGGCCCTGCGGAGTATCAGTATGGAAATCATGAAGCAGCAGATCACCGCGCTGATCGGACCGTCCGGCTGTGGTAAAACCACATTTTTGCGGGTGTTAAACCGGATGAACGACCTGATCGAGGGCGTACGCATCGACGGCACGGTGTTGCTTGATGACCAGGACATTTTCGGCCCTGACGTCGATGTGGTTAATCTGCGCAAACGGGTGGGGATGGTCTTCCAGCGCCCGAACCCGTTTCCCATGTCGGTTTACGATAACGTTGCCTACGGCCCCCGGATTCATGGGCAGAAGAACAAGAGCCAACTGGACCAGATCGTGGAAAAGAGCCTCCGTTCAGCCGCGCTGTGGGATGAGGTGAGCAACCGGTTGTTTAAGTCCGCTTTGGGACTTTCCGGCGGTCAGCAACAGCGGCTTTGTATTGCGCGACTCCTTGCGGTGGAGCCGGAAGTAGTGCTGATGGATGAGCCGACATCGGCCCTGGATCCGTTGTCTACCCTTAAGATTGAGGAACTGCTGCGGGATTTGAAAAACCACTACACTATCGTCATTGTCACGCATAATATGCAACAAGCGGCCCGAGTCTCCGATTCCACCGCCTTCTTCCTAAACGGCGATATGGTCGAGTTCGGCCCCACAGAGACCCTGTTTACCAGACCGAAGGATCAGCGGACAGAGGACTACATCACGGGACGTTTTGGTTAACCAAGGTTTTAGCTTGTAACTAGTTACACCGTGTGCTAACCTAAAGTGGTAAATCTATTTGGTGGAGTGGGTTGATTTGACGAGCAGGTCGACATTTGACCGGGAACTTAATGATCTGAAGCAGGATATTCTCCGTATGGCTAGTCTTGTCGAGCGTAGTCTGTTCCTGGCCCTGGATTCCCTGCTAAGCGGGGACCCGGTGGCCGCTAGGGAAGTAATCACCGGTGACGACGCGATTGATAACCTGCAGGATGATATTGAGAACCAGTGTATCAAACTGATCGCCACACAGCAGCCGATGGCGCGGGATCTGCGTGTGATCATCACCGGCATCAAGATTATGATCAACCTGGAGCGGATGGGGGACCACGCCGTGGATATCGCCCGTTCGGCGATGTGTGTTTGTGGTCAGATGCCGCAGAAGCCCCTGGAGAAGATCCCGCATATGGCTCGTCTTGTTCAGCAGATGGTAAAGGAAGGGATGGACGCCTACGTCCACAATGATGTCGAGAAGGCCCGTCAGATGTGCATGACCGATGATGAGGTTGATGAGCTTTACAATCTCACCTTCCAGGATCTGATCAGTTACATGGAAGAACACCCGCAGTCCATCGGGTGTGTCGTGTACCTTCTGATGGTGGCCCGCTACCTGGAGCGGATCGCCGACCGGGCGACGAATATTGCCGAGGACGTGATTTACCTGGTTACCGGGGAGCGTCAGTGTCTGAACTAACTCGAAATATGGTCATAATTCACCAAAATAGCCCATACAAGGGCTATTTTGCTTCATGAGCAGGACTCCGCCGCCTAACCTAGAATATATCCCTTAGTTGTAACGGGGGAGGTGGCACGCTGCAGTTTATATGGCGGATATTCTCCATCTCTCTCATCATTGCGACTGTTTCTGCGGTGCTCTTCGGGGCAACCTACAAGTGGGTGTGGCCTTATGTTACCAACCCCTTTATCGACTTGGCCTTGTTAAGGCAGGAAGCCCTAGTCAGTGACACAATGGTTGAGGCCTTGGTCGTCCGGGACGAGATAGTAGTGCGGGCACCTTCTGGGGGCGTCTTACACCAGAGGATAGACAACGGCAGCCGGGTGTCTAAGAACACCGTCATCGGTGTAATTGACAGCCCCGGTGCCAGCTACCCGATCCGTTCCCCGGTGACCGGTGTGGTTTTCTGGACTGTAGATGGTTTAGAGGATGTATTGAAGGCCGGTAACGTGTTGGATTCCGAGTCCATCCCGCGTCTTTCATCCGTGACTCATTCGCACGGAGACCAGACGTCCAAAGGCGAACCCGTCTTTCGGGTGGTGGACAACCTAAGGCCCGTCCGGCTACAGCTCAATGTACCCAGAGGGGTCCTTCCCAGGAAATTACTGACCGAGGGTCAGCGTTGGCGGCTTATGTTCGGTGAAGACCAGTACCGGGGGCGAGTTGTCTTCATATACACGGATGACGGACAAAGCCGAGTTGAATTACTGCTCAACCAATACCCGCAGGACTTGCTCCGTGATCGGCGGATCAGTTGTCGGGTGGTGACCCGTGAGGCATCCGGGTTTGTGGTTCCACGGACGGCGCTAGCCCTAAAGTCCGGACGGCCCGGAGTTTACACCCTGCGCAAGGACCGTCTGGTGTGGCAGCCCGTGAGGGTCGAGGGGCAGATGGGACCGAATGTCCACGTGTCGGGGGACAAACTGGTGGAGGGGGAGCCGTATGTGCTTAATGCATGGCTAGCCCAAGACGACCGCCGAATTTGACCAAGGGGTCAGACTTAAAAACTTAAGTTTTTAAGTCTGACCCTCCAAGGAGCACTATGAATATAAAACAGAATCTCCAGCAGATAAAACAATCGTGTGCCGCTGCGGCACAGCGCTCAGGGCGTGCTCCCGAAGCAGTAAAGATTGTGGCTGTAAGCAAGACGGTGGATAACGAGAGGATCAGAGAGCTTGCTGACGCCGGACACACTGTTTTTGGGGAAAACTGGGTTCAGGAAGTTGTTGCCAAGCAGGCGGTATTAGGACTTGACCTGGAGTGGCACTTCATCGGCTATCTGCAGCGAAACAAGGTCCGGCAGCTGGTCGGCCGGGTGGCGCTCATTCACAGTCTTGACCGGTGGTCACTGGCGGAGGAGATTAACCGGTGCGCGGTGAAGGCCGATTTGGAGATAGCTGTGTTGGTACAGGTTAATGTGACCGGAGAAGAATCTAAGAGTGGCATTAACCCGGATGAAACACAAAGTTTTCTTAGAGAACTGGCAGGATTTCCACTGGTGCGGGTAGAAGGTTTGATGACTATGGCTCCATATTCTGTAAATCCCGAGCAGTCACGTCCGATCTTCCGTGAATTACGGGTAATACGGGATGAAGCTCGGCAAAAACTGGGGCTTAAACTGCCCCATCTGTCAATGGGTATGAGTGGGGATTATCTGGTGGCTGTTGAAGAAGGGGCCGACATTATCCGGGTGGGAACAGCGATTTTCGGACAGAGGACTTGTCATTTGAGGGGGGTTTAGGCGTTGGGGAACCGCAAACTGGTTGACAAGGTGCTTGGTTTCATGGGCTTCGAAGATGATGCGTCGCCTGAGCAGGGCGGTCCGGGAGAAACAGAGCGCGAGGTTCAGGACTCTCGTAAGAGAGGAGCCACCGTGGTAAATCTGCACACCCAGCGCAACGTGCGGGTAGTCGTCGTGGAGCCATCAAGCTTTGACGATGTACAGGAAATTACGGATCACTTGAAGAACCGCAAGCCGGTCATTGTAAATTTGGAGAAGGTCGACAACGACCTGGCCAGGAGGATCGTTGACTTCCTGAGCGGTGCCGTTTATGCTGTTTCCGGCGCGATGCAGAAAGTAGGCGGCGGCATCTTCCTGTTTGTACCCTCGAACGTAGATATTGACAGCGAGATCAAGGAGACGGAGCGGGGTAACTTCTCCTGGATGCGTCACTAAAGGGTGGAAGACCGTTGAAACATATTCGAAAAATCGGGATTATCGGCGGAGGAGTGATGGGCGCTGCCCTAGCCTCCGGCGTTATTGGGGCCGGGCTGGTGCCGTCTTCAGCGATTACCGTCGCCGATGTCAGCGAAGCCTGTCGTCGGCAGTTGTGCGACAAATCTGGTGTGAACGTTACGCCTGATAACCGGACTGCTGTGGACGGTGCCGATGTAATTATCCTGGCGGTTAAGCCTTTCATTATGGATGCGGTACTCAAAGACATCGGACCACAACTCGTACCATCACAGACCGTAATCAGCATCGCCGCCGGGGTTGAAATCAGGGACATCGAAGGCAGCCTTATCGGGCCGATCCCGGTGATCAGGGTGATGCCCAACACTCCGGCGCTGGTCGGGGCCGCTGCAAGCGCCTACGCTTTGGGGAGTTTTGCCGGAGCTGTCGATGCGTCCCGGGCGGAGGCGGTTTTTAATGCTGTAGGCCGTGTGGCCGAGGTTCCGGAAAGGCTTCTGAATGCGGTGACCGGACTAAGTGGAAGTGGTCCGGCGTACGTGTTTCTGGTTATCGAGGCTTTGGCGGACGGGGGCGTGCGGATGGGGTTGCCACGCGATGTGGCAATTCAACTCGCGGCTCAGACCACCTTCGGGGCCGCGAAAATGGTTCTGGAAAGCGGCAGACATCCCGCCGAGCTTAAGAATATGGTTACCACTCCCGGAGGCACCACCGCTGCCGGTCTATTCGCCTTGGAAGAGGGTGCGGTACGCGCAGCCTTCCAGAAAGCGGTGCAGGCTGCCGCCGATAAAGCCCGGGAAATCAAGAACTGAGGTGCTGTATCATGCTGTTTGATGTTGTAAACATTGCCTTTCAAGTATACATTTACATCATTTTTGGTCGGATTATCCTTTCGTGGATACGGCACGATCCGCATCATCCAGTCATTCGTTTCGTCTATGACCTGACCGAACCCTTCCTTTCAATTTTCCGGCGCATTATCCCGCCGTTTGGTATGATTGACCTTTCGCCGATTGTAGCCCTTATTGCTCTGCACGTGTTGCGCTGGATGGTATTAAGCCTACTGCTTCGTTTTTAAGGGGGGTTACTGATGATCAAGCCGTTAGATGTCCGTAACAAGGAATTCCGCCGTTGTTTCCGTGGGTACGACGAACAGGAGGTAGACAGCTTCCTTGATCATGTCGTGGATGCCATGGACAAACTGCTGCGGGAGAACACAGAGCTTTCCGAACAGGTTCAACGGATGGGGACCGCAGTTGCCCACTACAAGGAACTCGAAGACGTGCTGAAGAGTACCATGCTGATCGCGCAGAAAACTGCCCAGGAAATGAAAGCCAGTGCTGAGAAGGAATCCGAGGTAATCATCCAGGAGGCTCAGGCCCGGGCCGACGAGATCGTTCGGCAGGCTTCCCTGGAAAGCGAAGAAATGGTGCGCAAGGCTTCTACGGAATCCGAGAGGATGCTGACCGATTCCCGTGAACAAGCCGAGACTATCCTGCGTCAGGCCCAACAGGAGGGTTCCAGAGTCTTGGATGAGGCCACTGTGAAGATCAACCGGATCATGGCGGAGTACGAAGAACTACAGAAGCAGAGTAAAGTCTTCCGGGCCAAGTTCCGCTCCTTCCTGAACGCCCAGATTGAAATGCTGGATGTGGAGGAGAAAACGCGCCAGGGGCAGGCTTTCCCTGAACTCCCCGAACCAACCGGGCTTCTCAGGGAAAAGCTGGCCTGATGCCGGAACTGATCCGGTCGGACGGCCGAGGGGTTTCCTTCGCCGTGCGCATCCAGCCCCGAACCTCCCGGAATGAAGTGGTGGGTGTACTGGGTGATGAGATCAAGATCAGGATAACGGCTCCTCCCGTCGACGGAGCGGCGAACGAGGCACTGTGCGCTTTTCTCGGACACTTGCTCGGAGTACCGGTACGCGCCGTGGAAATTGTCTCGGGACGTTCCGGACGTCGGAAGGTAGTCCGCGTTACCGGCCTAAACGCAGAAAGCGTTCGGGCAAGACTGCGGTTGACTTAAGCCCTGCGAATGAATATAATTGGTCAGTAGAATCTTAGCGAAAAACCGATGATCGGGAAGAGTAGGATGCCCTCGGGGCTGACAGTGAGTCCGGGACAGTGGAAACCGGGCGGCAGAGGAATCCGAAAATCACCCGCGAGGTGCGGGCTGAACGGGAAGAGTGTCCCAGTAAGCTTTGCCGGTGGTTGCCGTTAACAGCTGAGCGGTCGGTCGGGTGTCAGTATCCGGTCGTCCATTAGGGTGGTACCGCGGGAACAAATCCTCTCGTCCCTTGGATGAGGGGTTTTCTATTTGGTCGCCGTCTATTGAGGAGGAAGAAAGAATTTGGACTACAGCAAAACACTTAACTTGCCTAAGACAGACTTCCCGATGCGGGCCAACCTGCCCCAGAGAGAACCCGAGATTTTGCAGTTCTGGGACGAGATCAAGGTGTACCAACAGGTTCAGGCCAAGAATAACGGACGTCCGAAGTATATTCTGCATGACGGGCCGCCCTACGCCAACGGGCACATCCATCTCGGTACTACGCTGAATAAAGTACTTAAGGATCTGATTGTAAAGTTTCACGCTATGGACGGACAGGATGCTCCGTATGTACCCGGGTGGGATACCCACGGACTGCCGATTGAACAGCAGGCCATTAAGGCCTTTAAGATCAGGCGTGACCAGGTCGGCCCCACTGAGTTCCGGCAGAAATGCAAAGAGTTCGCCTTAAAGTTCGTAGACATCCAGCGCGAGGAGTTTAAGCGGCTGGGGGTCAGGGGAGACTGGGACAATCCCTACCTCACGCTCTATCCGCACTTTGAAAAGCGGCAGATTGAGGTCTTCGGTGAGATGGCCAAGCGCGGCTACATCTACAAGGGTCTGAAATCCGTCTATTGGTGTTCGACCTGTGAAACGGCTTTGGCCGAAGCCGAAGTGGAGTACGCCCAGAAGGAATCGCCCTCGATTTACGTTAGATTCCGCGTGGTGGATGGTAAGGGACTCCTGCCCGAAGACGGGCAAACCTTTGTAGTCATCTGGACAACGACCCCCTGGACCCTTCCGGCGAACGTCGCCGTTTGCCTGCACCCGGAATTCCGGTATGTACTGCTCAAATCCGGCGATAGCAGCTATCTAGTGGCCCGGGAACTCGCTGACAGTCTGCGGGGAGTCCTTGGTGATCCAGCGGCCGTAGTGACCCAGGAGTTCGAGGGAAAGGATCTGGAGGACTTGGTATGCGCCCATCCCTTCATCGACCGGCGTTCAGTACTCGTATTGGGGGACTACGTCACTCTTGAGCAGGGTACCGGATGTGTACACATCGCTCCCGGACACGGCGAAGAGGACTTCGCCTTGGGCCAGAAATACGACCTGCCCGTGCTTTCACCGATTAATGCTAAAGGTTACTTCACGGCCGATGCCGGTGATCTGGAAGGCACCTTCTATCTGGAAGGCAATAAGCAGGTGCTGGAAAAACTTGAAGCGGCAGGGGCCTTACTGCAGTTGGCTCCCCTGCAGCACCAGTATCCGCACTGCTGGCGGTGCAAGAAATCTATTTTCTTCCGGGCCACCGAGCAGTGGTTCGCCTCCATTGACGGATTCCGTAAAGATCTTTTGGAGGCCATTGACCGGGTCAAATGGATTCCAGGCTGGGGCCGGGAGCGCATCCACGGTATGGTCGCCAACCGCGGCGACTGGTGCATTTCCCGCCAGCGACTGTGGGGCGTACCTATTCCGATCTTTTACTGCGGCGGTTGTGCCGAAATCGTAATTGATGATCGAACCATAGAACATCTTAAGAAGCTCTTTGGGGAGCACGGCACTGATATCTGGTATGCCTGGGACGTGGCTGAACTCCTGCCGCCGGATTACAACTGTCCGCACTGTGGTCACGGTGACTTCACCAAAGAGACCGACATCATGGATGTTTGGTTTGATTCAGGTTGTAGCCACTGGAGCGTACTGACCCAGCCTGATTACTGGCCGGACCTGCGGTGGCCGGCGGATCTGTACCTGGAGGGCAGCGACCAGCATCGCGGGTGGTTCAACTCCTCCCTTACCACTTCCGTAGCGGTAACCGGAGAGCCGCCTTACCGTGCGGTATTGACCCACGGCTTCGTGGTTGACGAACAGGGGCGCAAGATGTCCAAGTCACTGGGTAACGTGGTCGATCCTGGTTCTGTGATCAAGGATCTGGGTGCCGACATCCTGCGGCTTTGGGTTTGTTCCGCGGACTACAAGGGTGACCTGGCCGTGTCGCCAAGTATCCTGAAACAGACGTCCGAGGCCTACCGTAAAATCCGAAACACCTTCCGCTTCCTGCTCGGTAATCTGTACGATTTTGACCCGGCCAAACACCAGGTGGACTATGCACAACTGCTGGAGATTGACCGGTTTGGGATGCTGAAACTCCATAAGCTCATCGACAAGGTGATGAAGGCGTACCGCAACTACGAATTCCATACCGTCTACCACTCGGTTTACAACTACTGCATAACGGATCTGAGCGCCTTCTACATCAATGTCCTAAAGGACCGTCTGTATTGCGAAGGTGCGGATTCCGTAGAACGCCGCGCCGCCCAGACCGTACTCTATGCCCATTTGGACGCTCTGGTTCGTTTGCTGGTGCCGGTGCTGGCCTTTACTACCGAGGAAATCTGGCGCTACGTCCCGGTGGTGGGCAAGAAGGCGGCCAGTATCCAGCTTTGTGATATGCCCGAGGCTAACCCGGAGTATCTGGACGGTGAACTCGAGCAGCGCTGGGAGCGGCTGCTGGCGGTACGTGACGAGGTTCAGCGTATCCTGGAGGGAGCCCGTCAGAGTAAGGTGATCCGTGACTCCCTGCAAGCCGAGGTGGTTCTGTATGCCGATGAGGAACAGGCCCGCTTCCTGATGGAGACCTTCGAGCACCTGTCCCTGATCTTTGTAACCTCCGCCGTGAGCATCAAACCATTTGTTGAAGCGCCTGAGACAGCGGTACCGGCTCTGGAAATGACAGGGTTGAAGATCGAGGTTCGGCTGGCTGGGGGATACAAGTGCGCACGCTGCTGGATCTATTCCGAGCAGGTGGGCACCCACCTCGACCATCCCGAGATCTGCCCCCGCTGCGCCTCCGTCTCCCTCTAAATGGGGACATCTAAATGGGGACAGCCTACCTTGAAAATACCAACACCTAGAAAGCGCACAGCACCAGACAAAAGTTTTCATCATTCGTGGTGCCGGTCGTTGGACCGGAATGGGCGACTGTCCCCATTTTCTTCTATTCCCTTAGCGATAGAGTAAATGGTAGATGCGGTAGGTGGCCAGGACCTTGCGTACGTACTGGCGGGTCTCCGGGAAGGGGATTTGGTCCAGAGTGTGTGCCTCTCCGGTCCACTGGGCGTTGTCGAGCCACTCGGTGATATTCCCGCGGCCCCCGTTGTAGGCGGCCAGCACCAGGATCGGATCTCCCTCAAACTGGTCGTAGAGGCTGGCCAGGTACCAACTGCCCATCTCGATATTCATTTCCGGATCCAAGAGGAGGCCGGGCTCGAAATCTTCCTCGCCCAGTTGCTCCGCAATCCAACGCCCGGTGTTGGGCATAATCTGCATCAGCCCAATAGCACCCTTGGGGGAACGGGCGTTAGCCTGGAAGTTGCTTTCTGTACGGATCACAGCCGCTATCAGGAGGGGATCCAGCCTGTGTACCTGGCTGTAGTGGTAGATGGTTTCCCGGTAGGGAAGGGGATAATAGTGGCGGCCTATGCGTTCCGCGTTTAGAACAGCCACAACCAATAGAACAGCGACTAATAGCCAGAGCTTGCGCAACCTCATCTCCCCTTTTCCCCTTGTTTTTTATAACCTGCCCCGGATGGCTTGTCAAGGAGCCCTCTCTGTCGATCAAGAGACTATTCTGTAGGGGCCGGGCTTTACCTCCAAACTGAGGGGAGTTATAATGGGTGAAATATGGTTTGAGTCGGGAAGGTGTGATACTGTGAAATGTCTTGAGTGGGACAAACTGACCACGGAACAAAAGGAGATAATGGTAAGACTGTCCGCGAGCGACCTCTGTTTTCTAGAGGAAGGGAAGAAGATCTGCATTCTCCGGAATGCGGTGGCTAAGCCGGGTGAGCAGAGCGAGAAGCTTCAGGTAAAGGACTTGGCGGTAATGGAGGCACTGGGAGTAGTACAGACCACGACCGTCGGGTGGGAACTGACCGAAGAGGGGAAGAGTCTATTGCGCTACTGTAGCGTTTAGGCTGGGTTGTTCCTAGACTGGGTGGAGCATCGACCAGAACTGCTCCACCTGTCTGCGCGTATCGTCAAGAGAGCCCTCATTATCCAGTACTCTGTTGGCCCGTCCCACCTTCTCAGCTTGGGGAAGTTGGCTCGCCAGCACGCCGCCAGCGGTCTCTTCTGTAAGCCCCCGTTCCATCAGGCGCCTCATTTTGGTAGCTTGTCCGGCCGTAACTACCCAGACTTCGTCAAACATGGCACCGGAGCCCGTTTCAAAGAGCAACGGAACCTCGACCACAACTACCTTCTCTCCGTCCCGACAGGCCTTTTCAATCTCCTCGGCAATGGCGTCAAACACCGGCGGGTGAGTGATCGCGTTAAGTCTCTCCCGGGCTTGGGGATCGCCGAAAACCAGTTCGCCCAACCTTCGCCTGTCCAGTTGCCCTGCAGCCGTCAGGTAGGCACTGCCGAAGGTACGTATGATCTCGTCGAATATCGGGCTACCGGGTTCAGTCTGCATCTTGGCCACCGCATCCGCAGAGATCACGCGGGCACCCAGTTCTTCGAGTATGGCTGCCACCGTGCTTTTTCCGCTTCCGGCATCACCGGTAAGTCCGATCACGACCACCTTAAGAGTACCCCCCTTTTGAAGTCCCTATATCAGACGAAACATCCCTAGCATGATTAACAAGCACCCAGGTAGCAGGTTCACCTTTTCACTCAGTACGTCGCTCGTCCGTTGGCCGAGCAGGATCCCGAGGTTGATTAGCAGAAACAGCCCGACCGTCACAAACAGGGGTACAAAAATGCTGTATAGCCCTGAGAGCGCGATCGCGAAACCGGCGGCAAAGGCGTCCAGGGCTAAGGCGATACCCAGGATCAAGGCTTCACGGGAACAGATCGCCCCAGACTGGTCCATGTCCGCGTCCAAAGGCTCGAACAAAACCTGAATCACCATTCCAAACGGTGGAATCCGGATGCACAGCGGACGTCGGGTGATCCTACGCAGGGCCTGGTTCAGGATCCAGACACCCAGGAAAATCAACAGAATCCCACCAATCACCTGAGCCGCTTCGGGAGCCATCACCTGCGCGGCCGCAAAGCCTAAACCGAGGGAGATACTGATCGCAATACCCGATGTCAGACAGATGATCATGAGTGAAAGAAAAGGCATCTGTATGCGCCGCAGGCCGTAGGCCAGTCCAGCAGCAAATCCGTCAAGGCTGAGAGCCACGCCGAAGACTAGTAGGGCGACTAGTTCCACAAAATCCCCTCCCAGATGTTGCTGCTATCAAGGTATGGGAGGAGCTTGTTTTTGGTGCGTTCGAGCCTAGGCTCTATTTCTGACAGCGTGGGCAGAAATACGTTCCCCGTCCTGCCGCTTTGATCCGCCTGATGGTCTCACCGCAGCGGGGGCAGGACTGACCCTTCTTGCCGTAAACCCGCAGCATATCCTGGAACCGACCCTCATTGCCCTCAGCGTCTACGTAGTCCCGAACACTGGTACCGCCGAAGGCGATTCCGTCATTCAAGACTTCCCGCACAGCCCGGTACAGGGCTCGTGCTTCCTTAACACTAACTTCCACCGCCAGCCGCTCCGGGTGGATCTTGGACCGGAAAAGAGCCTCGTCCGTGTAGATATTACCCATTCCGGCGATGGTTCTCTGATCCAGCAACAGCGCCTTGATCTTCTGTCTCCTCCGGCCGAGGAGGTCGCAGAAGTCGTTCATCTTGAATGCTGTTGTCAGGGGTTCAACGCCGAGATCCTTCAGTCCGGACACCGTGTTCAACTCGCTGGCCGGAACCAGCCAGAAGCGCCCGAACTGCCGCATGTCGGTAAACCGGAGATATCCGTTAGACAGGTGCAGCACCAGGTGCGTGTGCTTCGGGTTGGGCTGTGCGGTCGCACTGAATACGAACTGTCCGGTCATTCTCAGATGGACCACCAGGACCAGGTCATCCGAGAAGGAAACCAGAATGTACTTACCCCTGCGGTTAATGCCCCTGATCTCACAGCTCCGAACCAATCTGGCAAAGGTCTCGGGGTCGGGGGTGCTGACCACCTTGGCCATATTCAACTCTACTTCTTCAATCCGGGCACCGATGATTTTCGTGCGCAGGTTTCTGACGACGGTCTCTACCTCAGGCAGTTCCGGCAATCGGTTTCACCTCATCTGGGAATCTTCTTCACATCATACCAGTTCGGGCCGATTTTTATATCCACGGTCAGCGGTACGGCCAACTCCAGCCCGCCTTCCATCTCCGAACGGACCAGCTGCGTCATTGCCTCCAGCTCGGCTTTCGGTACATCAAAGATCAACTCGTCGTGTACCTGCAGGATCAGTCTCGATTGCAGTCCGCGTTCCTTCATAGCACGGTAGATGCTGACCATAGCCAGCTTGATGATGTCCGCGGCACTACCCTGGATCGGAGTGTTAACGGCAGCCCGTTCGCCAAAGTTGCGCACATTCCGGTTCGGGCTGAAAAGCTCCGGCATCGGGCGGCGACGGTTTAAGACAGTGGTCACAAAGCCCCGCTCCCGGGCCCGATGAATGGTCTGATCAATGAACCGTTTTACACCGGGCAGACGCTGGAAATAGCGGTCAATATAGTCTTTGGCTTCGCGCCGTGGGATACGCAGATCCCGCGCCAGGCCGAAGTCGCTGATCCCGTAGATGATTCCAAAATTCACAGCCTTGGCCCGTCCCCGAAGGTCGGGGGTAACCTCGTCCAGGGGAATGCCGAATACTTCCGAAGCGGTACGGCGGTGGATGTCTTGGTTCTCACGGAAAGCGGAGATCAAGGCCGGGTCGCCCGACAGATGGGCCATGATCCTAAGCTCAATCTGCGAGTAGTCGGCTGCGAGGAGGACGTGATCCGCACTGCTTGGAATGAAGACCCGGCGGATGCGGCGCCCCAGTTCCAGCCGGATCGGAATGTTCTGCAGGTTGGGTTCGGCTGATGACAGCCGGCCGGTTGCGGTGACGGCCTGATGCAGGGTGGTGTGTAGTCTGCTGGTCTTCTGGTCGACCAGTGCCGCTAGGCCGTCGGTGTAAGTACCCTTCAGCTTGATCAACTGCCGGTACTCCAGGATTCTCTGCACGATCTCGTGGCTCTCAGCCAGATCGAACAAAACTCCGGCATCGGTGGAATAACCAGTCTTGGTCTTCTTGCCTTTAGGCAGGCCCAGCTTCTCAAAGAGAATCTGCCCCAGTTGACGGGGAGAATTGATATTAAACTGCTCACCGGCCAGGGTATAGATTTCCTCGGCCAGTTCGACCATCCGATCTCCGAATTCCGAGGACATCCTCGCCAATTGATCACGATCCACCACGATGCCGGTCACTTCCATTACGGCCAACACCTCCACCAGCGGGAGTTCCACATCGTAGAAAAGCGCCTCCTGCTCCTGCTCGGCCAGCGCCGCCTTCAACACCGGAACCAGCTGGGCGGTACACTGGGATCCGGCAAGCAGCGCCTCCCGGTCTCCTTCCGGGAGTACCACGCCCAGCCTGTCCAGTGCCACGTCCTTCAACTCCTGGCTGGCCGCAGTGGGGTTAGTCAGGTAGGCGGCAATCATGGTATCAAAGGCCAGCCCATCGAAAGGAGCACGGCTATGAAAAACCCACATCAACTCCTTGGCATTGTGGACCGCCTTTGGAATCCCTGGTTCGGAGATCAGTTCCCGGAGCACTGAGGCCGCGGGTTCCTCCCGGGCTGGATCCAGAAGGTAGGTGCGGTCCTCTATAGTTATAGCTGCGGTGATCGAGCCGCGGTATCGATCTCCGTAGCTGGTTATGGCTACGATGTTCGCCTTACGTGCTGCCGAAAGCAGATGCTCTCCTTCAGCGGCACTGTGGATGGACAGGGCCTGTACCTCAACTTCTGTGGCATTACCCGCTTGGAGCGGCTTCGGCTCTTCAGGAAAAAGAGAAAGTGCGGTGTTCAGGAGACTGCGAAACTCAATTTTCCTAAATATCTCGACCAGGGCGTTACGGTCCGGTCCGGGCCATGGTTTGAGCACCTCGGCAGTCAGACCGGGAACGGAACGCTCGATGGTGGCCAGTTGCTTGGAAAGTAGGGCCTGGTCGTGGTAGGTCTCTAACTGGCCCTTTAGCCGGAGTGGAAGCTCGTCCTTGCACCGGAGAAGGTGCTCCACAGTTCCGTAGGTTCCCAGGAGTTTAGCGGCTGTCTTCACCCCGATGCCGGGAACCCCCGGGATGTTGTCGGACGGGTCACCGACCAGACCTTTCATGTCGATCAGGCGGTCCGGTCCCAGGCCGAACTTATCGAGTACCTGCTGTTCTCCAAATACCTCCAGTTGAGATATCCCTTTGCGTGTAATCAAAACCGAAGTGCAGGGGGAAACCAGTTGTAACACATCCTGATCCCCAGATACTATCAGGGACCGGTGCCCGGCTTCTTCGGCAATGTTGACCAGGGTGCCGATGATGTCGTCCGCTTCGTAGTTCTCCAGCTCCAGGACCGGGATGCGGAGCGCCTGGAGCACCTCCTTGACCAGAGGGAACTGCGGGCGCAGTTCCTCGGCCGTCTCTGGACGGTGAGCTTTGTATTGACTGTACGCATCGTGGCGAAAAGTGATCCGCCCCTTGTCAAAAGCAACGATCACGATATCCGGTTTCTGGTCGGCCAAGGCCTTAAACAGCATGCTCGTAAATCCGTATACGGCATTAGTGGGCAGACCGCCAGTGGTAGACAGAGATTGAATGGCGTGAAAGGCCCTGTGCACCAGGCTGTTCCCGTCAATAACCATCATTTTGGCCATTTTGCCGACACCTTCTTTCATCGGCTATTATTTCACCGGCATCCGCCCCAATACCTGCCTGAGCGTCCTGCAACACCCAGGTGTAAACAATGGCGCAGGTTAAATGGCGGCGGGCGTTGCGTATCGGCCAATAGAAGACAGGCTTAACTTTTAAAAATTACGGTACAGTGTTTAGTACGGACCCTTTTGCCCTGGGCGAAGGGTCTTTTGCTTTGGTCCGGAAAGTCATTATTTTCCGTGGGCGCCATAAGTCTTAAACAGGGGGTTTAGGGATATGATGACGCTTCTTGACCAGATGCTTGATACGGTAGTGGCATATATCGCCGCACTCGGCTACTGGGGGATCGGGTTGGGGATGGCGATTGAAAGCGCCAATATTCCTTTGCCCAGCGAGGTTATCCTGCCCTTTGGAGGCTATCTGGTGAGTTCCGGCGAGCTCTCCTTCTGGGGTGTGGTCCTGGCCGGTACGGTAGGGGGTACAGCGGGGTCGGTAGTCTCCTACGTCCTTGGCGCCTGGGGCGGGCGGCCCCTAGTTTTGCGGTACGGCCGCTATCTGGGGGTGACGCCGAAGAAGCTGGGCATTGCCGACGAGTGGTTCGCCCGCTACGGTGAATATACCGTTTTCTTCACCAGGATGATGCCCGTAGTGCGCACCTTCATCTCGTTACCGGCCGGAATCTCACGAATGCACTTTCGGCGTTTTGTAATCTACACATTCTTGGGCTCGCTGCCCTGGAGCATCGCACTGACCTATCTGGGCTACCAGCTTGGCGAGAACTGGCAGAGTCTGAAGCCGCTGTTCCACCGGCTTGACTTGCTGGTCATCGGCGTACTGTCAATCGTCGTTTTATGTCTATGGTTAAGGACGAAGAAGGGTTCGTGGTAAGTCGGCAAATTATGAAAAGATTCACAAAGTTGTAGCCATGGAAGCAGGAAAACGGTTCCTGGTTGACGAATGGTTTGCTAAGAATTCATAATTATGACAAGTGTTCATTAATAGCTTCTAACGTCTAACGGCTGAGTGGAGCAAATTCGTATGACAGGGCCGAGAACCGGATTACAGTCCGAAGATATGCTGTATTATGCCCCCACTGTTCAGGATCTGGAGGATGTTGTCAACAGGGGTCCTGCGGTGGTCTTCTTATGGCGGGCGGCTGAAGGCCGGCCCGTCGATTTCGTGTCTGCCAACATCAGACAGTATGGCTATGAGCCGGATGACTTTGTCTCGCAGCGCATCCCATTTGATGCCATCGTGCACCCCGAGGATCGGGAACGAATCAGTGCGGAGATGAGAGAATACTCCCAAAAAGAATTGCGGGAG
Source organism: Desulforudis sp. (assembly GCA_019084485.1). Lineage (GTDB taxonomy): Bacteria > Bacillota > Desulfotomaculia > Desulfotomaculales > Desulforudaceae > SURF-60. The sequence goes on along the minus strand of JAHRFU010000036.1, from coordinate 21,737 downwards.
TTATACCAGCAGTATCGTATCCTTACCGCTGGCGGGGAAGTCCGCTGGGTTGACGACCGAACCTGGGCTAGGCGCGGACCGGACGGAAAGATCACGCACTACCAAGGCTATATCATAGACATTACCGAGCGAAAGCAGGCCCGGGCGGAACAAGTTGCTTTGAATCAGGAACTGGCTGCCGTCAATGAGGAACTAATGGCCACCAACGAACAACTGATGGCCTCTGAGGAGGAAATCAGACACCAGTATGCGGAGTTACAGAAAAGTCGCTATGAGTTGAGTGTGGCGCATCAGCACCTTGCGGACATCATCGACTTCCTTCCCGATCCCACCTTTGTCATCGATACCGATAAGAGGGTCATAGCCTGGAACCGGGCCATTGAGAAAATGAGCGGAGTTCCCAAAGAAGAGATATTGGGCAAAGGCGATCACTGCTATGCCGTCCCCTTCTACGGCACGCCCAGGCCCGTTCTGGTGGATTTGATTTTTGCGGAGAACTCGGACATCGCTCTCCAATATGGGTCCGTCAAAAGAAACGGCAATGTTTTGTGTGCCGAAGTCTTTATTCCTTCGGTTTACGATGGACAGGGTGCTTTTCTATGGTTGTCGGTTTCACCATTGTTTGACAGTGAGGGTAAACTGGTTGGGGCCATTGAAACAATGCGCGACATCAGCGACCGCAAGCGATTGGAAGCCAGACTGACCCACCTCGCGAACCACGATCCGCTGACCAATATCCCAAACCGGTATTTTCTCGAGGAGAATCTCAAACGCGTGGTTACTCGAAGTATGCACGGTAGCACCAGCTCGGCCCTGCTCTGCATTGATCTGGACAACTTCCAGTTAGTCAACGACGCTTTAGGTCACGCCGCCGGGGACGAAGTGTTGATTAGTCTGACCAAGATTATCAAGAGCAATCTGCGCTCAGGAGACTTGTTAGCCCGGATGGGCGGCGATGAATTTGCAGTGCTGCTGGAAGACGCTACGGCTGAGCAGGCCGAGGTGGTAGCTGAGAAACTGCGCGCAGCGGTTGAGCAGAGGGAACTGTGTTTGGTTACCCACCGGACATGCTTCTATCTGAGCGTGAGTGTCGGTGTGGTGATGATTGACGGCTCCCTGGATTCACAGAAGTTATTTTCATATGCAGAGACCGCAGTGGCCCAGGCCAAGGAGCAGGGACGAAACCGAGTCGCCTTTGTCAAGCCCGAGGAAGACTTGACGGGCAATCTTTCCGAGGCCCACCGGGTGGTGGCTCTCGTGAAGAGGTCGCTCAACGAAAACCGCTTCGTCCTGCACTACCAGCCTGTGATCATGCTTGCCGATAGAACCATATCGCACTATGAGGCTCTAATCCGTCTGCAGGACGAGAATGGTGATCTACTTGCGCCAGACAAGTTCATTCCAATCTCCGAACGCTTCGGGCTGATGTCCCAGATTGACCGTTGGGTGTTGCAGGCCGTCCTGAAGGAGCTGAAGGCGCGGCCTGGGCTGAACCTATATATGAACCTCTCCGGAGTAAGCCTGAGCGATGAGAAGCTGCTGGAGTATATCATCGAATCGATTGATCAAAGCGGGATTCATCCGCCCCGACTGGGCTTTGAAATCACCGAAACTGCCGCAGTCAGGGGTATGATGGTTGCCGAGCGTTGGATCCGGCGGCTGAAAGCACTGGGATGCCCCTTTGCCCTGGACGACTTCGGGATCGGTTTCGCCTCCTTCTCCTATCTTCAGGTTCTGCCGGTTGACTTTGTGAAGATAGACGGTTCCTATGTGCGCAATCTGGATACGAACCCCACCCACCGGGCTTTGGTTCAAGCAATGAACACGGTTGCCCACACTTTGGGCAAGAAAACGGTAGCCGAATTCGTGGAGAACAGCGCCATTTTGGATATCCTGCGGGAATTGGAGATTGATTCCGGTCAGGGGTACTATCTTGGACGCCCCGGCCCGGTTCCCAAGGGCTTGGACAAGTAGTCGCTTGCCTTTTTATCGTGATCGGTGAAACCCTCGTTAGAAGTGCGGGGGTTTTTGTGTTTTCAATAATACATGTTTTGCCAGTCTAAACAAACGGCAGCGGTTTTAGACTACAGGATGAACTCTTAAGTAATGGAGGTAGTCCAGTTCTTGATACCAAAGGCGATCCAATGCACCGTTTTTAGCGTAATCCTGGGAATCGTTTTGATGCTCTGTCCGGGGGCTGTTCAGGCTATGGCGGAACCGATCGTAGTGCTCGATCCCGGACACGGAGGAAATGATCCCGGTGCCGTAGATGAGGTTAACGGGATTCTGGAAAAAACCCTGAACCTCGAGGTAGCGCGGAGGGTTCAGAAGAATTTGGAGGGGAAGGGATACCGGGTCCTGTTGACCAGGGAACAGGACGATGCCTTCTGTCACGCACCGGGTGGCGCCTTAGTTAAACGGCAGATCAGTCTGGACGAAAGAATCGAACTGGCCAACCGGAACGACGCGGAAATCTTTGTCAGCATCCATGCCAACAGCTTCCACGATCGCACCTGTACAGGTGCCGAGATCTATTACCATCGCCTTTCGCAGGAGGGCCGGGAACTGGCGGAACAATTCCAGGAGGTGCTCTCGGGCTTGCCCGAACCAGTGGAGTGTAAGTTGAAATCGTCCAATTACTATGTCTTGCGCAACACGACGATGCCCGCAGTATTGGTAGAGATGGGTTACATCACCAATGACCGGGAGGGGAAGCTACTTCTGGAACCGACCTATCAGGAACAACTGGCCGCCGCCTTTGCCGAGGCGGTGAACCGTTATTTCAAGACGGTGGAGAATCGGCGGGCGGGCGTACCTGACGATCTACCGTCAGCCGCTACCCATCCGGTTTCCTAGTATTACCGCGGGTAGATAGCGGTAATTACAGCAAATAATAGAGCCAGAAATGAACAAAGGGGGGAGACAACTAATGAAACGCAACCGCAAGATCTACTGGGTGGGCGCTATTCTGGCCGTTTTTGTATTCACGACTCTCGCCGGCTGCAGTGCCGCACGCCGTCCGGCCCCGCCCGAGCAGACTCCGGGTACACCGCCGGGAGCCCGTCAGGCTTTGCCGACCGACCCACGTGAAGCAACCGGGCTGGCGCAGAAGATGGTTCGTGAGGCCGAGAAGGTGGAAGGTGTGGAGAGTGCCACCGTAGTTCTGGCCGGAAGCACCGCTTATGTCGGAATTAACGTGGAGCGCGGGACAGAAGATCGGCAGACCGAGCAAATCAAACGCACCGTCGCGACCAGGATTAAGAATGCTGACAACCGTATTGCCCGGGTGCTCGTTACCACCGACCCCAATCTGATTACCAGGCTGGAGGAAATCTCCCAGGGTGTCGCTCAGGGAAGACCGGTTGACGCCTTCACCGATGAACTGCGGGAACTCAACCAGAGGATGACGCCGACCACACGCTAATACCGGTCTCGTTGCCCGATCACAAAGCCAGGCAAGGTAAAGACAGACCTTTCTCCTGTGGGATGAAAGGTCTGTCTGCAGTTTTGGCGCGTATTTCGCCGTTCTTATTCGGCTACACCCCGGCCGTGTTCCAATAGCTCGGAAACCGTTACCAGCTTGTAGCCCTTTTCCTTGAGGCCTTCCAGTACCCGGGGAAGTGCTTCCGGAGTCTGTTCGGCGCTGTCACTGGCGTGCATCAGGATGATGGCGCCGGGGTGCACCCGCTCCAGGACCCGATTGACGATCGCGTCCACGCCCGGATCCTGCCAGTCGAGAGAGTCCACGCTCCACTGAATGGTGCGGTAACCGGTGCCGGCGATGATCTTTACAACCCGTTCATTCCAGTCCCCGTTCGGAGTACGGATCAGCTTCGGGGTCTGTCCGGTGACCTCTTTAAGCGCGGTGTGGGTCTTGCTGATTTCCTCTTTGATCACTTCGTCCGTAAACTCGGAGTAGTTCTTGTGCCGCCAGCCGTGGCAGGCAATCTCGTGTCCGTCGGTAGCCAGACGCTTACCCATATCGGAGTATTTAACCACCCAGGGTCCGGAGAGGAAGAAGGTCGACTGCACGCCCTCCTCCTTGAGAATGTCCGCCACCGCCACCGGAACCTGCTCTCCCCAACTGATATCAAACGTCAAGGCTACGACTTGATCATCCGTCTTTACCTGGTACACGATATCCGAATGAGCCCCCGCAGCCGTAGGAATCTGTTCGCGGCTGAACATCACCGACAGGATGAACATTGTCAGGATCAGCATTGCCAACAACACCGCACCCCTGCGCAGACGGTACAGATCCAAATAATAGATGCGCATAACCCCACCACTTTCTGGTAAATTTCTTCTAATTAATATGTGGCCGGGCTGGGAATATGTCCAGGCTCTCAGGAAAAATTCCGGGTCCGGATAAATCACTCTCGCCTCCGGGACAATACTACGGGAGGGAGAGAGAAAGAATGAAGCACCTCAGAATTATCATCCTGTTTATTGTTGCCGGCTTGCTTTTCCCCACTTATGCCTACGCCGCGTCCCCACGTGTCACCGCTGATGCCGCTGTTCTGATGGATGTGGAAACCGGTCAGGTGCTCTACGCTAGGAAGGAAACAGACCACAAGGATCCAGCCAGTCTAACCAAAATCATGACAGCCATTGTGGCCCTGGAAGCGGGAAACCTGGATGATGTGGTCACCATCAGCAAGCGAGCCGCCTATTTCGCCCGGGGCAGTATCATTGACATCCATAAGGACGAGCAGATTACCCTGGAGAACCTGCTCCGGGCCGCTCTAATAATGTCCGCGAACGACACCACCATCGCCATCGCTGAGCACGTCGGCGGCGGAAACTACGAACGCTTCGTGCAGTGGATGAACATTAAGGCGAAGCTCTTGGGAGCAAAGGATACCCGTTTCGAAAACACCCACGGCTTCACGGCACCCAATCATAAGACTACCGCCTATGACCTCGCTCTAATCGCCCGTTACGCACTAAAAAACCCAACCTTAGCCGAAATCGTAAGCACCAGGAAAGCTACTATCCGGTGGCACAACTCCGACCGGGAGGTAACCATCAACAACACCAACCGGCTCTTGCGCGGCAACTACGTCGGCATCGACGGCGTAAAGACCGGAACCACCTCCGCTGCCGGACACTGCCTGATCGCTTCGGCGACGCGTGACGGGCGGCAGCTGGTCGCCGTGATCCTGCACAGCGATGCCCGCTACCAGGATGCCAAGAAGCTACTGACCTATGGTTTTGAGGAGATACCTGCTGTAACCGCGGCCACACTGAACCAGGAACTCGGTCAAGTTCAGGTTACGGGTGGCTGGGAACCGGACGTAGCAGCAGTAGTCCAGGAGACTGTAGAACTCCACATCCCCGAGGGGCAGGAGCAAAACCTGCGCACCAGGATCTGGCTGGATCGATCCGTAGAGTCACCTGTGGAACAAGGCCAAGTAGTAGGCAGGATGGACTTCATCATAGACAATGTGCGTTTAGGCTCAACCCTACTGGTGGCCGCCACAGCCGTAGCCCACAAGCCGTGGTATCGTCATCTGGTTCCCTGATCCACTGTTTCCCTGATCCGCTTGACAAATTACGACCAATCCTTCATAATGAAAAATGCGCTGGGCGGGTAGTTCAGTGGGAGAACGTCTGCTTGACACGCAGAAGGTCGGAGGTTCAATTCCTCTCCCGCCCACCATATATACCAAGGCTTCACGGGATCGGGTGTTATTACTAAAACCGGTTTTACTGCTTAATTACTGCTTACGGGTCTGAAAAAGAAAAATCCCTGGGGATTGCCTGGGGATCTGCGGGAAGCTACCGGGCCGCTTTGTCGGCCCGGTAGCTTCTTGTATGCCCGGCATGTCTGTTGCGCCGATGGGTTTATGCCCCCCAGGGTATTGAAAGAAACCCTGTCACCTAACCAGCGGGAAGACAACCCGTAAGCAAGGGCGTCACCGGCAACGGTGGGGTCTGAAGGAAGCTGAAGGGGGAACTTGGAACATAGCGCAAGCGAACCGAGGTTGGCTTATCAGGTGGGTAACCTTGCAAGGAGTGGGAAAGCCCGAAAGTAGTCTGCGACTACAGGCTGGACAACCTGAGAAGTTAAGACGGATGTGTTCAAGTCCAGGCAGACAGACTTACCCGGGGAAGCCCCGTATCATCCTGAAGACAGGTAGGCTCAAACAAGTGGAGACGCAAGGGAGAGCCGAAGTGGTGCGGGGTGCAGACAAACCCATAGTAGTGATGAACCCTCAGCCCGTGAAGGCTGGTAACAGACCGGAGGATAAAACTGAGGGGACACTGCACTGAGTTGCAGTGAGGCATGGAGCGCCAAAAGCCTCTGTGCCTGCGAAGGGGGGCAGGTGAACCAAAGTATGCAACCAAAAGAACCAAACGACAGGAACCGAGAAGACAACCGAGGCTGAAACGCCAAGGGGAACGCCTGGGCCGGGAGTGACGAACTTACTGACCCAAGCGTCCGCTCCAGAGCGGAGTACTACGGACCAGAACCGGTAAGATTGCCTTCGAGCTAGAGACGCCGGTGAAACCGTAGGAAGACACCGCCCCCAGTCGGGACGGAACCAAGGAAGCATAGCGAAATCAGGTGAAGAGATGAAGAAATGGTACAGCCTCATTGACAAGGTCTACCGTCCAGATAACCTGGGCAAGGCTGAACGCGCCGTTAGAGCCAACAAAGGAGCTCCCGGAATAGACGGAGAGACCGTGGAAGCCTACGGCCAAAACCAAAGAGAGCGCCTCACCAAACTTCATCACGAACTGAAAACCGGCACGTACCAACCACAGCCCGTACTACGCGTGGAGATACCAAAACCGGACGGCAGTAAGCGCCCGTTAGGAATCCCCACCGTAAATGACCGGGTAGCCCAGCAAGCTCTGCTCAACATCCTACAGCCCATCTTTGACCCGGACTTTCATCCGTCCAGTTACGGCTACCGACCAGGGCGATCCTGTCATCAGGCCGTAGCCAAGGCCGAGCGGTTTATGAACCAGTACGGTCTTAAATACGTAGTGGACATGGATCTCTCCAAATGCTTTGACCGGCTTGACCATGAACTTATCCTGGAGTCACTCAACCGTAAGGTAAGTGACGGCAGCATCCTAAAACTCATCAAAATGTTCTTGGAAGCTGGCGTTATGAAGGACGGAGCCTGGCAAGAAACGGACATTGGCAGTCCGCAGGGAGGAGTGATCTCCCCCCTGCTCACCAACATCTATCTGGATTATTTTGACCAGGCGATGAAAGAAAAGGGCATCCGCATCGTCCGCTACGCGGATGACATCCTCATCTTCGCCCGAACCTACCGGGAAGCACGTAAATACCAGCAAATTGCCACCGACATCCTCGAAGGCGAGTTAAGGCTGGTAGTCAACAAAGAAAAGACGCACCTAACCAGTGTCTACCAAGGGGTAGCCTACCTCGGTTTCATCATCCGTCCCAAGGCGCTGTCCATTCATCCGAAGAAGATCAAAGCCTTTAAGGATAAGATCAGACAACTAACGCCAAGGAACCACGGAATGAACATCGAGGAAATGGTTAAGCATCTGAACCCGGTCTTGCGGGGGTGGGCCAACTACTTCAGGGTAGCAAACTGCAAAGGACTGTTCGTACAGCTAATGGAGTGGATACGGCGGCGATTGCGGATGAAGCAGATGAAGGAATGGAAGAGCTACAAACCACTGCACAAGACCCTGCGAAGGCGCGGCTACAAGGGAGAGTACTCCAAGATCTCGGTAACGCGATGGCGGAACTCTGCCAGCCCGTTGGTTAACATGGCCTTACCGAACAGTTGGTTTGCCGAGCTGGGGCTAATTGACCTTGCTTCGTACGATGTCGGCATTTTGCGTTACTACTACAGTAACTGAGGTTTACCAGGAGCCGTATACGAGGCCCGTACGTACGGTTCTGTGAGAGGGCTGACGCCACAGCAGATCACTGTGGCGTCACTCTACTCGATTTAAGATGGCAGGGGTCATTGCTGAAAAACGGGAATAGGTGCCGGGTAATGCGCTCCCCGGCTTGCGTTTATGTGGACAATCAACTGTTGGCCGGCGGCTTCGGCCTGGTGATCAGTGAGAGGTGTTTCACCGTCTTTGATGGGGTCACGTTGTATTCCCACCGCGATGGTTCGGATTCCGGATCGAACCCGAAACTCTCCTCCTGCACTGGATAAAGGATGCTTGGAAAACGTCTCTGCGACGGCGGCCTGCGCGGTTTTGACCGCTTCCCTTTTGAACGTTGGGTCACGTTGTTCAGCCTCCTATCGGCGCGGCCTCAACGGCGTCGGCGGTTTTAAGGGCCGCTGCCCTTCGCGGTTCGGGCCGGTCGGGCTCTGCTTCAACCTCTCTTGCTCTTCTTTCGACGGCAGGTTTGCAAGCCACCTCACGACCAGGGGCCGCACTTTCGAAAAGCGTAGATTGGTACGACTCGCCATGCGTATTCACCCTTTCAATCTTCAGGATATCACACCCGGAAACGAATTCCCATTCTCGTTTCCGGCCAAGTCCGCTGTCGGCAAGCATCCCTGGCCCGGCCACCTCACCGGTCGGGGAGCAGGGGAGCACCGGCCGGACGGTGACAGCTTGATCCCGGCCCAGGTATCCATTGTGTTGCTTTCGGGAGCACCGGCCACCGGCCCGGCTGGTTGGTCCGGCACCGGCCGGGGTAGAGGGGGTATGCGTCACTGGCCGGGGGGTGGTCGCCGTTATAGAGGGACCCACGTTCCGAAAATTTCTCCAAAACGCTTTCCGGGAGACTACCTCGCTGCTGGCGGCCGGAAGCGCCGGTTCTGCCCCGTCATCGCCGCTCTCCGGGGAGTTTACCGCTTCGGACAGGGGGAAGTATTCCCCGGCCGATTTTGCGCCGCTCCTGCGGGGGATATGGCGGGGGTTTCAAAAAGAAAAACCCCGGCGGTCCGGGGTTACTTCTGGTGCCAACTCCCCCGACCTCACCTCTGCTAGGGCTACTAGTGTCGATATTTGCGTGAAGGAAATTTTCTCTTTTTGTTGAATAATGCGGGAAAAGCACTGTCTATCTTATTCATCGTTGCGAAACCATTCGGATTACCAGTTGGCCAAAAGGGTGAGAGAGATGATCTATGCCATATATGTCGCCTTGGTTTTTGTTGCGTTCCTAACAATGTTGAACGGGTTTCTCCGAGGAGCGAAAAAAGAACAGCTCGACGCCGTATTCGGTATCTTGTTGTTGGGCCTCATCATCACCTCGTTTTTCGTCGCGGGGTGGAAGTTTGGACTTCTGGCCATAGCTGTATCATTCATATCTGCTTTTGTCACCCACTCCTTAGCCGCACGCGTCGCATCCAGATTGCTCTCACTGTCAACCGGTGGCAAAAGCGGTGGTCATATCGGTCTGCCACCCAAGACCCTCAGATGTATATCCCATGAACTCGGGCACCCAATTGATCTATATAAATCTGCTAATGATTTTTTACGGGATGGAGATCGGCGTTCAAAAGCACTAGACGCGCTTTTGGATTACTGCGAGCGTCAAGCTGCCATTCAGGAGATAATGCAGGAGTTCCAACTTTCTCGGGACGATTTGAGGGAACTGTATGAGCAACTTGTTTCTGCAGGTGCGGGACAGTGGGCGTGTGGCCATTGGGTGGCCGCTTCTGCAGTTGCCTATCCGGAAGCCCTCCGATATGCCCTTACCCGGAGGGGGCGTAATATCATGGAAACTGCCGGCAGTCTAATCATGTACTTCGAGCAAGGTATGCCTCTCCAAGCAGAAGTAGAGCGAACAGTCGAGGCACGAGGAGGCCCCGCGATGGCGAAATGGTGGTGCAAGCAGTGCGACCTTGATTTCAATGATGACGCTCAATTACAGGCGAGATGCCCAAAGTGCGGTACTGCGGACTACCGGGTAATGCGCATGCATGGAAAAGAACGATTCGTATTGATGGGTCCAATGACAGAAGAATTGATGTCGGTAACATTGGGACTGGGAGTTGGATTTTCTGAAAGCTTTGGTTTCTTGCTGTACGCTCTCGCTTTTGCCGGTGCGATACAAATTGCTGCCATAGTCACTCGGTCTGAGCATTACCTAAGCACTAAGCAACTAACTCTTTCCCAAGGAAACCGGTTTAACATTTTACATTTTTTCACAATGGGGTTTATACGCAACTTGGTAATTATCGTGGCTGTTGCTGCTGTCGTCGTACTTATTCGGCGTCTATTCTTCTAAAGGCCTGATACTATGGGCGAATCTGAAAACCAGGGGGGCCGGGGTGTGATACTCCGGCCCTTCCACTTTCGCCTGGAAGGGTAAACCCTTCCGAAACCGTTTTGAAACCGTTCCCGGAACCGTTCCTGCAAGCCGTCCCCTGGACGGGTAGGGGGTAGGGTCGTCCTGGGGGTGGGGGTCTTTCTTTTTAGGGGTCCCCTGCACTCCCAAAATTTCAGGTTTCGCTCTTCGGCACCAGGTTGATGCAGGTTACTTCGTGCTGCAGCAGGAAGTCATCCAGTTCCGCCGCCGGGATCACCCGGGTTCGGCGGGTATAGGGAAAGAAAACCCGCACGTGGCCCGGGGGTAGGTCGACTGGGGCGGGATGTTGTACACGCTTTCCGGCAGGTAGTGGTCCGCGTCATCTACAAGATATGCCTTGGCCTAGCCCTCGTCCTCATCCGTCAGCTTGCGGCCGATGCCGGCTAGGAGTTCCTGTAATAGCGCCTTGTCCATCTTTATCATCCTTTCAATTGCAGGCTTTGCAGCCGCTTGCTGATACGGTCAACAGTGTCCATATCGGGAACCTCTTGTCGGACAACGTGGACCACCTGCAGCACCAGTGCCTGGACGTTTTCGATTTGCAGCACGTGCTTTTCGCCGAAGGTGATTTTGTGCCAGCGCTCGACCATCCGGGCCTTGTACCGCAGCACTGTCTCCAGGCCTGGTGCCGAGGCAGGGCCAGGAACTGAGCCACCAGGTTAGGTGTGGCCTACTGGCCTGCTACAGTGCGGAAGAAGTCCAGTAGGCACCCCCGGTAGGTGTCCCGGGTGGCCTGGCTTCGGCGGTCCGCCGGCATGAGGGTCAGGGTATCCCTGCCATTGCCGTTTGCCGTCATCTTTATTCGCCTCCCCGGGTTTTGTGTTTGTCATCTTACTTCAAGCCTGCCTGCGTGTAAATCAGTCTGTGAGGAAGCAATTTCTCGCATAACAGCAGCATAGACAATGGCAACAAGTGGGTTTCCCAATGAATTCAGAGGATTTATCAGGTAGTTGTCGAAATTCATTATGAATTCTTTGATTGAGTAGGACCATTTGGAGGGAAGAACTGACATGGCCAAGAACAACAACGGAGCCACCCTCGGTTTCGAACGGGCATTATGGCAGGCCGCTGATGCGCTTCGCTCCAACATGGATGCAGCCGAGTACAAGCACGTCGTGCTCGGTCTGATCTTCCTCAAGTACATCTCCGACGCGTTCGAAGAACAACATGCCAAGCTTGAGGCGGAACGCGCAAAAGGAGCTGATCCGGAAGACCCTGACGAGTACAGGGCAGTCAACATCTTCTGGGTACCGAAGGAGGCCCGCTGGTCGAACCTCAAGGCCAACGCCAAGCAGCCTACCATTGGCAAGGTCATTGACGACGCCATGCTCGCCATCGAGCGTGATAACCCCTCGCTCAAGGGCGTGCTGCCCAAGGACTACGCCCACCCGCGCCTCGACAAGCAGCGCCTCGGCCAGCTCATCGACCTGGTCGGCAACATCGGGTTGGGCGACAAAGCAAACCGTTCCAAAGACATCCTGGGCCGCGTATATGAGTATTTTCTCTCCCAGTTCGCCAGCGCCGAAGGCAAGAAAGGCGGTCAATTCTACACACCCCGCTGCGTCGTCCGGGTTCTGGTAGAGATGCTGGCCCCCTACAAGGGCCGGGTCTATGACCCGTGCTGCGGCTCCGGAGGCATGTTCGTCCAGTCGGTAGAATTCGTGAAGGCCCACGCCAGCGGCAACGGTAATGGAGGAAAAGCAAAGGCCGATGTCAGCATCTTCGGCCAGGAATCCAACCACACCACTTGGCGGCTGGCCAAGATGAACCTCGCCATCCGCCAGATCGAGAACAACCTGGGCAAAGAACACGCCGACAGTTTCCACCGTGACCTGCACCCGGACCTAAAGGCCGACTACGTCATCGCCAACCCGCCCTTCAACGACAGCGACTGGCGCGGCGACCTGCTCAAGGACGACAAACGCTGGAAGTACGGCACGCCACCCGCCTCCAACGCCAACTTCGCCTGGGTTCAGCACTTCATCCACCACCTCGCCCCGACCGGCCTGGCGGGCTTCGTCCTGGCCAACGGATCGATGTCCTCGAATCAATCCGGAGAAGGTGAAATCCGCAAGAACATCATTGAGGCCGACCTGGTGGACTGCATGGTGGCGTTACCTGGTCAACTTTTCTATTCAACACAGATCCCCGTTTGCCTTTGGTTCATCGCCCGCGATAAGAAGAACGGCCGCTTCCGTGACCGTCGCGGCCAGACGCTCTTCATCGACGCCCGCAAGCTCGGCACGATGATCGACCGCGTCCATCGCGACCTGACCGACGAAGACATCCGCAAGATTGCCGACACCTACCACGCCTGGCGGGGCGACAAGGTTGCCGGTGACTACAAAGATATACCTGGTTTCTGCAAATCAGCCACGCTCGACGACATCCGCCATCACAACTACATCCTCACCCCCGGACGCTATGTCGGCGCCGCCGAGGTCGAGGACGATGGCGAACCGTTCGAGGAGAAGATGAAACGCCTGACCGCCGAACTCCGCGAACAGATGGCGCAGTCCGCGAAACTCGACCAGCTCATCTGGGCCAACCTGGAGGACATCGGCTATGACGGATGAATTAGTACCGAACAACCCCGGCGAGTTTCTGATCTACCAGACCGAAGACGGCCGGACCCGCGTTCAGGTTCGCTTCGAAGGAGAAACCGTCTGGCTCTCTCAGAAGGCGATGGCGGAACTCTTCCAAAAGGACGTCCGCACCATCAACGAGCATATCCGCAACATCTTTGAGGAAGGCGAATTGCGGCCGGACTCAGTTATCCGGAATTTCCGGATAACTGCCGCCGACAACAAGCAGTACGACACCCAGCACTACAACCTCGACGTGATCATATCCGTCGGTTATCGCGTCAAGTCCCTTCGTGGCACTCAGTTCCGCATCTGGGCCACTGGGCGGCTGCGCGAGTACATCGTCAAGGGCTTCACCCTCGACGACGAACGCTTGAAGAAGGCCGGTGGCGGCGACTACTTCGAGGAACTGCTCGAGCGCATCCGCGACATCCGCTCGTCGGAACGGGTCTTCTGGCAGAAGGTTCTCGATATCTACGCCACCAGCATCGATTACGACCCCAAGGCCGAAGCCTCCAATCTCTTTTTCCAAACCGTCCAGAACAAAATGCACTGGGCTATTGTCGGACAGACGGCAGCGGAGATCATCCACAGCCGTGCAGACGCGGGGAAACCGAACATGGGGCTGACCAGTTGGACGGGGGGCGCGCCGCGCAAGGGCGACGCGAGCATCGCCAAAAACTACCTGAACGCAGAAGAACTGCGGGCGCTGAACCTGATTGTTTCTGCCTACCTCGACTTCGCCGAACTCCAAGCCATCGCTCGCAAGCCGATGAGCATGGCCGATTGGATCGCCAAACTCGACGATTTCATCCGCATCAGCGACCGCGAGATTCTCACCCACGCGGGCAAGATTTCCCACGACACAGCCAGGCTCAAGGCGGAGGCGGAGTATGAGCGATTCCGGACCGCCTTGCCGCAACCCGTCGATCAACACTTCGTCAACGCGATCAACGAACTGAAGCAGATCGAAGTTGCGGCGAAAAAACCGGGCCGCAGGAAGAAAGGCGATAAGCAATGACCGCTGAACTTCGCGAGCAGACCAAAGAATCCACCCGGCCCGATAAGCTTATATGGGCTAATTTGGAGGAGATCGGACATGGCGGGTGATGCCATCAATACAGCCTATGGCCCCATTTCTGCCGAGTTCACCAAGTCGTCGCTCGCTGGTCTCTGCGTTCCCGATGTTGGCATTCAGACTGGCCCCTTCGGCAGCCAACTACACGCCAGCGACTACGTGGAGTACGGCACTCCGATCATCACGGTTGAGCATTTGGGCGACAATCGGATTAACCATAATAATCTTCCGTGCGTCACCGCCGAAGACAAGGAGCGGCTTTCGCGGTATACGCTCATTACCGGCGATATCGTGTTCAGCCGAGTTGGGTCAGTTGATCGGCGGGCACTCGTACATCCAGAGGAAAATGGTTGGCTGTTCTCCGGTCGATGTCTTCGTGTGCGCCCGGATCGGAATAAGATCGATCCCGGCTTCTTGTCTTGGTTCTTCGGGCTACCGACATTTCAAGAGCACATTAGACAGATAGCGGTAGGCGCGACTATGCCGTCGCTTAATACCAAGATTCTTGGCGATGTCACGATCTACTACCCGCCATCGCTCAAGGAGCAGCAGGCCATCGCCTGCATCTTGGGCGCGTTGGACGACAAGATCGAGCTGAACCGGCGGATGAGCGAGACGCTGGAGCAGATGGCGCGGGCGATCTTCAAGAGCTGGTTCGTGGACTTCGACCCCGTCCGCGCCAAGTCCGAAGGCCGGCAACCCCCCGGCCTCAAGCCCGAAATCGCCGCCCTCTTTCCGGACGCATTCGAGGATTCGGAGTTAGGGGTGATACCGAGGGGGTGGAGGGTGGTGGCACTGCCCGAAGTGATCGACGTCAACCCTGCCCGGACGCTCCGCAAGGGCGACATTGCCCCCTACCTGAACATGGCCAACATGCCAACGCGCGGTCACTCCCCCGATGCGGTCATCAAGCGAGCTTTCGGGTCCGGAATGCGCTTCGTCAACGGCGACACACTGGTTGCCCGCATCACTCCGTGCCTAGAGAACGGCAAGACCGCCTACGTCGACTTTCTGCGTAACGAGCAGGTTGGTTGGGGCTCAACCGAGTATATCGTTCTTCGCCCCAAGCCGCCGCTACCAGCGGAGTTTGCGTACTGCCTTGCGCGGGGCAATGAGTTCCGCGAGTTCGCCATCCAGAGCATGACGGGTTCCAGTGGGCGGCAGCGGGTGCCCGCAGAGTCGCTCGCCCACTTCCGGTTCGTGGCTGCTCCTAAGCCCATTACCGAGTTGTTTGGCCGACTGGTCATCCCGCTTTTCGCCCGAACAAGTGCCGCGGCCAGAGAATCCCGCATCCTCACCGCTATCCGCGACACGCTCCTCCCTAAACTCCTTTCCGGCGAACTGCGTATACTGGATTTCGAAAAACTCAGGGGGAACATGACATGAAAAAACTGACGACGATTCAACAAACAGAATCAGGAATTCGTATTGTAGAGGTACGTGTGAGAAATTTCCGAGTATTGAAATCCATTGATTTATGTCTTGCTCGCCTAACCGTGCTTATCGGACCAAATAATTCAGGAAAAACAAGTTTTCTTGAGGCCTTGTTCGCAGCTATGGGTGCGGGAAGGCGCGTTCTAAACAGTGATGATATTTTCATCAGTCCCGAGGAAACGAATCTTCCTCAGGATCGCTCAATCCTGATCGATGTTTTAATTAAGCCCACGGATAACAAAGGTAAGTTCTGCGATAATTTTCCCGAAGGATCGTATTGGCTGAATCTCTGGCGCAACGGTATTGCGCAGGATGATGATGATAAGGACTTTATAGCGTTTCGCACCCGACTGCAATGGAAGCACGAAAGCGGCGAGTACAGCATTGAAAGACAGTTCCTTGGGGAATGGGCTTCTGACTCATCAAGACTAGAAGATGTTAGGATCAATTCTAAAGCCGGCACGGTCACTGCAAAACAATTGGAGCCATTGGCTTTGCACTTTATGGATGCCAAGCGGGACATAGACGATGACATGAAACGTCAGGGGTCATTCTGGCGAAGGATGACGAATAATCTTGGCTTGTCGGAAAGCGATATCGAGTCTTTCGAAAAAATACTTACAGAAATCAACGAAGAGATTGTCGAAAAGAGCGAGGTTCTTAGACACTTGAAATCCACATTAGGTGACCTTGACAGCATTATGTCGGGCGGGCGTGAAGGGGTTGAATTGGCACCTGTCGCACGCAAATTGCGAGACTTGACTAAAGGGATTGATGTTAACTTTACAACCAAAGGATCTCAAACCTTTCCCCTGGTTCGTCATGGGATGGGAACTCGCAGTATGGCTTCTATTCTTGTGTTCCGGGCATTTATGCAATGGCGCAGTTTGCAGGCAAAAGAGGACGCGGTTCATCCTATGTTGGCATTAGAAGAACCGGAGGCGCATTTGCACCCCCAAGCACAGCGCGCCTTATTCAGCCAAATTATGGAGATCCCAGGGCAGGTCATAATAAGCACTCATTCGCCCTACGTGGCGGCCTATGCGGAATTTGGCGATTTGCGTCATTTTCGAAAGGAAGGTGCTGACACCACCGTTACCGCCATGGATATCAGTGACCTTAACCCTGACGATCTTCAGAAAATGAAATGGAAAGTGCTCAATACGCGCGGTGACATGTTGTTCGCCAACGCTTTGGTGTTGTTTGAGGGCGAGACGGAAGAACAGGCATTTGCTATTTTCGCTCAGGAATATTGGGGCAGAAATCCTAATGAACTAGGGGTTAACTTCATCGGTGTTGGTGGCGCTGGCAGCTACTTACCGTTTTTGAGGCTCGCCAAGGGATTCGAGATTGAGTGGTATATTTTTTCCGACGCTGAAAATAAACCGTTGGAGGACATGTCAGCTGCATTAATGAAGATTGGCATCACTGATTATAAGTCCTGTTCAAATGTGGTTGTACTGCCGGAAGGAAAGAATTTTGAAACCTATTTAGTTGATGAAGGATATGCAGATGTCATTGACTCGACCTTGAATCGCCACCATGATGCGGATGATTATGTGACTGACTATATCGGCCGAATGAACGACCAAAAAATGAAGGGTGGCAAAACAAGAAACTATACAGGAGATGGTGACGGAGGAAGAAAACGGGCATCACTTGATATACTAAAAGAAGGAAAGACAGTTTATACTGAAGCCATTACACGGGGGATTGTGGCTTTAGAGGAAAAAAATCGCCGAATTCCCGGCAAGATTAAAGAGTTGTTCAACCAGATTCCCGATGTGACGGGAAAAGTAATTGAATCAGGGAGGAAACCCCATGAACATTCGTCTGTCAGAAGATCAGAAAAGGGCTGTTGACCATACGAAGGGGGCTTTGCTTGTGGTCGCAGGGCCTGGCTCCGGCAAAACAAGGGTGTTAACGGAACGGATTCGTCGGCACCTTGAAGAGGAAACAGGGCACTTTCAGATTCTTGCGCTTACGTTCACCAATAAAGCTGCCAATGAAATGAAGGATCGGTTGCAGACTATTCCCAATATTGCCGAGCGGGCATTTATTGGGACGCTACACAGTTTTTGTACAGAGGTTCTTGCTAAGCGGGGTAAGCCTGTGGGAATTGACGGCTTACCTCAGATATTCGATGCCTACCATGATCGCAGGAGCATTCTAACCCGAGCAATTAATGATGATCCGGAACTGCTACATCAACTAAAGCTTGCCGGAGATCATGAAGAGCAAAAAAAAAGGATTGACGCTTGGTTAAGTAAAATTATCCAATTTAAGAGCAATCTCTTACGCGCTTTCGAAATTGATGATGAGATAGACCGTAAAATATTCGAAGGTTATCAGGCGGAATTGCGAGCATCCGGGGCGGTGGATTTCGACGATTTATTGCTGCTTACATATCAATTATTTGAAGAACGCCCCAAGATTGCAGGATTTTATCGGCGTCTTTATCGTTTTATTTGTATTGATGAAGCACAAGACCTGAATGGTGCACAATATGGTGTGCTGCGTGCTCTTTGTGGCGATGAGTATAAAAATGTCATGATGGTAGGTGACAAGAAACAAGCGATTTATGGGTTTAATACAGCGGACACGCGGTTTATGGATTGCTTCACAAATGACTTCGAGGCCTCGGTTATTGAATTACACGAGAATTTCCGCTCTTCCCGCGCTGTGGTAGAAGCGGCCAAGAGGCTTGATCGTAATTATCTCACTGAGGTAGAGAAATTACCTGTTGAGGGTGCCGTCGAGCTCCTGATTGGTGAGGACGAAGATGATGAGGCACAACTTGTTCTCCAAAAAATCATGGAGCTTTGCAAGAGTGGACATCCAGATGTCGAAGAACCTATACGCCTTGAAAGTTGCGCAGTTCTTGGGAGAACCCGGTACACACTCTTAAGAATTGAGGAAAAACTACGGGAACAGGACATACCCTACTACAAACAGTTAAAGGCGGGACATGAAAGTGAATCGGACTTAATGATAGAGTTTGAATTGGTCCTTCGGCTTTTAGTAAACCCCAAAGACAGACTTCACCGGGACGATTTATTTAAAAAATGGGGGATACATTCTTCCGCACAGAATACTGCCAAGGACAGAGCAAATCCCGGACATGAACTCGTCGAGTTAGCGAGACAGTCAAGTGGTAAAAAGGCAAAGGTAATTGCAAACGCAGCAGGCGAATTAATTGTCGGCAATAATATTGTCCGAATGTCGGAGGCGCTGAATATTCTGGAAAAGTATGGGGAGAAACTTGCCAGTGAGGATGATAAAAGAGCCGTATTGGAAGATATCAAAGTTATGCGTGGAGAATGGGATAGATTTCTGAGAATTGAACGTTCGAGCACAAATGATCTTGCTTCATTCCTGACACACAGGGCCTTGGGAACGATGCAGCCGCCGCGGCAGAAAGGTCTTGCCTTGCTAACGGTGCATTCCTCCAAAGGGCTTGAGTTTGACGTTATTTTCGTGGTGGGAATGTCGGATGGAACTTTTCCGGATTATCGTGCGAATAAGAACTCTAAAACAAAAGCGGAAGAGAAACGGACTGCTTTTGTCTCTGTAACACGTTCAAAGCGGTTGCTGTACCTGTCTTACCCACAGTCAAAAATTATGCCGTGGGGGTCAGAACGCCCTCAAAATCCCTCCCCATTTCTTCGTGACATGGAGTTGATTGAATGAGAAACATGACACCGTTCACCGAATCCATCGTCGAACAGGCCGCGCTGGCCTGGCTGGAGAGCATGGGCTACCTGATCCTGTCCGGTCCGGGGATCGCCCCCGGCGAGTTGGCAGCCGAGCGCGAGGACTACGAACAGGTCGTGCTTGAACGCCGTCTGCGGCAGGCGCTGCAGCACCTCAACCCCCATGTGCCTTTTGAGGCATTGGAGGAGGCGTTCCGCAAGCTGACCCGGCCGGATTCGCCATCGCTGGTAACCAATAATCACATCGTTCATAAATATCTAGTCGATGGCGTGCCGGTCGAATACCAGCGGCCTGATGGGTCTATCGGCGGGGATCTTGTCCGCGTGCTGGACTATGAAACGCCGGAGAACAATGACTGGCTGGCAGTCAATCAGTTTACAGTTGTCGAGAACCGATACGAGCGGCGGCCGGATATTGTGCTGTTCGTCAACGGTCTGCCGCTGGCGGTGATGGAACTAAAGAATGCGGCCGACGAGGATGCGGATATTTGGAAAGCCTTTAACCAACTTCAGACCTATAAACAGCAGATTCCGTCGCTCTTTGCTTTCAATGAGGCGCTGGTTATCTCGGACGGCGCGCAGGCACGTATCGGCACGCTTACGGGTGACCGGGAGTGGTTTATGCCGTGGCGGACTATTGAGGGTGAGGAACTGGCCAATACACGCCTGCCGCAGCTGCAGGTGGTGCTGGAGGGTGTCTTTAAGAAGCGTCGGTTCCTGGACCTGATCCGTCACTTTATTGTTTTCGAGGATGTGGGAGGGGGGATATTGGCCAAAAAGATGGCCGGCTACCACCAGTATCATGCGGTGAATGTGGCTCTTGCCGAAACCATCCGCGCTGGCGTTCCCCCGCTGAAGCCATTTATAGCTAAAGACGAGAAAGGCACCTACTTTGCCAGGGGGCGGCGTGACGGTAAGCCCGGTGACAGGCGCGTAGGAGTGGTGTGGCATACGCAAGGATCGGGAAAAAGCCTGACGATGGCGTTCTACGCCGGGCGGGTGGTGCTGCATCCGGCGATGAAGAACCCGACGCTGGTCGTCATTACTGATCGCAATGACCTCGACGACCAACTCTACGGCACCTTCGTGCGGTGCCGTGAGTTATTGCGCCAGGAACCCATGCAGGCCGAGAGCCGGGCGCATCTGCGGGAATTGCTGCACACCGGCTCAGGAGGCGTTGTCTTTACCACCGTCCACAAATTTATGCCGCCTTCGGCGGTACCCTTACCCCAGCCCTCTCCCAGTGGGAGAGGGTGGAGCGAAGCGGATGGTGAAGGTGACTGGCGCATACCAGTCTTATCGGAGCGGCGCAATATCGTGGTCATTGCCGACGAGGCCCACCGCAGCCAATACGATTTCATCGATGGCTTTGCGCGGCATATGCGCGAGGCGCTGCCCAACGCGTCGTTCATCGGCTTCACCGGTACGCCCATCGAGCTGACCGACAAGAATACCCGCGCTGTGTTCGGCGACTACATCAGCGTTTATGATATAGAGCGGGCGGTGCAGGACGGAGCCACGGTCCCCATCTACTACGAGAGCCGTCTTGCCAAATTGGAACTGGCTGAGGCCGAGAGGCCTAAGCTGGACGAGGAATTCGAGGAAGCCACTGAAGGCGAGGAAATCGAGCACAAGGAGCGGCTCAAAACCAAGTGGGCGCAACTTGAGGCCCTTGTTGGCGCAGAGAAACGTCTCCGGCTGATTGCCCTGGACCTGGTCAATCACTTCGAGCGCCGCCTTGAAGCCATGGATGGGAAAGCCATGGTCGTTTGTATGAGCCGCCGGATTTGCGTTGAACTCTACAGCGCCATTACGGCCATCCGACCGGATTGGCACCACGGCGACGATGACAAAGGAATCCTGAAGGTGGTCATGACGGGGTCAGCGTCAGACCCTGCCCCGTGGCAACCACACATCCGCAACAAGCCCCGTCGGGAAGAACTGGCCAAGAGGTTCAAGGATGCGAAAGACCCGTTTAAGGTCGTTCTCGTCCGGGACATGTGGCTAACCGGTTTTGATGCCCCTTGCCTTCACACCATGTATATGGACAAGCCAATGCGCGGCCATGGCCTGATGCAGGCCATCGCGCGGCCATGGCCTGATGCAGGCCATCGCGCGGGTAAACCGGGTTTTTAGAGACAAACCGGGCGGTTTGGTCGTGGATTATCTGGGGCTTGCCCACGAATTGAAGTCAGCCCTGGCTACCTACACCGAAAGCTGCGGTAAGGGGAGGACAGCCGTTGATCAGGAAGAAGCCGTAGCCGTGATGCTGGAGAAATATGAGGTCTGCTGCGGTATTTTCCATGGATTTGACTGGTCAGCCTGGATTGCCGGAGACCCAAAGGAGCGTCTGGCGGTTCTGCCTTCTGCCCAGGAGCACGTGCTCAAGCTGGATGACGGTAAGAATCGGCTGGCCAAGGCGGTGACGGATCTGTCGAAGGCATTTGCTCTGGCTGTGCCGCATGAAAAGGCGCTGGAGATTCGAGATGATGTGGCGTTTTTCCAGGCCGTGAAAGCGGTGCTGACTAAGAGCGCTGGGTTAGACAGATCCGTCACCGCCTTGGCCAGCCGATTCTTACCGTCATCCAGCTTGAGCACGTGCTCCTGGGCAGAAGGCAGAACCGCCAGACGCTCCTTTGGGTCTCCGGCAATCCAGG
>JAHRFU010000015.1 GCA_019084485.1 Desulforudis sp. | reverse complement strand
GGCCAACATCGCACATAAGTTTGGGGCCCAAGCGGCCCCGGTCTTCACCCTCAACCAGATCAAGCAACGCCCCCCACTGTTCTACGGATAAACCCCCGGGGGGGCGGGGCTAACCCCCGACCCCTTACTTGATTTTTGAGGGCTGGAAATGTAAAGTAATGGGAGTATCTTCGGTAAGGAGGCTTGACCTTTGCCGTTTCGCCTGTGTGCTGCCGTATGGGCCGGGAAGACAGTTGCCGCTTTGAGCCGGATGCTTGGACACCGCGGTTCCTCGCTACCGGGGCATGTCGCCCTGCGCATTTATCCCGGTACCCTGAGGGCCCTGGCACGCAGGGCGAAAAAGGGTGTAATCCTGGTTACCGGGACCAACGGCAAGACCACCACCAACAACATGATCGCCCAGATGTTGAGCGACGCCGGTCACAGTGTGATCATCAACCGGGAGGGGGCCAATATGCTTCCCGGGATTGCCACTGCCTTCGTCCGGAGTGCTGGGGTAAATCCGGCGTACTCCTTTGATTATGCCGTGCTCGAAGTGGACGAGGCCAGCTTTCCCAGGGTGGTGGAGCAGGTCAACCCGGACGTGGTTGTGGTCACTAACTTCTTTCGGGATCAGCTGGACCGGTATGGCGAGTTGGACCAGACCATTTCCTTCATCCGCGACGCCCTGCGGAAGCTTCCCAAAACACGATTGGTACTAAACGGCGACGATCCGCTGGTCGCCCAGCTAGGCCGGATCGGTCCGGAGACGACCTATTTCGGTTTGGCGCCGCACGGGCGGGTCCTGGACACTTCGGGTGCTTCGCGTGAGGCCCGCTTCTGTCCCCTGTGCGGGACGGACCTCCACTATTCCTTCTACCATTACAGTCAACTGGGTTTGTACGAGTGTACTGGTTGCGGGTTCGAGCGGCCTGAACCCGCGGTTCAGGGCTGGGAGGCTGTCTCGAGTGTAGATGAAACCACCTGCCGGGTGGTTCTCGACGGCCGGGACTTCCGGCTGAACCTGCCGACCCAGGGCTTCTACAACCTGTACAATGCCCTAGCCGCCCTATGTGCCGGGTCGGGCCTTAGACTAGAACCGGAAACCATGCTGAAAAGCCTTTATCACTATAAACCTGAGATCGGGCGTCTACAGCACTTCCGACACCGAGGGCGCCCCCTATACCTGAACCTGGTGAAAAACCCGGCCGGTTTCAATGAGAGTCTGGCGATCCTACTCGCTGCACGGGGAAGCAAGGATCTGTACATCGCCATCAACGACAACGCTGCTGATGGACGGGACATTTCCTGGCTATGGGACGTTGATGTTGAACTATTGGCTGAACCGGACTTGGAGATTAACCGGTTTCTTTGCAGCGGTGAGCGGGCCGCCGAGATGGCCGTGCGCTTGAAGTATGCCGGTGTCAGTGCGCGCAAGATCGGGGTCGAACCCCGGGTACAGGATGCGGTTGGAGAGATGGTACGTGGAGGTGGAGATGCCGCCTATCTTCTGGCTACCTACACCGCTCTCTGGCCGACCGAGAAGGCCTTGAGCACTATGAGTGACGGGAAGTGACCGACGTGATGCTCACGGTATATCACCTTTATCCAGATCTGCTCAACCTGTATGGGGATCGTGGGAATATCATCGCTTTTCGCCGTCGTTGTGAGTGGCGGGGTATCGCTGTGCAGGTGCGGGAGATTAACCTGGGAGAGCGCATCGACTTCACGGATGCGGATTTCCTGTTCCTTGGCGGGGGCTCCGACCGGGAACAGGACTTAATGGCGGAAGACCTTTCGAGCCGGAGGGCCAACCTCAGGGACGCCTTTGAGGACGGTATGGTCACCTTAGCGATCTGCGGGGGATATCAGCTGCTTGGCCGGTATTACCGTTCCTTGAGCGGCCGGGTTATCCCGGGATTGGATCTGCTGGACTTCTATACCCAAGCCGGGACCACCCGTTTGATCGGCAATGTGGCAGTCGGAATCTCCGTGCCGGGGCGAATCGTACACGTCTCCGGCTTCGAGAACCATTCCGGCCAGACTTTCCTCGGTGAAATTAAGCCCTTCGGCCGGGTACTGTCCGGTCACGGCAACAACGGTGCTGACGGAACCGAAGGTGCACGGTACAAGAACGTCTTCTGTTCATACATGCATGGTCCCCTGCTACCCAAGAATCCAGCGCTCACCGACTATTTCATCCGACTGGCGCTGGAAAGGCGGGGACGGGATGGCTTTCTCGCGCCCCTAGATGATGGTTTTGAGGACGCTGCGAACCAGGTCATGCTTTCCCGCTTAAAAATCCTCTAGAATATTTTTCATATTGGTTTTCATTTCGCCCTTGTAACGAGGGGTGCATTCTGTTAAGATCGGATTAAGTATAACGTATACAGGGATACACCCTGAAGGGAGCGGGAGAGATGGAATACCTTGTGACCTGGTCGGACGGTAATGACGTGAACTACCGGATCGTACCCGCCGACGAGCTTCCGGCCCTCCTCGAAGACGATCGTCCATATATCGTGGTACCCTTGGTTAACTAGTTCACGTTGCAAACGATACTGTAGAGATTGCTAGGACCGCCTTTTGGCGGTCTTTTGTTTTGGGTACGGCATCGTTTTTGGCCGAAGGCGGTCGTACTAGAAAACTGTTTAGCCCTGCCGAACGTCAGCATTACAAGAAGGTAACAGCAGAATTGGGAAGGAGTGGGCCGATGTACCGGTGGATCGGGGTGCTGATGTTTATGGTGGCGGCGTTGGCGATGGGGTTTACAAAACTGCCCGGTGAGGCAAAGGTTGCACCGGAGCCGTTAGCACTACCGTCGGTGGGGTCCTGCGCCGAGTTGACCCGGCTGCTGGAAGAGAGGCAGCAATACCAGGGGTATTTTCCCCTAAGGGTAGGTATGAATGAGAGAATGTTGGCCGAGGACAGCGGCATGGCCGCAGCCCCTTCGGAAAAACAGGCGGCACCAAGCCGAGACGAGTATTCGACTACCAACGTGCAGGTGGAAGGCGTGGACGAGGCCGACATCATCAAGACGGACGGAGAGTTTATATACCAGGTTAACAACAGCCGGGTACTGGTGATCCGGGCTAATCCGGCAGACCAAATGACGGTGCAGAAGGTGCTAACCTTTGCCGACCCGAACTTCAACCCTCGGGAAATGTATGTGGATCGGGAACACCTGGTCGTGGTCGGTACGTCCTACCCCATGCGTTCCGGGACTTATCCTTCCATCATCCTTCCGGTGAGCGGTACCGTCAAAGCAGTAGTCTTTGACATTCGGGACAAGAATCGAATCACCGAGACCAGAACCGTGGAGATTGAGGGTGACTACTTGTCCTCGCGAAAGATCGGGAAGGACGTCTATCTGGTTGCAAACCGGTATCTGAACGTGTATCTCCTACGCGATTCGGCCGCACCCGCATCCTCGGTCGTTACCCCCGTCTACCGGGACACCCGGGCCGGAGAGGACTACAAACGGGTCAAGTGTGCAGACATCTGCTATTTCCCCGGGTTCGTCGAACCCAACTTCTTGATTGTCGGTGGATTCAGCCTGGATACGGCAGAAGGGGTGCAGGTGGGTACTTATCTCGGCGCGGGCACCAACGTCTATGTGTCCACTGCTAACCTGTACGTTGCGGCGACAAGGTATGACCACGGCCCAATCCAACCGATGCCCGTGATCCTGCCCGAATCCCCCCGCCTGCCGGGTATAGCGCCGCCGATCGCAAATCAAGAAGAAACCACGGTCTACCGCTTTGCGTTGGAAAAGGGCAAAGCTGTTTACAACGGACAGGGGGCTGTTTCGGGAACGGTGCTAAACCAGTTCTCCATGGACGAATTCGACGGGTTCTTCCGTATTGCAACCACCCAAAGTCACTGGCAGAGCGGCATTTCCAGCAACAATCTGTTCATATTGGACAAGGGCCTCGGTATAGCAGGGAAGATTGAAGACATTGCTCCGGGCGAACGGATTTACTCGGCACGGTTCATGGGCCAGAGGGGTTACATGGTCACCTTCAAAACCACCGACCCCCTATTTGTCTTTGACCTTTCAGACCCTAATGAACCCACGATACTGGGAGTCCTGAAAATTCCCGGATTCAGCAACTACTTGCATCCTTACGACGAGCACCACCTGATTGGGTTCGGCAAGGACGCGGTGGAGGCAGTACAAAAGAACCGTGACGGGACGCCGGTTCGCCAGGGTTTTGCCTACGCGCAGGGGATGAAAGTAGCGCTTTTTGACATTACCGACGTGAATCATCCGGTGGAGAAGTATGCGGTGCAGATTGGGGATCGGGGGACTCATTCGGAGGTGCTGAACAATCACCGGGCCCTGCTGTTCAACAGGGAGCAAAATCTCCTGGCCTTCCCCATTATAGTGGCGGAGATTCAGAACAAGAGCACCTCAACCCCACAGTGGGAGTACGGTAGCTTTGTGTTTCAGGGAGCCTACGTCTACGACCTTAGCATCGACCGGGGCTTCACCCTTAGGGGGAAGCTGACCCATCGGTCGGACCAAGACTACCTGAAGGCCGGACTGGACTGGTACCCTGGCAACCGGGACATCAACCGGATCCTCTACATCAAGGACACGCTCTATACCCTGTCGGACGGGATGGTTCAGGCCAATGATCTGGGCAGTCTAGCCAGAAAGGGCGGCTTGGAGCTGCCCCGCGGTTGAGGAATTTAGCCCGATAAAGGATTCAAAATGTGATGGGACGGTTCCGGCGATGCCGGATACCGTCCCTTGCTTTTTTAGTAGTTGTGGATGCCGTAATCTACTTCAACCCTGCTGCGCGCTGCACGTTCAACTGATGGGCCGGGTTTTCAGCATTGGTATTGTGATTGCGGCTTTTCCAGAAGTGTACACAGAACATTCCATTGAAGTTATTGTTGGGCACAGTGTTGAAGGCGTGCGGCATACCGTTCATGGACGCGGCTAGCCGTCTTCCGTCGATTTCAACGATAACCGGGCGGGTATTCCAACTCCACTGACCACCGTAGATGGACTTCATGATCGCCGTGTCCTGAGCAGTAAGGGGTTCACAGTCGGCGTGGTTAGCGCCACCGATACGGTAGATGTTGAACCTTTTTCCCGACCAGAGATCATGAATAACCGCTGTACTGTGATGGTTAAATATCCAGTTAGCGTACTGCCATTCAATCAACTCTCCGTATCCGGTCTTGCTCCCCCTGCTGGGTACCGAGATGTTAGTCACGGGCTGTTTGCTGTTGGTTGGCACGAAGAGCAGTTGTCCGGGAGTGATCAGGTCACTTTTCAACTGATTAGTTTGCTTGATGGCGGCAACACTGGTCTTGAAACGGGCCGCGATTGTACCGAGGGTATCCCCGCTACTTACTCTGTATTCGGTGGCTGTCCCGGAGGCCGACGCCGGAGGCTTAGCACCGGCCAGCCTAATGCTGACCGAACGGTTATCGTAGCGGACATCAGCACCCAAGGCTGTAGCCACAAACCGGAGCGGAACGTAGGTGGTGCTGCCGACGAGGAACGGAGGAGCATCCAGGCCAATTCTTCTGGCGTTCATATAGCCAAAAGCCTCATTTAGAAATAGGCGAATCTCGGAGTGCCCGTTTGAGATATCAATGGTGCGGCGGGACTGGTTCCATTGAACCTTTGCATTGAGACTCTCCGATACCAAGCGGAGGGGAACGTAGGCACGGTCATTTCGGATCAAAGAGGCTTCACCTGCAATGCGCTGACCATTGATCATTAAAGCGGCGGATGGATTAGCCTCGGCCACCGATGGTATACAGAACAGGAAGATTGTTGCAGCCAGTGCAATTGAGGCAAAATTCCGCATTGTGTCACGTCCTTAGTAATGATGGGAGTAGCAAGCATATCTCCCACTTAGTTCAATTTGTATTATATAGCTGTAAGTTGTGTCACTCAATGCCTATGACTCAGCCAATTTTTGCTAATTGGTTAACCAATGAAGTTTTATGGCAACGGCCCCTTGTTGTGGCAGTTCTGTTCGGACGTCCTCGAAAGGCGGTGGTTCTTCTATGTTTGGTACTTTAAGCATATATTTCAAGGAGTTAAACCCAGCGGGGGCGAGCTTGAGATGCTTGGAGGTGCGGGGATATTGGAATTTCTCAGGCGTCTGGAGGATTATTCCCGGGAGGAGAAGGAATTGGCTTGGGACGGTACGTTTCAGGACTACCTGGAACTGGTGCGTGAGCATCCCCGGGTTGCCCAACTCGCGCATACCCGGATCTATAATATGGTCGAGGCCTTCGGCATTGAGGCTGCCGCTGATGGAAGGCGTTATAAGTTCTTCACCCGTGAACTCTTCGGCCTTGACGGCACGCTGGAGGGACTGGTGGACGATTATCTGCATCCGGCTGCCCGGCGTCTTGATGTGCGCAAGAGAATTCTGTTACTGATGGGGCCGGTGAGCGGCGGCAAATCCACTCTGGTCACCCTGCTGAAGCGCGGTTTGGAGGCGTACAGTCGTACGCCGGACGGTGCGGTTTTCGCTATCAGGGGCTGTCCCATGCACGAGGACCCCCTGCATTTGATCCCCCGGAAACTGCGCCCGGCGTTTGAAAAGGAATACGGCGTACACGTGGAAGGGGAACTGTGTCCGGCCTGCCGTCTGCGGTTAAAGACGGAGTATAGCGGTCGGATTGAGGAGTTTCCGGTAGAGCGGATTCTCTTTTCGGAGGAAAACCGCACAGGCATCGGAACCTTTACCCCTTCCGATCCCAAGTCTCAGGATATTGCTGAACTCACCGGCAGCATTGACTTCTCGACGATCGCAGACTACGGTGCCGAATCTGATCCCCGGGCATATCGGTTTGACGGGGAGTTGAACATTGCCAACCGGGGACTCATGGAGTTTCAGGAGCTGTTAAAATGCGACGAACGGTTTCTCTGGAACCTGCTAAGCTTGTCCCAGGAAGGTAATTTCAAGGCCGGGCGGTATGCTCTGATCTATGCGGATGAGATGATTGTGGCACACACCAACGAAGCGGAATACCGGGCCTTTGTGAGCAATCGGAAAAACGAGGCCCTGGTTTCCCGGATGATCGTAGTGAAAATTCCCTATAACCTGCGAGTGACCGAAGAGATCCGGATTTACGAGAAGCTGATCGGGCAAAGCGATGTTCAGAGCATCCACCTGGCGCCACACGCCCTGCGGGTGGCGGCGATGTTCTCGGTCTTATCCCGACTTAAGGATTCCCGCAAACAGGGCGTGGACCTGCTCGCCAAGATGAAGCTGTACGACGGCGAGGAAGTTGACAACCTCAAGCAGGCGGATTTGCGGGAACTCCAGTGTGAACACCCTGAGGAGGGGATGAGCGGGGTGGATCCGCGGTTCGTTGTGAACCGCCTGTCGTCGGCGATAATCCGTAACGAGGCCGAATGCCTAAACGCTCTGGACATTTTGCGGGCGATTAAGAATGGGATGGACCAGCATCCTTCGATCGGCCGCGAGGAACGTGAGCGCTATCTCAACCACATCTCGCAGGTACGGCGTGAGTATGACGAGATGGCAAAGCGTGAAGTCCGGAAGGCCTTTGTGCAGTCCTATGAGGAAGCGGCACGGATCCTTTTCGATAATTATCTGGACAACGTGGAGGCCTATTGCAGCGGGATACGGAACCACGACTTGTTTACAGACGAGGAAATTGAGCCCGACGAACAGTTGATGCGGGCCATCGAGGAGCAGATCGGGGTGTCGGAGAACGCCAAACGAACCTTCCGCGAGGAAGTCCTGATCCGTATCTCCAGTTATGCACGGAGAGGGATCCGTTTTGACTACAAGAACCATACCCGGTTACGGGATGCCATCGAGCGTAAGCTGTTCGCAGACTTGAAGGACGTCATTAAGATCACCACCTCCGCCCGGAGCCCCGACCCGGAGCAACTGCGCCGCATCAATAAGGTCGGCGAGGAGCTCATTGCTGAACATGGGTACTGTCCGGTCTGTGCTACCGAGCTTTTGAGATACGTGGGCAGTATGCTGAACCGATAGTAGTCAGTAGTCAGGAGTCGGGTTGCAGGGGTAGCTATGAGTTACTGGATGTTCGTTAGGGAGTTGGACCGAGGATGACTAGGTTTACGGTTTGTCGTGAAGACTGGAGTCTACACCGGAAAGGCCGCTTGGATCAGGAACGGCACCGGGAGAAGGTGCGTGAGGCGATAAAGAATAACCTGTCTGAGATCATCAGCGAGGAAAGCATCGTGCTTTCAGGCGGACAGAAAGTGATTAAAGTTCCAGTTCGGGCTATTGAGGAGTACCGGTTCCGTTTTGACCCGGATAAGCGAAATCTGGTCGGTCAGGGTTACGGAAGCAGTCTGCCGGGCGACCTGGTGGCCGGTGGGAGGCCTAGCGGCGGTGCTAAGGGCCGGACACCAGGGACAGAAGCCGGAAGTGATTATTTCGAGGCGGAGGTCAGCATTGAGGAAGTCTCCGAGATAATGTTTGAAGAACTGAGCCTTCCCAACCTGGAAACAAAGGCCCGGCCGCACCTGACGGCCGAGGGCTCCGATTTCCGGGATGTGCGCAAAAAGGGGATGGCCGCAAACATTGATCGCCGCCGGACGGTCTTAAACGTCCTGCGCAAAAACCTGTCGCAGGGACAACCGGGGTTTCATTCGGTTACACCGGAAGACCTACGCTACCGCACCTGGGATATCTATGAGCAGCCGGAATCGGGGGCGGTGGTCTTGGCGATGATGGATACTTCCGGCTCGATGGGGCCCTTTGAAAAATACATTGCACGCACCTATTTCTTCTGGATGACCCGGTTTCTCCGCAGCAAGTACAAGAACGTGGATGTGGTATTCCTGTCCCACCATACCGAAGCCCGCGAGAGTACCGACGATGAGTTCTTTACCAAAGGGGAGAGCGGAGGCACTCGCTGTTCGTCGGTCTACAGACTGGCGCTTCAGGTGATCGAGGAGCGTTACCCGCCGCAGGACTACAATGTTTACGCTTTTCACTTTTCAGACGGAGACAACCTTACGTCTGATAATGACCAGTGCGTCGAGCTAGTCGGGAAGCTTACCGAGATCTCTAGCCTAGTCGGATACGGCGAGATTGAGGGCCCCTATTACTATTCGAGTACCCTTCGTTCCACCTACAAGCGCATTCGGCACCCCAAGTTTAGAACCGTAGTTATCCGGGACAAGGGGGACGTCTTAGCTGCCCTGAAAACCTTCTTCGGGGGCGACCCCACGTAACTCCCACCACCCCAAACAAATCACCCGCATGGGTGTTATTTGTATGAACATTTGTACGAATCGGACGATTGATTGGGAGAAATGATGACCAATAAGACAAATAATCAACTAAATAGGTTTTAATGGGTGTACTCTACGTCCCGGAATGGCCCGAAAGAGTGATCTTTTCCCATCCCGAGTCAGGTGTAACGTACATCCTGGGAACCGACTACTTTGGCGAGTGCAAGAAATCTTTCCTGCGTAAGGCCATGTATATCCAGAAGAAACGAGGCGGAATCGGCCTGCACGCGGGGAGCAAGGTGATTCGCGTTAGGGGCGAAAGGGCAAAACCCGCGAAGTGGGCTTCATTCTTTTTGGTCTAAGCGGTACCGAAAAAACGACCTTGACGATGCACGATCACGGCTTAACGGGTGACGAGGGCGTGGCCATCCGGCAAGACGACGTTATAATGTTGAATGCCGACGAATCTTGTATGGGTACCGAGAACGGGTTTTATATTAAGACCGATGGGCTCGATCGTTCCCAAGCGGTATTATATGACGCCGCCACCTCACCTAAGGCCATTTTTGAGAACATCAAGGTCTTGGAGGACGGGACCGTACTGTTTGATGACAAAGAACTCACCTCTAATGGGCGCGGAGTGGTGCTTCGTTTTGAGGTGATCGGAACGGACGACAAGATCGATCTGGTTCGGGCGGATCGCATCATCTTTATTACCCGGCGCGATGATGTGGTTCCCTTGGTTGTGAAACTCGACCCCGAGCAGGCGGCCGCGTTTTTCATGCTGGGCGAGTCCATCGAGACTTCGGCCGGCGACCCGACCAAAGCGGGGCAGGCCAAGCGGCAAGTGGGAACCAATCCGTTCATCGTGGGTCCCGAGGCTGAAGAGGGAAATCGCTTCTTGGAGATCGTACGGAGAAACCCGGGTATTGAATGCTACCTGTTAAATACCGGGAGTATCGGCAAGAACGCTGATTTTCCCGGAGTGAAGATTAAGATTAAGGACTCCACGGTCATTATGGAGCAGATTGCTCGTGGGACCGTCCGGTGGCAGGAAGACCCGGATTGGGGCTACCTGGTGCCGGCGGACGTACCGGGAATTGACATTAAGCCGCTAAATCCTCGGCAGTATTATTCCGAAGAGGAGTATCAATGGCGGAACGCCAAGTTGCGGGAAGAACGGCGGGCGTGGCTTGCCAAGTACGCCGGTCTGAAGCCGGAGATCATTATGGCGATCCAGCCCGAGCTCCCGGCCAAGGTGGCCGTGGGTGGAAAGCGTTAAGCAGTAGTTTTCAAACATGAAAGTGAAGGGGATGCGCAAGCATCCCCTTCACTTTTTCACCTTAGCCTCTGCCGTTGCAGAGGGAGGCCTTTTCCGGCAGGCGGGCTAGCAACATTAGGAGGAGGGGTCCGAATATCGCAACCAGCCCCAGGGACGAGAAGGCGAAGCCCCAGGCCAGGTTTGGTTGAGCGTGTTCTAGAATGAGGCCGAAGGTTATGGGAGCGATACTGGCGGCGGTGTATCCGAGAAAGGTCTGCCAGGCCATGATCCGACCCAGGCGTTCCGGATCAGAGAGTTCAGTGATCCCGGTGGAAACGATCGGGGTATCGGCCACGACCATAATGCTGTAGATAGCCCCAACGATAATGATTAGCCAGAGCGGGGAGCCGATCAGCCAGCCGAAAGCAAAGGAACAGACAACACTGGTCAGCATAATCATCGAAGCCGTCAGCAGGCGCCCGTACCGGTCTGAGATCGAGCCTGCGAGGAATGTAGCCGAAGCGCTGAGCATTATCAGGAACGAAGTGATGGTGGCGGCCAGAGACGTTGCGGCACCGGAGCCTTCACCGAGCACGTGGGCCAGGTACGGGGATATCCATGAGCGCATCCCGTAGAACTCCCACATATGCACCACGTAGACGCTAATCATCAGAATAACTGGGAGGTTCTGTCGGTACCTGACCCGCCATCCCGGTCTTGGGCCGGTTTCTGAAGTCTGTTTTTGGCGCCTAGGTAGCATGGTGGTATCGTCAATACGCATAATCAGGTAGAGTGCGACGGGAACGGAAAGAGCGGAGAAGAGGGCCACGGTTAGATAGGACTGCTGCCAAGTGTAATAGGAGACGAGGACGCCGGTGGCGAGGAAGGAGAAAGCGGTTCCAAACAAATAAAATGAAACGTAAAACCCAACAGCCCGGCCCCGGAGATTGTCGACTCTCGACACGATGCGCAGTCCGGGCATATAGATGCAACCGATCCCGGCTCCGGCCAGGCCCCGCAACACAGAGGCACTCATCGGATCCTTGGCGACTAAAGCGAACAAGATATGGCTTGCTACGGTCAGCAAGGCACCGCACATTACGATCCGCCTGGCGTCCAGCCGATCGGTAAGCGGTAGAGCGATAATTGCGGTCAGTATGTACCCGACCTGAAAAAACGCCATCACGGTGCCGGATTGTGACGGACGCATCCCCCAGTCCTGTTCGACTAGCGGGAGTACGGCCGGGAGGCTGAAACTCGGCAACAACGCCAGAAACAGCACCACAGCCATCAGGACAGCAGGTTGGTAGGTTGATCCTTCCTTTGACAAGAAATAGCCTCCAGAAGTGAACTCACAGTGGGAATTCGACGTGAAATCAGGTGTGTCCTGCGTCTATGAATCGGGAGATTTATAGGCAAACAATGCTCAACATTTTTGTATAAAGTTCGGGTTTTTTAACCCCTTGTGAGGGACAGCGGATGGGGGCTATGATGAACAAAGCAGAACGCAACCGTACAGATCGAAAAGGAGTGGACACACACGATGCAGTCTTTGGTCATCTTTGAAGTAGGCGGCGAAATGTACCAACTTCCCCAGGCTTGCGTTTCTAAGATTCTGCGTTTCTGGGAGTACTGTGAAGAGCCCGTGCCGGGTTCGGACGGGATGATTGTTTACAAGGGGCAGCGGGTCAAGGCTATTGATGTGCGCAGGCACGCGGGCGTGGAGCAGGTTCGCCCTACTTTTGACACCCGTATCATCCTACTAAACCGGATGAATGGTTTGGTCGGACTGCTGGTTGACCGGGTGATTAGCGATGAGGAAATGAGGGTGGGTACCGGAATCAGCCGAGTGGTTGGATAGCGCCCTTCCTTCACTGTCCGGGAAGAGTTTCCTGACAGACTAAGGGGGTGGAGGTTGTTGAAGGAAAGCATTCTTGAGCTTGAAAAGGCCATCGGCGAGGTGATGGACAAAGCCTCAGCCGAAGGCCTTGATTATTTTGACATGCGTTTTGAGATTTGTCCGGCCGAAGTGATTTACGGTTTTGGAGCGTACGGAATGCCGACTCGCTTTGCGCACTGGAGCTTCGGTAAGGGGTACAGCCGGATCAAAACGGAATACGACCTAAATCTCAGCCGGATCTACGAGATGGTCATCAATACCGATCCCTGTTATGCCTTCCTGCTGGATCGGAACACCCTGATTCAGAACAAACTGATCGTGGGGCACGCCCTGGCACACAGCGACTTTTTCAAAAACAACGCTTTCTTCCGGTCTACCTCCAGACGGATGCTCGACACCATGGAGGCTTCGGCCCGGCGCATCCAAGACTATGAGTTATCTTACGAGCAAAAGACCGTGGAGAGTTTTATCGACGCTGTCCTATCGATTCAGGAGCACGTGAATCCGTACGACCGCCTATCGGAATCGGTACATTCCAGTGGCAAAGGATCCCGGCAGGAGACCAAGGATGTACTCGGTTATCTCAAGGCACATAGCCCGATACTGGATGACTGGCAACGGGATATCGTAAACATCATCCGCGAGGAAACGCTTTACTTTTGGCCACAGCTGGAAACAAAAATCCTAAATGAGGGGTGGGCCACCTTCTGGCATCTTCGCTTGCTGAGGAGAATGGAACTGAGCGAAGCGGAAACCTTGGAACTTGCGGTGATGCAGTCCGAACTGATCACTCCAGGACGGTTTCGCATAAACCCCTATCATTTGGGTCTAAGGATCCTGGAGAGTATCGAGGCCCACTTCGGCACGGAAGAACTATGGGATGTACGTGCACGTGAAAACGACGTTTCACTGATTCGTAACTACCTGACCCCGGAGCTGGTCGATGAACTCGATCTATACCTCTACCGGCGTGTTGGTTATGAATGGCGGGTAGTCGATAAGAACTGGCACCGCATTCGGGACACGCTGGTGCAAAGTCTGATCAACGGCGGACATCCCTACATCGTGGTCATGGATGGTGATTTCAAAGGTTTGGGAGAGTTGTATTTGAGGCATGCCTATGAAGGTGTGGAACTGGACGTGCCGTATCTGGAGCGAACCCTTCCACACATACACAAACTGTGGAGTCGAACCGTGCATCTGGAAACCGTGCTCGATGAAAAAACGGTGCAGTTTTCATACGATGGAGAACGCATCGCCCGTAGCTTCCTCTAGACCCGGACTTCACCCTGCACAAATGTTATCCACCTCATTTTGGGCTTAAAAAACAAGGAGACGGCACACACTAAACCAACAGTAACGGGTGGAAACCGGGTTGCCGAAAGGCCGGTTCTACCGGTTAACATTGGGGAGGAGTGCAGTCAATGAGGCCGCTTTGGAAGGGTGCAATGACGTTCGGACTGGTCTATATTCCGGTTAAGTTGTACACGGCTACGGAACGTAAAGATATCAAGTTTAACATGCTGCACGCCAAGTGCAATACCCCTATCCAGTATCGAAAACACTGTCCACACTGTGAAGAAGAGGTTGGAATGGATGAAATCGTCCGTGGTTATGAATACGAGAAAGGACGCTACGTAGTCCTTTCGGATGAGGAGTTGGCCGGTACTCCTGCGGAAGGTACCCGAAACATCTCCCTGCTGGATTTTGTGGATCTCGGGGAAATCGATCCGGTCTACTTTGACAAGTCCTATTACCTGGCTCCGTCCGAGGGTGGCCAAAAGGTCTACGAACTGCTGCGTCAGGCCATGGAGCAAACCGGAAAAGTGGGCATTGCCCGGGTAATGATCAGAACCAAGGAGACGCTGGCCTGTGTTCGGGTCAGTAACCGCACGCTGGTGATGAACACAATGCTCTACCCGGATGAGGTGCGTAAGCCGGAGATGATGGCGGAATTGGATTATCAGGTGAACATTCACGACAATGAACGCAAGATGGCGCTCAGCCTGGTTGAGAACCTGGCTGCACCATTTGACCCGGGGAAGTACACCGATGAACGTCGTGAGGCGATCAGTGAGGTTATTCGGGCCAAGGTAGCAGGCGATGTGGCCGTGCGGCCACCGGAGGCGCAACCGGCTAAGGTTGTTGACCTGATGGAAGCACTTAAAACCAGTATCGAATTGGCGAAGAAGGAGCGGACATCGGACAAACCCCGCCGCAAGACGGCCAGGAAAAAGGAAGCGGGCGCCGGTTAGCGCCCGCTCCTGTCTTGTACAGCAAATTGTACTCAGGCATCCACTTTGTGCTTGTACTCAATCTTGGCTTTCTTCCACAAACTGTCCATCCATTCCGGGTATACGGTGGCCATTTTTTCCTCAAGGATGGCCTGCTGCACATCATCCTTAACTTCTTCAAAGGTCGGCTCCAGGGCGGGGATCAACTCGGTCACTTGTAGTACGTGGAATCCGTTCTCGCTTTCAATGACAGCACTCAGTTCATCGGCCTTAAGGTCAAAGGCGGTCAAAACCCATCCGGGCAGGTTCTCAGAGTAGGGAACCCTGCCCAACTCGCCTCCCCGGGGAGCGGTCATGTCATCAACGGAGTGCTCCCTGGCCGTTTCGGCAAAATCGGCACCATCGGCGACTGCAGTCCTGACGGCCTCAGCCTCGCTCCGGCTGTCGGTTTGAATATGGCGTACTTCGACAGTAACCGGTTCACCGAACAACTCCTGGTGCTCATCATAGTACTGTTTCAGGTCTTCATCGCCGAGGTTAAGCTCAGCCCAAAGGATCTTTTCGACGAGAAGCTGTGTTTTCAACTGCTCTTTGATATCAGTTCGGGTCAGATTGTACATCTGCAGGAGCTGATTAAAGTTCTCCTCCGATTGGAAGTCCTTTTCAATCATCCGGTCAAGACGTTCGTTTACGTCTGCATCGCTAACAGAAATGTTGGCGGCTTTAGCCTCCTGATTGATAAGCTTCTGCGTAATAATTCCGTGCAGGGATTCCTCTCCGGATTTTAGGAACATCTCATTATAGAGTTCAGCCTGAGAGACTTTTTCGCCGTTAACCACCGCCACTGCCATGCTTTCGGCCCGCCAAATGTTGGCTGAAATCAGGGCAGTAACCAGCACCAGAACCACACTCAGCGCCACGACTATCGCCGGTTTGATGCCGACCGAATAATTGGAATCCTGGTGGTTGCCCAACTGGGAAGCCGGCGGATGACTGATATCCTCTACAGGTGCAGTCTCCGGGTTTGCCCCGGTGTCCTCGGAGTTAGGTTCGGGGTTTTCCGGCTGATAAGGTTTTTCTTTTTCGTCCAATGTCATATCCTCACCTTCTTGCAGGTTGTGAAACACCCGTCCATTATAACACTTTACACCGGTGCGGTCATCCCAGGGTTAAACCCAGGGTTAATTAGGAAAAGCAACTCTGCTCATTACAACGAGGTCTCCAAAAAACCAATGATGAAAATTATAGTGTTGTGCTGTGCGCTTTCCTGAGGGATTGCCTCCACAAACACGTACGTGACAGAGGAATCTGCTCGGGGTGGGAATCGGGGACAGGCTGGTTTTTCCTAGGAAATATTGCTCATATACTATTAGCCAGCATTGTGGTGAAGGATTAGGCTTTATGAAAAGGTTCAATCGGGAAAAAGATGCCTGTCCCCGATTCCCACCCCGAGCAGATTCCTCTGTCACGTACGTGTTTGTGGAGGCAATCCCTCAGGAAAGCGCACAGCACAACACTATAATTTTCATCATTGGTTTTTTGGAGACCTCGTTGTAATGAG
>JAHRFU010000058.1 GCA_019084485.1 Desulforudis sp. | reverse complement strand
TCAAAGTTTCCGGTGGTTATAGCGGAGGGGGTACACCCGTTCCCATCCCGAACACGGCAGTTAAGCCCTCCAGCGCCGATGGTACTGGGTTTTCCCGGGAGAGTAGGTCGCCGCCGGAATAATTTTAACAAAGACCCCTGGGTTCAGATGAACCAGGGGTCTTTGCTGTGTGTCACGGTTCACCAAGAGAATTTAAAAGAATTAAAGCCCCGACCCCAAATGGTGACCTCAATTGTATAACAATTGTACAAATATTTACGAAGTAGCACTATTGTGTTAGTATGAAAATGTGAATAGTGCGCATCTGGGAGGTCGTCAGATAGGATGCAGCAGGTTACAGCTGCGTTAACGAAATGGCTGGAGGAGAAGACTATTGGGGCGGGTGCCAAAGGTCTGGTCATTGGTCTGAGCGGCGGGATCGACTCTTCGGTTGCGGCGGCGCTTTCGGTCAGGGCCTTCCCTGGTAACACTCTTGGGGTGATTATGCCCTGTTTCAGCAATCCTCAGGACGCAGCAGACGCTACGTTGCTGGCGGAGTCCCAGAACATCCCCACGGTTACGGTGTCGTTAGACGAGCCGTTCCTGGCGATGTTACGTGAGATAACCGGTAGCGTTGACTATGACCCACGCAGTTGCGACCTAAAGGTGGCTAACATCAAACCCCGCCTCAGGATGAGCACTCTCTACTATTTTGCTGCCAGCCGAGAATCATTGGTTGTGGGCACCCTAAACAGAACTGAAATAATCGTCGGCTACTACACCAAGTATGGAGACGGTGGTGCCGATCTGTCCCCTTTATCTAACCTCCTTAAGAAAGATGTGCGTGAACTGGCCAGCTATCTAAAGGTGCCTCAGGGGATTATTGACAAGGCTCCCTCTGCTGGATTGTGGTACGGCCACTGTGATGAGACGGAGATGGGGGTAACCTATGAGGAGCTGGATGAGTACCTGAGCAACGGCAAGGGTCACCAAAGGGTCAGGCGCATTATCGAAGAGTTGATTAGGAAACACCAACATAAGCGTGAAATGCCCTTAATCCCGCCGGTATAGCAGGCGGGATTTTACTGTAGAGGTGGCAAGATGGCCGGACACTCAAAATGGGCTCAGATTAAACGAAAAAAGGCTAAGACGGACGCGCAGCGTGGGAAACTCTTCACAAAGCTGGGCCGCGAGATCATTGTAGCGGCACGGGAAGGCGGGGGCGACCCTGATGGTAACGCCCGGTTAAAAGCGGCTGTTCAGCGCGCCAAGGAAGCGAACATGCCTAATGAGAACATCGCCCGCGCTATCCAGAAGGGCGCCGGGAACCTGGACGGGAACGCCTATGAAGAGTTGTTTTACGAGGGATACGGACCGGGTGGGGTGGCGGTACTGGTACGAGGCCTAACGGATAATCGTAACCGAACCTCTGCCGACGTGCGGCATCTGTTTTCAAAGTATGGGGGGAACCTGGGTGAGGCCGGCTGCGTCGCCTGGCAGTTTCAGCCTCAAGGGGTAATAATCGTGGATCGTGTTGCCGCAGAGGTTTCCGAGGACGAAATGACGTTGCTTGTCCTTGATGCCGGTGCGGACGACATGGTAACGACCGAAGAGGCTTTCGAGTTGACCACAGCCCCGGAAGAACTGAATTCGGTTCGGGAAAGCCTGTCCAATCAGGGCATTGAAGTGGCGGAAGCGGAGATTACAATGGTTCCGCAGACCCTGATCAGCGTCGGTGACGAGGATGCAGAGAGGTTAACAGAACTGGTGGAAATGCTTGAGGAGCACGACGACGTTCAAGAGGTTTACACTAACCTTGATTCCGGGGAATAGAAGCGTAATGTGCTCCGAGGAGCACTCACTTAGGATACGGACTGCTGACGACATGCCGTCAGCAGTTTTTGCGTGGAATGCTCGGGAACCCTAGTTAAGGTGCAGTTCGACAATATCCTTATCAGCCAGGACATAGTCTCTTGGGACGGTCTGACCC
The DNA here is from genome assembly GCA_019084485.1 of Desulforudis sp. Classification (GTDB taxonomy): domain Bacteria; phylum Bacillota; class Desulfotomaculia; order Desulfotomaculales; family Desulforudaceae; genus SURF-60. The sequence continues at coordinate 34,149 of JAHRFU010000058.1, read as the reverse complement.
TCGAATTTGCCTGATCCCCAGATCCGGGCAAGCTTCAGGCGGTCTCTGAACTCCCGGTGAATCTGATGGGCCAGATCCAGCACGGTCCCCCCTGATTTGAGATAGAATGGGGCGGTCAGTTCCGCTGGCTTGCCGGGTGTCTTGCCGAAGACCCTGATTACCCCCAGGCTTAGGAAAATAGTGCGGCGCAATTCCTCGAGGCCGTGGCCCCTTTCGGCGGAGATCTGGTGCAGATCCAGCTTCGGCCTGAGTTCTCTGATGACGGATACATTGGCCGGGGCCTCAGGGTGGTCAAGCTTATTAGCGATCAGGAGGTATGGCTTGGTCAGCTTCTTCGCGGTGAGAAAATCGAGACACGCCTCCACCTGATCCAGGCATTCCCCGGAAGCGGCGTCGATGACTACCAGGTACCTGTCGGCGCTCCTCAGGGTTTGCATCATGCCTGGCACAATACCGTCCGCAGTGAGCGGGGGAGTGTCGACCAATTGGACGAATGCTTCCTCGAACGGCATCATCCCCGCCAGTGGGATGGCGGTGGTGAAAGGGTAATCGCCGACTTTGGCTTTGGCCCGCGTCAGTGAGCTGATCAGAGCGGACTTGCCAGCATTGGGGAAACCGAAGAGTACAACCTGGCCAGCACCCTGCCGCTCTATGAAGAACGGATCCACACTGCTGGTCTTACTCTTCCTCTTTTGTTCCTGTTCGTCACGCAACTTTGAAAGGCGACGTTTCAAGTCGGCCTGGAGTTTCTCCGTCCCCTTGTGTTTCGGGATCACGGCCATCATTTCTTGCAGCGCCACGATCTTGTCCTCAACGTTGGTCGCCGTCTTGAAGGCTTCTTCCGCCTCGTAGTACTGGGGGGTTAGGTTTGCCGGCATAAAGTCACCTCACAAGCAGGAACCCGGTCAGTGCAAAAAGGGGACTACCTGCCCGTGTCCTACGTGTATTGAGAACATTTTAACCGTTTTGGGGAGCGGATGCATCCCCCACAAGGTATTTCACCACCCTTTAGATGGAAATAAATAGAACAACAAGGAGGTGGTGAGACATGCGGATACGCAAAATTCGCCTTGCTGGCGTTCTAGTTGCACTATCGGTCGTACTTTTAGCAGCCGGTGCGTACAGCGTTTCTAACGGTACGCTCCCATTTAAGCTGTACTCGGAGGTGGCGGCCGGAACGGGTATGGTCGAGCGGGTGGCCTATCCCTGCGGAGTGTTCGAAACAATCTATATGGGTCCGGTGCCTTCCGAATTGGAGGGTTTAGACCTGCAGACCATTGGCGAGCGCTATCGTGCGGAGGAGGGCTGGGCGGTATCTTATGATGTTGCCTCCGGTCTGGTGCTGACGCGGAACAGCGACGAGTTGTGTCCCAAACATGCCGCATATCGTCATCTTGGGATCCATGATGGGCTGGTTGCCGTATTCGAAGGCCCGTTAGGACATAACGAAAAGGTACTTTGGATTGAACAGATCAGGGTGAAAAACCTTGGACATGCCTATCTTCAGAGGTTGGAACAGGCTATGGAGTTCGAGTCTCAGTCCGCAGAAATCCAGGCCGAGTTGCGCACGGAGTTGGAGTTCCCGAATGAGGATGCCCTGCATGCAGCTCTGGAAAATCTGGATGAACTGAAGGAATGATTTGCCTCCCGTCGAAAAATAGGTTAGGGGGAGGCAAATAAATGCATGTCGTCGGTATTGATCCCGGTATTGCGCGGACCGGCTACGGAGTATTGGCCCTCAGTGGCAACAGCTACCGGGCACTGGCTTATGACTGCATCTTTACCCCGGCCGGTACCCCGCACACGGAGAGGCTACGGCTCCTTTTTCATCAGTTGACTGACGTATTTCGGACTTACCAAGTACAGGAAGCAGCTGTGGAGCAGCTGTTTTTCAACCGCAATGTGTCCACCGCTCTCGTAGTGGGTCAGGCCCGGGGTGTAGCCCTCCTGGCGGCGGCCGAGGTCGGTGCTACAGTTTTCGAGTACACCCCGCTGCAGGTGAAGCAGGCCACGACCGGACAGGGCCGGGCCTCCAAGAAGCAGGTTCAGTTTATGGTTCGGGCTATTCTTGGACTGACTGAGGTGCCTAAGCCGGACGATGTTGCCGATGCCCTGGCGGTAGCTCTTTGTCACTGTCATAACCGGAGAGGAGTAAGCCCGATTTGATCGCTCACGTCAATGGAACACTGGCGGATGTCTTCAAGGATGCTGTAATCGTTGAAGTCGGAGGGATAGGCCTGCATGTCCAGGTTCCTACCAACGTTCTGTCCCATTTACCCTCACCGGGGCAGAAGGTGAGACTCTATACGCACCTAGCTGTCCGTGAGGACGGAATGGAACTCTTCGGCTTTCGGGAGGAGACGGACCGGGTGGCCTTTCTCCAACTGCTGGCGGTCGGCGGGATCGGGCCGAAGACGGCCCTGGCGGCAATCAGCCAGTTGGGTACCGGGCGACTGTGGTCGGCGATCCTACAAGAGGATGCCGCCCTGCTCAGTACGGTGCCCGGTATCGGGAAAAAGATCGCGCAGCGGGTGATCGTGGAACTAAAGGATCGTATTCAGAAGCAGCACCTGGTGGAAACGGAGTTGGGGACTGTGACCTCCGCATCCGGTGAGGCCCTAGCCGCACTGGTGGCCCTCGGGTGCAACGAGCGCGAAGCGGTTGAGGCCATCCGCCTGGCGGGCCCCCAAGCACAGGATGACACCGCAGAGTTGGTGCGGGCCGCACTAAGGAACCTAGGGAAGTAGTAGGAAAGCAAAAGGGGACTGTCCCCCTTCAACGGTAGCGAAGCAACTTCCATAATCGAGAGAGCGAGAAAAAGTAGCCTGTCCCCCTATGTGGATATGTCCCCCATTGTGGATAAGGAGTAGTGGATGGAAGATAGAATTGTGGCGCCGCAGTATTTCAGTGATGATGCGGATGAGGCTGGGCTTCGGCCTAAGCGGCTGGATGAGTTTATTGGGCAGGATCGGGTCAAGGAGACGCTGGCGCTCTTCATTCAGGCGGCCCGGAATCGGGGAGAGGTGTTGGATCACGTCCTGCTATTTGGCCCCCCCGGTTTGGGCAAGACCACTCTGGCTCAGATTGTAGCGCGGGAGATGGACGGCAGCATTCGGATTACCTCGGGCCCGGCGATTGAGCGACCTGGTGATCTGGCCGCGATACTGACCAACCTCACCCAGGGGGACGTCCTGTTTATTGATGAAGTGCACCGGCTTTCCCGAACGGTGGAGGAAATCTTGTACCCGGCGATGGAAGACTTCGCACTCGATATCGTGATTGGGAAGGGACCGGGAGCGCGTTCACTGCGTCTGAACCTGACTAACTTCACTCTGATCGGAGCCACCACCAGAGCCGGTCTGCTGACATCTCCGTTGCGTGACCGGTTCGGGGTCATACTGCGGCTAGAGTTCTACGGCGTCAGCGAACTCCAGGACATCATTAAGCGGGGTGCCGGTATCCTAGGTGTCCAGATTGAAGCCGATGGCGCGGTGGAGATCGCCCGACGTTCTCGCGGCACGCCCAGAGTGGCAAATCGAATCCTGAAGAGGGTGCGCGACTACGCGGAGGTACGGGCTGACGGGCGGATCACCGCTCAGGTAGCCCGCGAGGCGCTGGATTTCCTTGGTGTCGACAGGCTGGGTCTGGACGTGACGGATCGCCGACTGCTCCTGACCCTGATCGATTTGTTCGGCGGCGGTCCCGTGGGTCTGGACACTCTGGCGGCCGCGACCAGTGAGGAAGCGGTGACGCTGGAGGACGTGTGCGAACCCTACCTGTTACAAGTCGGGCTGCTGGCCCGAACCCCGCGCGGGCGGGTAGCCACTCCGCTGGCCTACCAGCACCTGGGTAAGCCAGCACCCGCCACAGACCAGACCAGCCTTTGGTAAAGATATCCCTACGCGCTTGAGTCCTGGTCGATCAAGTGCTAAAATAGGTGTGACAGTCTGAGGTAGTAAACCCTTGGTATTTTTCGGGAGGCGTTTAGGATCAAGCTGTTACTGCACACCTGTTGCGCACCGTGTTCCATTTACCCGCTCGATGCCCTGCGCGACGAGGGGCACACGGTCTACGGTTACTTCAATAATCCCAATATCCATCCATACTCTGAGTACCGCAGGCGGGAAGAGGCCCTGGCGTTCTATGCCCAGACGCAGAACTGGAAGGTGATCTTCGCTTCGGATTATCCATTGGATGACTACTTCCGCAACGTTGTTTACCGCGAAGGGGAGCGTTGTCGTTTCTGCTATTTGTTGCGCCAAAGGGAGGCCGCCCGAATGGCCCGGAAGGGGAAATTTGATGCCTTTTCCACTACCCTCTTGGTGAGCCCTTACCAGAAGCATGAGTTGATCCGGGAGGTCGGGGAGGCTGCCGCCAGGGAATATGATGTTCCGTTTCTGTATCGGGACTTCCGGGAAGGATATGGGGAGGCCACCCGGCGCTCCCGTGAGTTGGAGATGTACCGGCAGCAATACTGCGGCTGTGTTTTCAGCGAGAAGGAGCGATTCTACCGGAGGGCCATTAAGGAGGGAACCCCTAGTGGAGTTGTTCACAGGCTTGGGCAGAATCATCCTGATTCTCGGGGCCGCATTAGTGGTGCTTGGCGGAATAATGCTCTTGGCGGGTAAGATCCCCGGCGTGGGGCGCCTGCCCGGCGATATCCTGGTCCAGAGAGGCAACTTCACCTTCTATTTTCCGATTGTAACCATGCTCGTCCTGAGCCTGCTCTTGACCCTCATCTTAAACGTCGTGTTTCGTCGCTAATCGCACCTGGGACGGAGTGAATAGTTTATGGCCAAGGTCCTGACCGTTAAGCATATGAACCGCTGCATTGCCTGCTATTCGTGCATGCTCGCCTGCTCTCGGGTCGTCTTCGGCCGCTTTTCGGCGGCTAAAAGCGCCATCCAGATCCGCACCAGGGGTGGACTGCAGAGCAAACTCGCGGCCAACATTTGCATCGGCTGCCTGGAGCCCTCCTGCGCGGAGGCCTGCCCGGAAGAAGCCTTGGTCGGCAGGAAGGGCGGTGGTGTTCGGTTTAAGACGGAGAAGTGTACCGGTTGTCAGGTTTGTGTGGCCGCCTGTATTGCCGACGTGATTGAGTTCGATGAAGCGGACGGTAAGCCGATCGTGTGTATCCAGTGCGGCAGTTGCGCCCGGTTTTGCCCGCACGGGGTGTTGGAGATGGCCGAAAGACCGGTGGAGGCACGGTAATGCTGAACGAAAATCGGATACGGATATTGTACATAGACCTTACGGACAAGGCTTTCCGCGTAGAAGAACGGGGTGACCTGTTTGACTGGCTCGGAGGGATCGGGATTGCCACCAAGTTGTTTTCCGAACTGGTGCAGTCTGGAGCTGACCCGTTTGATCCCGGGCAGCCGATCATCTTTGCAATCGGTCCCCTGACTACGATCTTTCCCTTAGTTACCAAAACGGTGGCTGTTTTCCGCTCGCCGCTTACCGGGCACTGGGGGGAAAGCTATGCCGGAATGCGCCTGGCCTATGCCCTGCGTTTTGCCGGATACGATGCCGTGGTGGTTACCGGAGCGGCCGGTCGGTTGGCCTATGCAGTCATTACCCCTGAAGGAGTCGAGTTTAAGGACGCCCGCAGGCTGAGAGGGCTTTCCACAGAAGAGACGGGGCGTATCCTCCGCGAGGCCGAACCCGGACGGGGGCACCGCAGCACGATCCGCATCGGGCCGTCCGGGGAGCGAAGAGTCTGCTTTGCCGGGGTGAATGTGGATACCTATCGGCACTTCGGTCGCATGGGTCTTGGTGCGGTGATGGGGGCCAAGAACCTCAAGGCCCTGGTGGTTAGCGGAGCAGGAAGCTATCCGATAACCGATCCGAAGGCCTACCGTAAGGCATACGAAGAAATCTACAACCGGGCGGTCAAGACGGAGATTATGGACAAGTATCACGGTTTGGGCACTCCCGCGAATGTAGTCCCCCTGAACGAACTGGGGGCTTTGCCGACGCGCAACCTGCAGAGCAACCGTTTTGAAAAGGCTGAAGCGGTCAGCGGGGAGGCCTTTGCCCGGGAGAACCTGGTTCGGAAACTGGCCTGTACCGGCTGTCCCGTCGGGTGTATTCACGTCGGCCTTTTTCGGCGTGAGTTTGCAGAGGACTATGAATATGAGACGGTCACCCTGGCCTATGACCACGAATTGATCTTCGCCCTTGGCACATTCCTGGGGATCGGCACGAGGGAAGGCATTTTCTCGTTGATTGAGAAGGTGGAATTGCTGGGTCTGGACGCCATTTCCAGCGGTGTAATCCTGGGATGGATGACCGAAGCCCTGGAGAAGGGGCTGATCACTGAGGAACAGGTCGGTGCCCACCTGGCTTTTGGTGCGGTTGAACCATACCTGGAGGCGCTGGACCGGCTTGTGGAGCAGCCCAATGAACTGTACGCGACATTGGCCAAGGGTCTTTCGGTAGCGGTGGAGAGGTTCGGAGGAAGCGACTTCGCCTGCCTGCTCGGAGGGCACGAAATGGCGGGTTACCATACGGGATACGGGTTTGTCTTGGGCCAGACTGTGGGCGGACGGCACTCTCACCTCTGCAACGCCGGCTACGCTCTCGATCAGGAGCATGGTATCCTTGCGGATCCGGATGGGATGATGCGGCGTTTAGTCTCTGAGGAAAAGTGGCGGCAGGTGCTGAACAGCCTGTGTCTGTGCCTCTTCGCCCGGAACATCTATGACGAGCCGACCACGGAGATGGCGCTACAGTCGGTGGGTATTGAGGTGAGTGAGGAGCGGCTCAAGGAACTGGGAGACCGGATCTTCAATCTGAAGCTGGAAACTAAGAAGCGGCTCGGGTTCAAGCCCACACAGGTGCAGTTTCCCAAACGGTATCTGGAGACACCGACTTTTCAGGGTCAGCTCAAAGAAGAAGTGCTGAGGGATCTTCACCAACGCTATCTCCGGGAAATTGGAGAGTACTAATTTAACTCTAATCCCGTATAATGGATTTTATTCTAACGGACGGCAGGAGCCCGTCCTTTTTTGTCGAATACAATCCCTGGTAGATTCTGACGGTATTGGATGAAGACAGCCAACAGCAAGGGTCTTGATGAGGGGGAGTACCTTGGCTTTATTCTTTCGCTCCCGATGGAGGACGGTTATCAGTCTATTAGTGGCGATTCCGTTATTCGTGACTATGCTTATGCATTCCGGAGATGCGATGGCGCAACCGTCTTCGGAACCCCGTATCCGGGTCATGCTTGTCGAAAATGCCGCGTCGGTAACCTTCAAAACCCTTGGAGATTACGAACTGCTCAACGAGTACACCGGAGCGGCCATTGCCAGCCCCCGGGCGGGTGAGGTCTGGACGATCAGCCGACAGGGGTCACAAGTCCAGGTGGTGCGCGGCACTGATGTCCTGGGTGCGTTTCGGGGACCGTTGTTGCTGCAGGAAGCCACAGGGGCGCTTTCCCTGATGGGGGCCGGGAATACAGTTTCCGAACGGACCATCCGTGAAGGTGTCTCCGTAATCAGCGCGGGCGGGCAAGTGTCCGTTCTCCCGACCGATTCCCGTCAGTTGGCGGTCGCCGACAAACGCGGAACCTCCAGCGTGACCGTTGCTCAAGCAGGAGACGGCGTCTTCTCTCTGGAGGTAAACGGCACATTTAAGCGCTACCGGGGTGAGTTGCGGATCATCTCTAACGGTGGCGGCCTGCTGGCCGTAAACACCCTGCCGATGGAACATTATCTTTACAGTGTGGTACCCAGCGAGGTGCTCTACGGCTGGCCGGAGGAAACCTACAAAGCCCAGGCGGTCGCGGCGCGCAGTTTTGCCCTGTACAACATGCGTAACCGTGAGTTTTACGACGTGTGTCCCACCGATTGGTCACAGGTTTATCACGGATACGACCAGGAACGTGCGGCCACCACCCGGGCTGTGGAAGCAACCCGTGGCGAGATACTGGCGTATGGCGGTAAACCGATCGAGGCCTATTTCCACGCCAGTAGCGGAGGCTATACGGAGTTCGCTGAAGAGGTCTGGCGCTACCCGGTGCCCTATCTGCGCCCCGTGATCGATCCCTATGACGTAAACAACCTTTACTATAACTGGCAGGTAACCTACTCCGCCGACCAGTTGAAAGATCAGCTTGCTCGCCTAAACTATTCCTTTTCTACCGTTGCCGACCTGGATGTGATGGCAATGACCTCGTCCGGACACCGAGTTAAGCGGCTGCTTGTAGAAGGGACGGGATTGCAGGGCGAATCGCAGCGGATGGTTATTGAGAACGCCGATCAGGTGCGGAGAGCCCTAGGGCTCCGGAGTTCACTCTTCACCATGCAGAAGGAAACCGACCCAGCGGGACGGTTGCAGCAGGTCACCTTCCACGGAAACGGATGGGGACACGGCCTGGGGATGGCCCAGTGGGGTGCCTACGGCATGGCCAAGCAGGGCTGGTGCTACCGGGATATCTTGCATCACTACTACAAAGGCGTTACCCTGGAAGGGAACTACGGGCGTAATTAGTTGAAGGGGAGCGACCGTCTCGTAGGGGCAACAGGTAGCCGTTGCATAGACAGGACAGTCGCCCATTAAGGGTCGTGGATCGGCAAGTCTTCCGACTGTTTGTCCCGGCAAGCCCCTCAGTATGTAACGGCTCCAACCTTTCTGGTGCGTTCAGTACCAAGTCTTACGGTAATAACTCCGGGCAACCGGGTTTTCTTGTGTTCGGGTTTTGGATAGAATTAAGAATGGTTCGATGTGGAAGCGAGGACGGATGCACATTGCGGGTGGCGGACTTTGACTACGAATTACCAAAAGCATTAATCGCCCAGGAACCGCTTCCTTTTCGGGATGAATCCCGCCTGCTCGTCATTAGGCGGAACGAGACGGGATTGGCGCACCGGCACTTCCGGGATATTGTAGATTATTTGCGACCGGGTGACTTGTTGGCGGTTAATGAGACCCGGGTCTTGCCTGTCCGGCTGCTTGGCCACAAGACGACGGGCGGGCGGGTGGAAGTCCTGCTCCTGCAGCCGGCTGGCGAAGACCGCTGGGAGGCGCTGGTGCGTCCCGGGCGACGCCTTAATGAGGGTACCCTTATTGATTTCGGGCCGGAACTGCAGGGACAAGTCCTGTCCCGCACAGATGCCGGGGGCCGAGTCATTGAGTTTAAATACGTGGGTGGGTTTGATGAGATCATCGAGCGGATCGGACACGTGCCTTTACCCCCGTACATCAAGCGTGACCTCCCCGCTGAAGAACGGGACAGATACCAGACAGTCTATGCGAAACAGTCCGGTTCCGCAGCCGCCCCCACGGCGGGACTCCATTTCACTCCTGAGCTTCTGGACAAGGTGAAGAAGATCGGAGTTGCGGTGGTGCCCGTAGTCTTGCATATTGGACTGGACACCTTCCGGCCAGTGAAGGTGGAGAACGTGGATGAGCACCGGATGCACTCGGAATGGTACTCGGTTCCCGAGAAAACGAGTCAGGCTATCGCTAATACGAAGAGTGCCGGGGGCCGGGTGATCGCAGTGGGAACCACGGTAACCCGTTGCCTGGAGGCCGCTGCGGAGGAGGACGGTACCGTCCGTCCAGGTGCGAATACGACCGATATCTTCATTTACCCGGGATATGAGTTTAAAGTGATCGACGGGCTGGTGACCAACTTTCACCTACCGCGATCCACGCTGCTGATGCTGGTGAGCGCGCTGGTAGGCCGCGAGCAGCTGCTCGCCGCCTACCGGGATGCCGTGCACCAGCGCTACCGGTTCTTCAGCTTCGGCGACGCAATGCTAATCATCTAGAGTGGGAATCGGGGACAGGCTGCTTTTTCACGGATAAGGACTCACAGTTCCTCTTAATGCAATGTTCCATAAAGGGATTGTTTAAGGAATCTCGGTAGAGAAAAAGATGCCTGTCCCCGTTTCCCGCCCCTGAGCAGATTCCTCTGTCACGTACGTGTTTGTGGAGGCAATCCCTCAGCGCGCACAGCACCACACAACAATTTTCAAATAGGGTCGTTGGACCGGAATGGGCGACTGTCCCCTTTTAAGGAGGATTATCTGTGGCGATCAGTTTTGAATTAATTAAGACCGATCCGGAGACCGGGGCGCGGCTGGGACGTTTGACGACCCCCCACGGTGTGGTCGATACACCGGTGTTTATGCCCGTTGGCACACAGGGGACCGTGAAAACGATGACCCCGGAGGAAGTGTACGATCTCGGCGGCCGGATCATCCTCTCAAATACCTACCATTTGTATCTGCGTCCAGGCCACGAGCTGATCCGGGAAGCGGGTGGACTGCACCGGTTTATGCACTGGGACGGCCCGATACTGACCGACAGCGGCGGGTTCCAGGTCTTCAGCCTGGCCGCCTTGCGCAAGATCAGCGATGAAGGCGTGATGTTCCAGTCCCACATTGACGGTTCAAAGCACCTCTTCACTCCGGAAAAGGTAGCGGACATCGAGGCCGCTATCGGTTCAGATATCGCTATGGTCTTCGACGAGTGTGCGCCTTACCCCTGTTCACACGAAGACGCGGTGAAGGCCCACGAGCGGACTATCCAATGGGCTCGGCGCACACGGGAGTACTTGGATAAGATCGGCAGTGACCAGGCCTTCTTCGCTATAGTCCAGGGTTCGGTGGTCCGGGAACTGCGGGAAGCCAGCGCCCGGGCGCTGGTCGATCTTGATTTTCCAGGGTACGGAGTCGGGGGTCTCTCGGTGGGTGAGCCCAAACCGCTGATGTACGACGCCCTGGATTGGACCGTGCCCCTGCTGCCGGCGGAGAAGCCCCGTTACCTGATGGGAGTCGGTTCACCCGACTGTGTCATGGAGGCGGTGTCTCGGGGAGTGGACATGTTCGATTGTGTTCTGCCGACGCGTATGGCGCGCCACGGGGCGGTTTTCACGACTGCCGGGCGTCTGAACCTGCGTAACGCCAAGAATGCCAGGGACTTCGGCCCTCTGGATGTGGGGTGTGACTGCTACACCTGCCGCCACTATAGCCGGGCGTATCTGCACCATCTGTTTAAGACCGGGGAGATCCTCGGTCTGCGGCTGGCCACCACACACAACCTCCGGTTTGTGTTGGAATTAACGGAGCGGATCAGGGAGGCACTGGTAGAGAATAGATTTGCTTCCTTAAAGAAACAATATATGGGAGTCTATTTGACAGGGAACTAAATTTGTAGTAAAACTACACATGGTTTAGAGGATAATGCCCGTTGAAAAAGAATACCTACCTAAAATTATGAAAGGGGGTAGAATAACTTGAGTCCGGAAGTAATCTCAATTCTTTACATTGTTGGTTTGTTTGCCCTTCTGTATTTTCTGTTGATTAGACCGCAACAGATTAGACAGAAAAAGCATATGGAGTTGATTAAGAACCTTAAGTTGCACGATACGGTGGTCACGGCCGGTGGGATCTATGGAACCATCGTCAAGCTTGACGAGGACACCGTGATGCTGAAGATCGCTGAGAACACTAAGATTAAGGTACTGCGCGCTTCAATCGCCCAGATTGAAGGCTAGGTGGTGTAGGGGGGCGCGGGCTTGATCACACTGGCTGACGTCAAGGCAAACCCGGTCCTGGACAGCTTCATCCGCAACGGCAACAAGTTTCTCGGTGCCATGGGTTACACCGAACACAGTTACCGCCACGTCAACCTGGTGTCGAGTATCGCGCGCAACATCCTGGAACGATTGGGTTATCCCAAACGGGATGCGGAACTGGCGGCCATTGCTGGCTATCTCCATGATGTGGGGAACGTGGTCAGCCGGGCGAACCACGGCAATTCCGGGGCGATTATCGCCTTCACGGCACTGCACGAGATGGGCATGCCTCCGGACGAAATCGCCACGGTGATTTCGGCCATCGCCAATCACGAGGAAGAGTACGGCCAGCCGGTGAACACTGTGGCTGCGGCCCTGATTATGGCCGACAAATCCGATGTGCACCGTTCACGTGTACGGAACCCGGATCTGGCAACATTCGACATCCACGACCGGGTAAACTACGCAGCGGAGCACTCTTTTTTGTGGGTCAATGAGGATCGGCGGTCTATCACTCTGGAACTAACTATTGATACCGAAATTTGTCCGGTGATGGAATACTTTGAGATCTTCCTGTTACGAATGGCACTTTGCCGGCGTGCGGCAGTGTTTCTGAAGTCTAATTTTGAATTAGTCATTAATGGGGCTAAATTGTTGTAAGGGGAGTAGTTAAACAGTGAGATGGGACAACCTGATCAAGATGACCGCCGTCCTTTTGGTGGTCGGCTTCGTGGGTCTCTTGACCGCCTGGTCTCCGTTTACGGGCGTGCCCTGGTTACCGTTTTCCAAGGATATCAACCTCGGGCTTGACCTGCAGGGTGGTGTACACGTGGTGCTCCAGGCCATACCCACCGAAGAAGATAAGGTCACGCCGGATGCCGTCAGAAGGTCGATTGCGATCCTGGAAAACCGTGTCAACCAGTTCGGTGTAACCGAACCGATCATCCAGCAGCAAGGTGCGGACCGCATTATTGTGGAGATCGCCGGAGTAGATGACCCTGATGAGGTTGTGCGAACGCTGATTATGCCGGCCTATCTCGAGTTTAAGACTCAGGACGGGCAGACGGTGCTGACCGGTGCCAACCTGAAGGATGCGCAGGAAGCATTGGTTCCCGGCACCAGTCAGGCTGAAGTGAACTTTGAACTGGATCGGGATGGCTCTCAGCGATTTGCTGAGGTGACCACGGCGAACGTCGGTCGTCCCTTGGCAATCGTGCTGGACGGAAACATTCTTCAGAATCCGACCATCACGACGCCGATTACTGAGGGTAGGGGCCGGATCACCGGCTATGCCAGCCTTGAAGAAGCCAACCGGATTGCGGTTCTCCTGCGGTCGGGTGCTCTGCCGGTGAAGCTGGATATTATGGAGAAGCGCACCGTGGGACCGACCTTGGGTGCTGATTCCCTGGAGCGGTCCAAGACAGCTGGGGCGATCGGTCTGGGGGCGATCCTGGTCTTTATGTTGGCCTACTACCGCGTTCCGGGCCTAGTGGCCTCCTTTTCACTGATTACCTACGCGATCCTGGTGTTCTTAATCTTTGCCGCGATCAAGGTGACCATGACCCTGCCGGGCATCGCCGGCTTCCTGCTGTCGATGGGTATCGCCATCGATGCCAACATTGTCATTTTTGAGCGCATAAAAGAGGAATTACGAACGGGCCGAACGTTGCGTTCGGCGATCGACGCCGGTTTCCGGCGGGCCTTTGCGGCCATTGTCGATGCCAACGTGACCACGATCCTGGCGGCTATCGTTCTGTACATTTTTGCACCGACAATGATCAAGGGTTTTGCACTCACCCTGGGAATCGGTATCGTGGTCAGTATGTTCACCGCGCTGACGATGACGAGGTGGCTTTTGCATCAGACCGTTGCTTCCGGGTTGGCCAGAAACCCCAAACTATACGGAGCATAAGGAGGGAGATTGACGGTGTTTCACTTTATCCGACTACGAAGATACTGGTACATCTTTTCGCTGATCATCCTGATTCCCGGCATCATCTCCCTCGGGGTACGCGGCCTGAATCTGGGCATCGACTTCACCGGCGGCAACCTGGTGGAACTGGGGTTCGAGCAGGTCGTCAGCGTGCCGGACGTGCGTTCGTCGCTGACGGAGATCAATCTTGGAAGAAGTGTCATTCAGCAGGCTGACGAGGATCAGATCATTATCCGTACGGGTTTGCTCTCTGAAGAGGAGATTGAAGCCCTGGTCAAGCATCTGGACGAGAAGTACGGAATCGAGGAGGTCCTCCGGAATGAGAAGGTAGGTCCAACCATTGGGCGGGAACTTGCCCAGAAGGCGGTGCTGGCAGTGATTGCGGCCTCATTGCTGATGGTGGCCTACATTTCCTGGCGGTTTGAGTTCAAGCAGGGGCTGGCCGCGATTGCCGCCCTGTTGCACGACGCCTTGTTAACTCTGGGAATCTTCTCGCTCTTATACATCGAGATCAACAGCGCCTTTGTAGCGGCCATCCTGACCATCCTGGGTTACTCGATCAACGCCACGATCATCATTTTCGACCGGGTGCGTGAGAACCTCAAGGACGCCAAGAAGGGTGACAAACTGGAGGACGTGGTCAACACCAGTCTCTGGCAGACGTTGGCCCGTTCCATTAACACCACGCTGACCGTGATGTTTATGCTGCTGGCCCTGTACTTCTTGGGCGGTGCCACCCTGAAGACCTTCATTCTGGCAATGATCATCGGTGTGACCAGCGGTACCTATTCGTCCGTGTTCTTTGCCAGCTCCGTCTGGATTGATCTGAAGCGTCGTTTCCCCGGCGGAGGCACCCGCAGACGCCGTACGGCGGATGCCCAGGTTTAAACGCTAGAGTTCAGATATGATGCCCGTCCACCGCCCTGGGCGGGGACGGGCATCATTTATGTTTCCGACTATAACTGGCTGAGGTGGGTACATTATGTTAAGTTCGAACCGGATTATCGTCAGCGTTCTGGGCGAGGATCGCGTAGGTCTGATTGCCAGCGTTACCGGGGTACTGGCCGAGAACGGGGTCAACATCCTGGACATCAGCCAGACGGTTCTACAGGAGTTCCTGGCGATGATCATTATTGCGGATATGACCGGTGCCTCAGTCGACCTGATCACGTTAAAGGAACGACTGGACGCCAAGGGCGCTGAACTGGGCGGCGTTCGCATCGGTGCTCAGCACGAGGACGCCTTCCTCTACATGCACCGGATCTAGCACTGTTAAGAAAAGAAAGGGGCCAGGACACTTTCTTAACAGTTGGGTTACAATGCTCAATAGTATAGGTGCCTGGCACTATGTTGCCGACACCAGGAGGGTGAACAATGCTCAGTGTTGAGGAGATCCTAGAGACGATTAATATGATTCAGGAGGAGAATCTGGATATCCGTACGATCACTATGGGGATCAGTCTGCGGGACTGTAACGACCGGGACAGTGATGAACTCTGTGATCGGGTGTACCGGAAGATCACCGGATTAGCCGGTCGGCTGGTGGAGGTCGGGGAGCAGCTGGAGCGGGAGTTCGGCATTCCGATCGTGAACAAGCGGATTGCGGTGACTCCGGTGGCCTTGTTGGTCGATGGTCGTAGCCGGGAGGACTGCATTTACCTCGCCCGTACCCTGGATCGGGCGGCAGCCGAGGTTGGGGTAAACTTTATCGGTGGGTACTCCGCGCTGGTCCATAAAGGGTTTACCTCAGGGGACCGCCGACTGATCGATACCATCCCGATCGTACTCGCCGAAACTGAGCGGGTATGCAGCTCGGTCAACGTGGCGACCACAGCGGCAGGCATTAATATGGACGCGGTGGCCCTGATGGGGAAAATCATTAAGGAGACGGCCCTGCGTACCGCCGACCGTGATGCCATCGGTTGTGCCAAGCTGGTCGTGTTTGCTAACGCCCCCGAGGACAATCCCTTCATGGCCGGAGCCTTCCACGGAATCGGTGAGCCGGAATGTGTGATCAATGTCGGGGTTAGCGGTCCGGGAGTGGTGAAGAACGCTGTCGCGAAGCTGCCGGACGCCGATCTGGGTGCTCTGGCCGAACTGATAAAGAAGATGTCTTTCAAGATCACCAGGATGGGTGAGTTGATCGGACGCCGGGCGGCTGAGCGGCTGGGCGTTCCGTTTGGAATCGTGGACCTGTCCCTGGCACCCACCCCGGCGGTCGGGGATAGCGTGGCGGAGATTATTGAGGCGATGGGGATTGAACGGTGTGGTGCGCCGGGAACTACTGCCGCTCTGGCCTTGCTGAACGACGCTGTGAAGAAGGGTGGGGCGATGGCATCATCCTACGTTGGTGGCTTGTCCGGTGCCTTTATTCCGGTTAGCGAGGACAGCGGCATGATTCGGGCGGTGGAATGTGGCGCGCTTAATCTAGAGAAGCTGGAAGCGATGACTGCGGTGTGCTCGGTGGGAATGGACATGATTGTGGTACCGGGGGATACCTCTGCGGAAACGTTATCGGCCTTAATCGCGGATGGGATCGCGATCGGGGTCATTAATCGGAAGACGACTGCCGTCCGGGTGATTCCGGTTCCCGGTAAAAAGGTAGGGGATTACGTGGAGTTCGGCGGTCTGTTGGGGCGGTCGCCGGTGATGTCGATCAGCCGCTTCTCATCTGCGGAGTTTGTGCGGCGGGGAGGACGGATCCCGGCACCGATTCAGAGTCTTACCAATTAGTCTCGATTAAATAAGAAGGTTTCTATGAAAAACGGGGAGTACCCCGTTTTTTTGTTTCTGTACCGGTTTCACATCTCCTTACAGGACATTAATAAGGCCCTGACGGTAAATAATGTTATCAGGTTAGAACGGGAGGGTCTGGATGCTTAGATCAAGGCCCAGACAGACGGCAGTATTAGAGAGCCTCAAGGAAAAGGTTGAAGAACTGGCCATTGCCATGGAGAAAATGAAGCTGGCGGAGTACGTATATCTGCTTAAACGTCCCTATCGGCTGATGTACATCAATTTCCTCGCTGGCATCGCTAGGGGGCTCGGTATGGCTATCGGCTTCACAATCCTGGGGGCGCTCCTACTGTTGGTCCTACAGCGCATTGTGTTGCTTAACCTGCCCGGGATCAGCCAATTCATTGCCACCATTGTGCGGCTGGTCCAGTTGAACCTGGGACCCTAATCGACTACACAACAGGAAGGTGGAAGGTACCACGTGGAAGCCAAGCAGCTGGAATACTTCGCGCATCGCCTGATAGATCTGAAACAGGTGGTGGAAGAAAGAAAGGAGAGCGTCGGATCGACATTGAACGTCGCCCAGGAAGACTCAATGTCCGAACTGTCCATGTATGATAACCATCCCGCCGACGTGGCCAGTGAAACCTTTGAGCGGAGTAAGGATCTGGCCCTGTGGGGGGACGCCCGTCTGGTGCTGGGAGCGATTGACGACGCCTTGGACAAGGTTGAACAGGGGCGGTACGGCCTATGCGACCACTGCGGCGATGCCATAGACATCAAGCGACTCGACGCCATCCCCTATACCACAATGTGCATGGCCTGCAAGGCGGGTGAGGAAATCAGGGATAAAACCGGGAGCCGTCGTCCGCTGGAAGAAGAAGTGCTTCCAAGGCCCTATCGCCATGCGAATGACGACAGCAGTGTCGTCTACGACCGGGAAGACGTTTGGCAGGATCTGGCGCAGCACGGTCTATCGACGGAAATAGAAGAGGTTGAAGACGAGGATCGCGGCGAGGTTCAAGACATTGACGCCATTCCTTATGAGGAGGAAGACGGATTCTTTTACGAATCTACCAAGTGAAGGGCAGGCCAGTGAGTGGTTTCGGCATTCCTCAGTGTCGACATTGGTTGGATTTCCCGGTTTGGGCAGGAGAATTCGGGCAGTCCAGCGAAGTAACGGACTTGTGTTTGTCACTATTTGGGCGGAAAGGCAATCGGTGAATGCTGCCATTTTTTAAATTGATCAGTGCGGACCTGGAAGCGGTAGAGATCGAACTGGGTAGGGTGCTGATCGGTGAAGATGACCTCCTGAACCAGACGGCAACCCATCTCTTGAGGGCCGGCGGCAAGCGTTTACGACCGGCCTTTGCGCTATTATCCGCTAAGGTATACACGGACGACGTCAGTGGGGTTTGGCCACTGGCGGCGGCCTTGGAACTGATTCACATGGCCACTCTGGTGCACGACGATGTGGTCGACGAGGCCGATGCCAGGCGTGGGAAGCCCACGGTCAGAGCCCTCTGGGGGAACGAAGTCTCGACCCACACCGGCGACTACGTACTTGCCAAGGCCCTGATCCAGGTTTCCGGGTATGATCGTCCGTTAATCTCCCGTGTCCTTTCCGGCACCTGCGTAAAGATGTGCGAGGGCGAAATCATCCAAATGCACGGTATTTATCAGGCCAACCTGCGCAACTATCTGCATCGCATCCAATGTAAGACCGCCTGTTTGATTGAATCCAGTTGCAAGCTCGGAGCGGTTGCAGCCGGGGCTCCGGATGCGATACACCATCCACTGGGCCGTTTCGGACACTATTTAGGCATAGCCTTTCAGGTGACGGATGACATCCTGGATATGGTGGCTGATGAGTCGCGTCTGGGGAAACGGGTCGGGGGAGATCTGCGTCAGGGAATAGTAACGATTCCGGTAATCTACGCTTTAAACCGTGGAGGTTCCGCTGCGGAGCGCTTACGTGAGATCGTTGAAAACCGGTCAAAAACTGAGACTGAGGTCGAAGAAGCGATTGAGTTGACCCGCGAACTGGGCGGCATCGACTACGGTCGGCATATCGCCGGAGCCTATTTGGAAAAATCAATTCAACAACTAAAGCGTCTACCGGATGTTCCGGCTCGCGAAAGTCTGCGGCAGATCGCAGAGTTCATCCAGATACGAGCTTACTAGCAGTAGCACCAACACCTGGAAAGCGCACAGCACCACACAACAACTTTCATCATTAGTGGTTCCGGTCGTTAGAGGAATGGGCGGCTGCCCCCTTTTAGAGTAGAGGTGAGGTAATGCAGAGAATTTACCCGGTGGCCTTAATACTGGACGGTCAGTTAAGTGTTGTAGTGGGCGGGGGATCAGTGGCGTATCGCAAAGTCTGCTCGCTTCTGGATGCAGGTGCGCGGGTACGGGTGATCAGCCCGGTCTTAGCCGGGGAGCTTCAGGAAATGCAGGAGCAGAACCGAATCGAGGTGGATCTGCGGCCGTACCGTTCCGGAGACGTCGATGGGGCATTCCTGGTAATCAGCGCCACCAACGATTCTACTGTTAACCAGGAGGTGGCCGCGGATTGCGCTGCGCGCCAAATACTGATTAACTCTGTTGATGATCCGGAGCACTGTACGTTCTATGTGCCCGCAGTGGTGCGGCGGGGGGACTTGGTGATCTCCATCTCCACCGGGGGGAAAAGCCCGATGTTGGCCCGCAAGATCAGGCAGCAACTAGAGAGTCATTACGGACCGGTCTACGGGCGCTACCTTGAACTTATCGGTGAAATGCGCCATAATATTGTTCGGAGTGTCCAAGACGCTACAGAAAAAGAAGCCCTGCTCGAAGCGCTTTCCACACCCCAGATCCTGGATGCACTTGAGCAGGGAGACAGCGCAATGCTGGAGGAGCTGGTTGCCCGTGTTGTTCGCGGTACTGGGTTTGAATCACCGCACGGCCCCGCTTGAAGTTAGGGAAAAGCTCTCTTTTCCCGACCATTCGTTAAGAGAAACGATCAGCACACTGCACGCCTATGAAGGCGTGGAGAGCTGCGTGATAGTATCCACATGCAACCGTACCGAGATCTATGCCGTGCTCCAGGAGGAGCGTGGCGTGGACAGCCTCTGGCAGTTTCTCTCCGGGTACTGCGGCTACTCAGCCGTAGAAATGCGGCCCTACACCTATCTCCTAACCTCGGAAGACGCTTTAGGTCACCTGTTCCGGGTGGCCTCAGGGCTTGACTCCATGGTCCTGGGGGAAACCCAGATACTGGGGCAGGTGAAACAGGCCTATCTGGCGGGACTGGAAGTCGATACGGTGAGTTCGCTGATGAATGTGGTGTTCCAGCACGCCCTGGCACTGGGCAAGCGGGTGCGCCATGAGACGGGGATCGATAAAAACCCGGTTTCCATCAGCTATGCCGCCGTTGAACTGGCGCGTCAGACGCTGGGCAGCTTGGAAGGACGCTCAGTGCTAATTGTGGGCGCGGGCAAGATGAGTGAATTGACGGTCAAGCACCTGCTGGCCAATGGAGTATCCGGTGTGATTGTTTCAAACCGCTCCTATGACCGAGCGGTGGAGTTGGCCCAGCAGTTCGGTGGACGGGCAGTACGCTTTGACTTGCTGTACGAGTCGATGCTGGATGCCGATATCGTGATCAGTTGCACAGCCGCCTCTCACTACGTGATTAGGGCGGAGCAAATGGTGTCGGTATTAGTTGATCGTGGTCATTCGAACATGTTTATGATTGACATCGCCGTGCCCCGGGACATCGACCCGGCAGTGGGGCACCTGGAGGGCGTAGCCCTCTATGACATTGACAGTCTGCAGAGCGTGGTGGATTCCAATCTAGCCGTACGGAAACGAGCGGCGGCGCTCGCGGAAGAGATTATTAAGCAACGACTTGATGAGTTCACCTGTGCTCTCGGTACCAAGTTCGTGGTGCCCACTGTGGCTGCCTTAAAGAAGCGGGGCGATGAGATCAAGGAGAGGGAGTTGCAGCGGGCGATTAACCGCCTCGGTGAACTGTCGGAGCGGGAAATCAAGGTGATCGGTTCTCTAGCCAACTCCATCGTAAATCAGCTCCTGCACGAGCCGATTACCCGTCTCAAGGATTACGCCCAGACCCCGGAAGGCTATCATTTTGCCGAGGCACTGCAGAAGCTGTTTGACCTGGATACTGGGGATAATAAGAAGAGTGAAAAACGCCCGGCGGTCTATAGACGTAAGTCGGGACGCTAGGACGGGTTTGTAGAATGGGAAGAATTATAACCATCGGTTCACGGGGAAGCGCACTGGCTCTGGAGCAGACCAGACAGGTTGCGGCACGCCTGAAAAAGCTTTTTCCGGAGCTGTCCTTCCGGGTGGAGAAGATTCAAACCACCGGTGACAACATTCTGAATGTGGCCCTGGCCAAGATTGGTGACAAGGGTCTCTTCACCAAGGAAATTGAAAAGGCGTTGCTCGACCGTCAGATCGACATCGCCGTACACAGTATGAAAGATCTGCCGACGAAACTGCCGGAGGGGTTGGCCATCGGAGCCATCCTGAAGCGGGAGGACGCGGGAGATGTCTTGATCTCACGGCACGGTAAGCAATTGGAAGAGTTTGAGCCGGGGGCCCGGATCGGCACGAGCAGTCTGCGGCGTACGGCTCAGATTAATGCCTTTCGCTCGGACTTGGAGATCGTGTCCATCCGCGGGAATGTGCAAACCAGGCTGCGCAAGCTAGAAGAGGGTAAAGTAGATGCCATCATTCTGGCCTGGGCCGGTGTTGCCCGACTGGGCCTGGCGGAGCGAGTCACGCAGCGCCTATCCTTTGCGGTTTGTCTGCCGGCGGTGGGACAGGGTGCCTTGGGTGTGGAAGTCCGGGAAGACGACACCGATATGCTGGAGAAGCTGAAGCTGATCGACCACGCCGACACACGGGCGGCCGTGCTCGCTGAGCGTTCGATGTTAAGGTGCCTGGAGGGGGGCTGCCAGATTCCGATCGGCGCCTTCGCCCGGGTATGGGATGGAGACTTGGTGCTGGAGGGCCTGGTGGCTTCGCTGGATGGAAAGAAGATTGCACGGGCGATCGATGCCTTGCCGCTGGATATGCCGGATCAGCTGGGCAGGCGGCTGGCTGAAAAGCTGCTGAGCCTGGGAGCGAAGGAGATACTGCAGAAACTGCGAGAGGGAGGCGGAGCCGGTGTCTAGAGGAATCGCCTATCTGGTCGGTGCCGGTCCGGGCGATCCCGGGCTTTTGACCATTCGCGGGCAACAGTGTATCGCGGAAGCGGATGTTGTGATCTTCGACCGCCTGGTGAACCTGCGCCTGCTCAGTCATACCGGACCCAATACCGAGCTGATTTACGCCGGTAAGTCGCCGGACGGCCACACGCTCACCCAGGATCAGATCAACGAGGTTCTGGTGGCCAGGGTCAGGGAGGGCAAGACCGTCGCCCGGGTTAAGGGCGGTGACCCCTTCATTTTCGGACGTGGGGGCGAGGAAGCTGAGGCCCTGGCCGAGAACGACTTAGATTTCGAGATCGTACCCGGGGTTACGTCTGCGATCGCGGCTCCGGCCTATGCCGGAATTCCGCTGACGCACCGTGACTTTACGACTTCTGTGGCCATCATAACCGGTAATGAGGATCCGACGAAAGACGAGAGCACCATTGCCTGGGACAAACTGAGCACCGGAGCCGGAACCCTGGTCTTCCTGATGGGAATGGCCAATCTGCCCAAAATTGTAGAGCGGCTCAAGCGCCATGGACGCCCGGGAGACACCCCGTCTTCGGTGATCCGTTGGGGTACCTGGCCGGAACAGGTCACAGTGGTGGGTATGCTTGACGATATTGTGGAGAAGGTGCAGGCAGCGGGTCTGAAGAACCCGGCGGTGATTGTGGTCGGGGAGGTCTGTAAGCTGCGCGACCGGCTGAAATGGATCGAGCGAAGACCCCTTTTCGGCCGGCGGATTCTGGTTACACGTTCGAGGGAACAGGCCAGTGTGCTGTCCAACACCATCGCCCGACTGGGCGGGGAGGCTCTTGAGTTCCCGACCATCGCGATTGAAGAGCCGCTTGACTGGACTCCCCTGGACAGGGCTATTCAGGAAATCGGCGCATACAACTGGGTGGTCTTTACGAGTGTAAACGGGGTGCGCTATTTCTTTGCCCGACTGCGTGCTCTGGGCCGGGATGTCAGGGGGCTGGCCGGGGTGCGCATCTGCGCCATCGGGCCGGTGACGAAAGCGGCACTGGAAGAACGCGGGCTGTTGGTTGAGTATGTACCGGTGGAGTTCCAGGCGGCGGAGATAGCGCGCGGGATGCAGGCGATCATTGAGCCGGGTGACCGCATTCTCTTGCCCCGCGCTGACATTGCACCCAAAATGCTGGCGGAAGCCCTGGAGCGGATGGGTGCCCGCGTCGATGATGTGACCACTTACCGCACGGTGCCCGGGACTGGCGACGTCGAGGCGGTTCGGGAGATGTTCGAAACGGGGCGGATGGATATGGTGACCTTCACCAGTTCATCGACCGTCCGTAATTTTGTGAGTACCCTTGGTGCCGACCGTATTGACGGTCTACTCAAAGGGGTGGCCGTGGCCTGCATCGGACCGGTCACCGCAGACACTGCGGTAGAGTATGGCCTGAAGGTCGATGCTGTGGCGGATGAGCATACGATAGATGGATTGGTCGCAGCAATTAGAGGTTATTTTGGCGGGAGTGGTAGTTAGTGCTTAGTATTTCAAAAATTATTTCAGGACAGAACGAAACCGGAGATCACCTGCGTTATCGGCGCCGTGAGGGGCCCGTGCGTCCCGTGGTGGTTTGGAATTCCACCCGTGCCTGCAACCTTAGGTGTAAGCATTGCTATGCCAGCGCTCGTCTGAAACCAGGTGAGGGTGAGCTTTCTACTACGGAAGCCAAACAATTAATCGATGACCTGGCTGCCTACCGGGTACCGGTGATCCTGTTCTCGGGCGGCGAGCCCCTGATGCGCCCTGACTTCTTTGAACTGGCGAACCTGGCGCGGGAAAAGGGGATTCGCCCCACTGTATCGACAAACGGCACCCTGATCACGCGTGAGGTGGCCTGGCGTCTAAAGGAAACCGGGGTCGGCTATGCCGGTATCAGCATCGATGGGATGCGGGACACCAACGACCGGATGCGCGGCTACGACGGCGCTTTTGATGCCGCTATCGAGGGCGTACGCCACTGCGTGGCTGTGGGGCAGCGGGTCGGCCTGCGCTTTACGATTACCAGAGACAACTACCGCGAGGTGGATCAGATTTTCGACCTCGTAGAGTCTGAGAGCATTGACCGGGTCTGCTTCTACCACCTGGTCTATTCAGGGCGGGGCAGTCAGCTGATCGAACAGGATCTGAATTCTGTGGAGAAGCGCGCTGTGGTGGATCGGATTTATGAACGCACTGCCGACTTATGCCGGCGGGGTCTAAATAAAGAGATTCTGACCGTGGACAACCACGCCGACGTCGTCTATTCCTTCCTGAAACTGAAGGACAGCGCACCGGTGAAGGCTGAAGAGGTCTGGCAGTGGCTGCAGAACGCGGGCGGTAATCGCAGCGGCATTGCCATTGGGTGTGTGGACTGGCACGGCGATGTCCACCCGGATCAGTTTACTATGAACCACACTTTGGGCAACGTCCGGGAACGCAAGTTCGGTGACATTTGGGAAGACGACTCTCATCCGATTATGGCCGGGTTAAAGGAACGCAAACCGCTGCTGCATGGGCGCTGTGCGGCCTGCCGGTGGCTCTCGATCTGTAACGGTAACTTCCGCCCGCGAGCGGAGGCGGTGAGCGGTGACTTCTGGGCACCGGATCCGGCCTGTTATCTGACGGACGAGGAGATTGGGATATAGGTAAGAGGGTGTGAACAGATGGGCTTTCCGCAAACCAGACTGCGCCGGTTAAGGAACAGCGCCGCCATCCGGCGGATGGTGCTCGAGACGCGCCTTAGCACGGATAATTTGATGTACCCGGTTTTTGTGACCGGGGGTATGGGTATCCGTCAACCGGTCGAGTCGATGTCCGGAGTGTACCGCTATTCCGTGGATACACTGGGGGCCGAGATCGATGAGGTGGTGTCGCTCGGTATCCCTGGGATTATCGTGTTCGGAGTGCCCGACCCGGCCCACAAGGACGAAAAGGCCAGCGCCGCCTATGCCGAGGACGGAATCGTACAGTCTGCCGTGCGGCAGATCAAGGCCGCACACAAGGAGTTGCTCGTGGCCACTGATGTCTGTCTGTGCGGCTATACCAGCCACGGGCACTGTGGGGTGGTCTGTCCGACAACTGGAAACATCCTGAATGACCCGTCGCTTAACCTTCTGGCCCGAACCGGTCTATCGCACGCCCGGGCCGGAGCGGATATGGTAGCACCCTCAGATATGATGGACGGGCGGGTTAGAGCGATCCGGGAACTGTTGGATCGCGAGGGACTGGAAGATGTTTCGATCATGTCCTACGCTGCCAAGTATGCTTCGGCCTTCTACGGACCCTTCCGTGAAGCCGCCGATTCCGCACCGCAGTTCGGAGACCGCCGGTCTTATCAGATGGATCCGGCGAACAGCACGGAAGCCTTACGCGAGGTGGCTGAGGACATCGAGGAAGGGGCGGACATCGTGATGGTGAAACCGGCCCTGTCTTACCTGGATATCATCCGGAAGGTCAAGGATGAATTTCGGATGCCGGTTGCGGCTTATAACGTCAGCGGGGAGTATGCGATGGTCCGTGCCGCGGCCCAAAAGGGCTGGGTGGACGAACGCAGTCTGGTTCTGGAGATGCTGACCAGTATGCGGCGGGCCGGAGCCGATATCATTTTGACCTATTTTGCTAAGGACGTAGCGCGCTGGATGAGGGAGGGCTAATCTTGCTAGTATCGTGGAACACCACCAATGCTTGCAACCTGGCGTGTGCCCACTGTTACCGCGATGCCGGGGCGCGGGCCAAGGATGAGCTGGATACGCGTGAGGGAAAGGCCCTGATCGACGAGATCGCCAAGGCCGGATTTAAGATAATGATCTTCTCCGGCGGTGAACCCCTGATGCGTCCAGATATCTATGAACTGATCGCCTATGCCTCGGAGAAGGGCCTAAGGCCCGTACTCGGGTCGAATGGTACTCTGATTACGCCCGAGGTTGGGCGGAAGCTGGTGGAGGCCGGAGCCCGGGCGATCGGGATCAGCATTGACAGTGTCGACCCCGAAGCACACGACCGTTTCCGGGCTATGCCCGGTTCCTGGCAGGCTGCGGTGGACGGGATGAAGAACTGTCAGGCTGTGGGGCTCCCGTTCCAGATACACACCACGGTGATGGACTGGAACTATGAGGAAACGGAGGCCTTGACAGATCTGGCGGTGGGGCTGGGAGCGATGGCGCATCACGTTTTCTTCCTAGTGCCCACCGGGCGTGGGAAGGATATTGAAAATACTACACTGCGTGAGGTGGAATATGAGAAGCTGCTTCGACGCATCCTCAATAAACAGAAGCAGGTGGCAATTGAGTTAAAGCCGACCTGTGCACCGCAGTTTATGCGTGTAGCGGATCAGGTGGGGGTTGAGACCCGGTTCAAGCGGGGCTGTCTGGCCGGACTGTCCTACTGCCTGATCAATCCGGTCGGTGAGGTTCAGCCTTGTGCTTACATGCAGGCCAAGATCGGCAATGTCCGCGAAACCCCGTTCAGTGAACTCTGGAGAAACGCCGAGGTGTTTAAGCGGTTGCGCACCCGGGCCTACAGCGGGCGTTGCGGCAGCTGCGACTACGGCGACCGCTGCGGCGGTTGCCGGGCAAGGGCCGAGTATTACCACGGCGACTATATGGCGGAGGAGCCCTGGTGTCTGTACCACCGGGGTGGAAAGGCAGCAAATGCAACTGGATAGTATTGACCGACAGCTCCTAAACCTGATTCAGAAACAGATCCCGGTGTCGTCCAGGCCCTACGCCGATATCGGAGCGGAACTCGGCCTCACCGAGGCGGAGGTGATCAGCCGGATCGAACGGCTGAAAAAATCCCACATTATCAGGAGAATGGGCGGCTTTTTTGATTCGCGTAAAATGGGCTATGCGGGCACGCTCTGCGCCATGCGCGTTCCGGAGGCGAGGATTGAGGAAGTCGCGGGCATTATCAACGGGTACTATCAAGTGACCCACAACTACATCCGGGACTACGAGTACAATATGTGGTTTACGGTACTGGCCCCGACCCCCGAACAGCGTAACCGGATCATTGAGGAGATCAAAAACCGGACCGGAATCGGAGATCTGATGAGCCTGCCGGCTAAGCGGCTGTTTAAGATATCCGTTAAATTTGACGTTTCCGAGGTGGGCCATGCTAACCGCGAGTGAGAAAAGGATCATCAGGGAGATTCAAAACGACCTGCCGCTCTCTGAGCGACCGTTTGCGGAGATCGCGGATCGGACGGGAGTGACGGAGGAAGAGGTTCTGCAAACCGTGGACAGCCTCCTCCAAAGAGGTCTGATGCGCCGGTTCGGGGCTGCGCTGCGGCATACCCGGGTTGGGTATAAGGCCAATGCCCTAGTGGTTTGGCGGGCTCCAGAGGATCGGGTGGAGGAGATCGGGACGCGGGTCGCTTCCTACCGTGAGGTTACCCATTGCTATCAGCGGGAACCGCTACCCGGATGGCCCTACAACCTGTACGCGATGGTCCATAAGCATACTCAGGCGGAGTGCCTGGAAGTAATCCGCTCCATCAGCAAAGAGATTGAGATTGACGACTATTTAATGCTGTTCAGTACCCGCGAGTTGAAGCGGGCGAGCATGTTGTATTTTGTGGAGGATTGATCCGTAGAGGAGGCGATAGTCTTTGACTAGAAAAACAGAACGTTCGGAAGCCCTATTCGCCGATGCCCGGCGTTACATCCCCGGTGGGGTGAACAGCCCGGTGCGGGCCTTCGGTGCCGTGGGCGGCAACCCGGTCTACGTGGCATGGGCGGCCGGCGCGCGTATCCGTGATGCTGACAACAACCAGTACATCGATTATGTGGGTTCCTGGGGACCGCTGATTTTGGGTCACGCCCCTCCGCGCGTGGTGACCGCGCTCAGGGAAGCCGCCGGACGCGGGACGAGCTTCGGTGCTCCCACCGAGGCTGAGACCACACTAGCCCGGATGCTGGTGGAGGCGCTACCGAGCGTCGACATGGTGCGGCTGGTAAACTCGGGCACGGAGGCGACCATGAGTGCCTTGCGTTTGGCTCGTGCCTACACCGGACGCAACAAGATTATCAAGTTTGAGGGCTGCTACCATGGGCACGCGGATGCCCTGCTGGTCAAGGCCGGTTCCGGTGCACTGACTCTTGGAGTGCCGACCAGTCCGGGTGTTCCGGCGGACACGGCTCAATCGACGATTGTCGCCGGGTACAACGATCTGGAAGGCGTAGAGAGCATCTTCCGGGAACAAGGCGAGGAGATCGCAGCGATAATCGTGGAACCGGTGGCCGGAAATATGGGACTAGTCCTACCGACCCCGGGGTTCCTTGAAGGACTGCGCGAACTGACGGACCGCTACGGCAGCCTGCTGATCTTCGACGAGGTGATCACCGGGTTCAGGCTGACCTATGGTGGTGCCCAAAATCTGTTTGGGGTAATGCCCGACCTGACCTGCCTCGGCAAGATCATCGGCGGCGGTCTTCCCGTTGGCGCTTATGGCGGGAAACGCGAGATCATGGAGATGATTGCTCCGGCGGGGCCGGTTTATCAGGCCGGCACCCTTTCCGGCAATCCGCTGGCGATGGCGGCCGGCATCACCACACTGAGTGTGCTGGCCCGTCCGGGGGTTTACACCGAACTGGAGAGAATCAGTACGCTCCTGGCGGAGGGCATCGCGGATGCCGCTAAGCGCACCGGTGCCCCCGTGTCCTTCAACCGGATCGGTTCAATGATGTGTACGTTTTTCACACCGGATCCAGTAGTTGATTTCAAGTCCGCCGTAAAGAGCGACACAGAGCAGTACGGCAAGTT
Source organism: Desulforudis sp. (assembly GCA_019084485.1). Classification (GTDB taxonomy): domain Bacteria; phylum Bacillota; class Desulfotomaculia; order Desulfotomaculales; family Desulforudaceae; genus SURF-60. The sequence continues at coordinate 5,977 of JAHRFU010000058.1, read as the reverse complement.
TTTTCACCGACTGCTGGATGAGGGGATATATATTGCACCGGCTCAATTTGAGGCGATGTTTGTGTCTACGGCGCATAGCGAGGAGGACATTGAGGTTACGGTAGAGGCCATTGAACGCGCCCTAACAGGTTGACTCAACTCCCGCACGGAAAGACAGAAATGATTGGATAAGTGTCCTTTTTAAGGGCGCTTATGTTTGTGATAGTGTTATCATTCGCAAAAATTTCAGAAAATTGATGAATAGTCCAGCAGGAAGGTCGGGATTTTTGTCTAATAGTCTCCTTAAGGGGAGTTTTCATATTAGAGAGAGGAAAGAGAAAAGGGGGACGGGAATAACAATGTCGTGTTGTCAGGACCACCAACATTACGATCGTGAAGTCCTTGCCGGCTTCATCGAGGGCTATCGCGGGCAGCCCAGCGGGCTGATCCAGGTACTCTCCAAAATCCAGCAGACCACCGGTTTTTTGCCTAAAGATTTGATGGCAACAACTGCGGAACGGCTGGATCTGTCACTTACCGAGGTCTATGGGACAGCATCCTTTTACGCTTTCTTTACCTTCCGCCCACGGGGCCGCCATGGCATCACACTGTGTAACGGAACGGCGTGCTACGTTAAGGGTGCGGGACAGGTGCTGGACAGCCTGGAGAAGGAACTAAACATCCGGGCCGGGGATACCACCGGGGATCGAAAGTACTCGCTGGACGTGGTGCGCTGCATCGGCTGTTGCGCATTAGCACCGGTGATTACCATCGATGAGGACGTTTATGCCGGCGTGGATCCGGAAAAGGTTCCCGAAATACTGGAGAAATACGAGTAAGGCGGGAAGTGAAGAGATGAATATTGAACAACTGACTGTATTACGTACCGCTGCCCGCGAGAAGCTGCTGGTACGCGACGGAGAGAAGTCGAAGGACGGGTATGAATACCACGTCCTGGTATGTGGAGGAACGGGTTGTGTGTCGTCCGGATGCAAATCCGTTAGGGACACGCTGATTGATGAGATTAAAAACCGCGGTCTGGAAGAAAAGGTGCGGGTGATCGTCACCGGCTGCCTCGGACCGTGCAACATGGGTCCGATCGTGACGATCTATCCCGATGGCACTTTTTACCAGCGCGTAAAGGCTGACGATGCGGTGTACATTGTCCGGGAACACCTGGAGCAAGGTCGTCACATTGAAGGGTTGATGTATCGCAGCCCGGAAACCGGCAAGCTTCAGGACCGCTGGCAAGACATCGACTATTTCCGCAATCAGAAGCGTCTGGTGCTGCGCAACTGCGGGTTTATTGACCCGCTGTCACTTGAAGAGTACATCGCCCGGGACGGGTACGCGGCTCTGGCTGCGGTGTTGGAGGCGGACTCTCCCGAGAAGGTGATTGACGAGATTACCATATCGGGTTTGCGTGGACGGGGCGGAGCGGGCTTCCCGACCGGACTCAAATGGGGGTTTGTACGGAAGGCTCCAGGCACCCCGAAATACGTGGTGTGCAACGGTGACGAGGGCGATCCGGGTGCCTTTATGGACCGGAGCGTGCTGGAAGGCGACCCGCACTCTGTGCTTGAAGGGATGGTTATCGGAGCGTATGCCGTCGGTGCCTCGCAGGGTTACGCCTACATCCGGGCCGAGTATCCCCTGGCGATCAAGAACTTTACCTACGCGATTGAACTGGCCCGGGCGAACGGACTCCTGGGCAAAAACATATTGGGTATGGGTTTTGACTTTGATGTCGAGGTACGCGTCGGTGCCGGTGCTTTTGTCTGCGGTGAGGAAACCGCCTTACTGGAGTCTATTATGGGACGCCGCGGGGAACCGCGCCCGAGGCCGCCGTTCCCGGCGCAGGAGGGACTGTTCGGTAAGCCGACGACGATTAATAACGTGGAGACGTGGGCCAACGTACCTTTGATCATCCATCGCGGCGGAGAGTATTACGCATCTATTGGAACCGAGAAGAGCAAAGGTACCAAAGTCTTTGCCCTAGCCGGTAAGGTAAACAACACTGGTTTGGTGGAGGTTCCCCTGGGAACCACGCTGCGTCAGGTGATCTATGATATCGGTGGCGGAGTGCCCAACGGCAAGGCGCTTAAGGCCGTACAGACCGGCGGGCCGTCCGGTGGCGCGATTCCGGCCAAGTTCGTGGATGTGCCGATTAGCTACGAGTCACTGGCGGAGCTGGGGTCGATCATGGGTTCAGGCGGGATGATCGTGCTGGACGAGGACAGCTGTATGGTGGATCTGGCCCGGTTCTTCATGGATTTTGTCCAGGAAGAGTCCTGCGGCAAGTGCACTCCCTGTCGCATCGGCACCCGTCGGATGTCGGAGATCTTAACCAAAATGACACAGGGAAGGGGTACTCCCGAAGACTTGGAACTGCTGATTGAGCTGGCCAATGTGGTTAAGAATTCCGCGCTCTGCGGTTTGGGCCAGACTGCTCCGAATCCGGTGTTGAGCACAACTTCAAACTATCGCGACGAGTACGACACACACGTCAAGGAGCAGAAATGCCCCACAGGGGTTTGTCCGATGCGTGTAGCGCCAAGCCGTGTGCGTAAGTAAGGGGAGGAGGCGAGAACTGTGGCAAAGGTGAAACTGACGATAGATAACAACACGGTTGAAGTCGAACAGGGAACGTCCGTTCTGGAAGCGGCGCGCCAGATCGGCATCAAGATTCCGACTCTATGCTACCTGAAAGAGATCAATGTGATCGGTGCCTGCCGCCTCTGCATTGTAAAGGTACAGGGCGCTCGCTCCTATATGGCCTCCTGCACCCTGCCGGCCGCTGAGGGAATGGTCATCTGGACACACACACCCGGGCTCCGTCAGGCGCGGCGGATGATCATGGAACTGATTCTCTCCGACCATCCGATGGAGTGTCTGACCTGTATGCGGCACGGTCGGTGTGAACTGCAGACCATGGCCGAATCATTGGGCGTAAGGGACATCCGCTTCCAGAGGGTATCAAAGACCATGTATGAGAAGGACGAGTCCAGCCCGTCCATTATCCGGGAGCCGAAAAAGTGCATTTACTGCCGCCGTTGTGTCAGCGTGTGCAATAGCGTTCAGACGGTACACGCGATCGGACCCCAACTGCGCGGATTCAATACCGTGATTGCACCGCCGTATAACCTGCCCCTCGACAAGTCGGTGTGCGTAAACTGCGGGCAGTGTTCCCTGGTTTGTCCGGTGGGTGCCATTTACGAAAAGGACGATACCGACCGGGCCTGGGCGGCCCTGGCCGACCCGAGCAAACACGTGGTCGTACAGACCGCTCCGGCGACACGGGTGACGATGGGTGAGGCGTTCGGTCTGCCCCCGGGCACCCCGGTAACCGGCAGGATGGTGGCGGCTCTCAGACGGCTCGGTTTTGACCGGGTGTTTGACACCGACTTTACGGCCGACCTGACCATTATCGAAGAAGGGAACGAATTGCTGCACCGGGTTAAGAACGGCGGGGTGCTGCCGCAGATTACGTCCTGCAGCCCCGGCTGGATTAAATTCATCGAGCACTTCTATCCCGAACTATTGGATCACCTGTCAAGCGCCAAGTCACCGCAGCAGATGTTCGGTAGTTTGGCCAAGACCTTTTACGCTCAGAAGGCCGGGATTGATCCGAAAGACATCGTGGTGGTCTCGATAATGCCCTGTACGGCCAAGAAGTACGAGGCGCTGCGACCGGAGATGGAGGACAGCGGCTACCGCGATGTGGACATCGTGCTGACCTCCCGGGAATTGGGCCGGATGCTCAAGGAGGCCTGCATCGATCTGGCGAACCTGCCCGATGAGGAATACGACGATCCGCTTGGTCTGTCGACCGGAGCTGCTGCCATCTTCGGTGCCACCGGCGGCGTGATGGAGGCCGCCCTGCGTACCGTTTATGAAGTGGTTACCGGAGAGACTTTGGGGAACATCGACCTGGTTCAGGTGCGGGGTCTGGAGGGCATTAAGGAAGCCACGATCGATCTTAAGGGGCTTCCGGTGAAGGTGCTCGTAGCCCACGGACTGAAACATGCGCGGGCTCTGATGGACAGGCTTAAGGCCGGAGAACTGAAAGACTACCACTTCATAGAAGTGATGTGCTGTCCCGGCGGGTGCATCGGCGGCGGCGGTCAGCCGATCGGTACCAATAGCGAAATGCGGCAGCTGCGCATCGACGGCATCTACAAAGTGGACAGTGCCATGGAATACCGCAAATCGCACGAAAATCCGGCCGTTAAGGAGTTGTATGAGCAGTTCCTGGGCGAACCGCTGAGCGAGAAGTCGCATCACCTGTTGCATACGAAGTACACGGGCCGGTCGAACCACCCGGAAATCGGAGAATAGAATCGGAGAATAGAAACCAAAGGAGAGGCGGGGGAAACCCCGCCTCTCCTTTTTAGTTACGGCTTCCGGTCAGGACGAAGAGCTAAGGATATAGTAGTTGCAGAGTGTGAAGGGTGCGAAAGCCTCTTTTCTTTTTTTGGGACCGACTCTACAAACATAGGAAGAGTCTATTCCTGTTCCCACAGGTTTTCAGGTCCAAATCTCCTCTTTTCAGAATCATAAGCACACCTTTCGGGCCAAACCTGGGACAACGGACTGGTTTTTGTTATATAGAAAAGGGAACCAGAAAGGTAAGCGTCAAATAGTCCCCACCTTTAAAACCAGGTGGGGAATGATTTAGACTACTTATGTACTATTCACCCCGACAGATCGGAGGCAGAGTAGCAGACCAGGGGAGCAACTCATCTAAGGCCTTCTCATCCTGGGTATCCAGGTTGGGAAGCCTTTCAAAAAGATACTGTAGGTAGTTGAAAGGGTTGAGGCCGTTTTCCTTGGCCGTTTCAACAATACTGTAGATGGTTGCACTGGCATCTGCACCACGGGAAGTGTTAGCGAATAACCAGTTTTTACGGCCGATGACAAATGGTTTGATGGAGCGCTCACTCCGGTTGTTGTCCAGGTCCAACCGTCCCTCTTGTAGAAAGGCCGTGAGTTTGTCCCACTGATTGCGGCAATATTTGATAGCTTGGCCGAAGGCGCTTTTCGGCAGAACGCGGGGGCTCTGATATTTCAGCCACGCCGAAAACGCCTCCACCACCGGGCGACTGAATTCTTGGCGACGGGCATAACGCTCCTCCGGGAGTGGCCTCGCGTAGATCGCGTTCGATGGCAAAGAGTCGGTTGCAGAATTCCAACCCCTCTTTGGCGGCCACCGCCGCATTGCGCTGGGCGGCCGGCAGTGCTTTCAGCGCTTCATCAAACTTGCGCCGAGCATGGGCCCAACACCCGACCAGCGTCACATCCGGCAGTTCGTTGTAGCCGGCATAGCCGTCGACATGCAGATAGCCTTTAAAGCCGGATAAATACCGGCGGGGATGTTCACTGGCCCGGGTTATGCGGTAGTCGTAGAGGATTATTGACGGTCCCGCCCGCCCGGTTCGGTAAAGCCAGAGGTAGGAAGTGTTTTTCGCCGACCGACCCGGTTCACGCAGCACCTGTAAGGTAGTCTCGTCGGCGTGCAGGATATCTTGCGCCCATAGATGCTTGTGCATCCGTGCATATAGGAGACTTAGCCAGCGATCCGCACCCTGGACCATCCAATTGGCCAGAGTTTGGCGGGAGAGTTCCACTCCCAGACGGGCAAAGTGTTGTTCCTGACGGTAAAGCGGCATACTCTCCACATATTTCTGAGTCATAATGTAGGCCATGGCCGAGGGAGAAACCAAACTCCCCGGCAGCACCGTAACACTCAAGTTTGACAGCAAACCCCCGGTTTTAGCCCTTTCGTCGGCGCAAACCCAGTAGAATCAAGGGGTCGTTTTATAAATCGCTCAGAATGTAGTGCCACGTTCTCCTAGATATTACCTTGTATATGCTTGGTGTTGGTGGTATAATTATCGTGCTATGTATGCACGAAAGAAGACCTTTACCAACAAGGACGGCTCCAAGCGAACCTACCTGCAACTCGTGGAAAGTGTACGGGAGAATGGTAAGGTCCGTC
>JAHRFU010000053.1 GCA_019084485.1 Desulforudis sp. | reverse complement strand
CGACTACTTCTTCGTCATGTAAGGCTTGGTAGCTGGGGGCAACATCGAGCGGGCTATTGAGGCTCAAATCATCGCCTCCAAGTGTGGATAGTCGCAACTCTTAATAGCTTGACTCGCCAACAGGTGGCCAGTATAATTATCCTTGTAAAGTTACTGGTACTATCCACACTTGGAGGCGATGATTTGAGCCTCAATAGCCCGCTCGATGTTGCCCCCAGCTACCAAGCCTTACATGACGAAGAAGTAGTCGAGTGTGCGCGTCAAGGCGACAGCCAAGCCCTGGAGTACCTTATCAACAAATACAGGCACTTTGTCCGAGCCAAAGCGCGATCCTATTTCCTGATTGGTGCCGACCGTGAGGACATCATCCAGGAAGGCATGATCGGCCTGTACAAGGCGATCCGTGACTTTCGGATGGACAAACTGTCGTCTTTTCGGGCCTTTGCCGAACTCTGTATCACCCGGCAGATTATCACCGCGATCAAAACCGCGACCCGGCAGAAACATATTCCGCTGAACTCTTACGTTTCCCTGAACAAGCCGATCTATGACGAGGATTCGGATCGGACTCTCCTGGACATCATCTCGGGGTCGAAGATCACCGATCCGGAAGAACTGGTGATCAGCCGGGAAGAGTTTGATGATATTGAGGAAAAAATCGGCGAACTACTTAGTTCGTTGGAGTGGAGGGTACTGATGTCCTACCTGGACGGCAAGTCCTACCAGGAAATTGCCGAGGATCTCGACCGCCACGTCAAGTCCATTGACAACGCCTTGCAGCGGGTCAAGCGTAAGCTGGAAAAGTACCTCGAGCGCCGGGAAGTCTGCTAACTAACTAAGGGACAGGCTCTGATTTGCCATTATCGAACCCCGGGTTGATCAATCAACCCGGGGTTCTGTTTGTTCTTGGGTGATCTCAAATGCATGAGCGGCGTATATACTGGTGGCATGGAAACAGATGACGGAGGCGTATAAAATGTCTGAGTTTTTGGTGGGAATGAATCGCCGTGTTCTTAAGGGCAAAGTGGCCGTAGTCACCGGTGCCGGGCGGGGACTGGGACGCGAAATCGCTTTAGCCCTGGCTTGGTTGGGCGCTGACATCGTGGTGGCGGAAATCGATAATAGCAGTGGGATGGAAACGGCGAAAAAAGTGGAAGCTTTAGGCCGGCGCTCCCTGTTCGTCCCGACCGACGTCGGCGAAGAAAGCAGCATCTACACTCTGGCTCTGAAGAGCATCAAGGCCTTTGGCGAGGTGGACATTCTCGTTAATAATGCGGCCCTGGCTCCGGTATCCGGCGTGGACAATACTGATGCCGCCTTGTGGGATCGGGTACTCGCCGTCAACCTGCGCGGTCCTTTCCTGCTTACTAAGGCCCTGTTCCCCGACCGGAGCAGGGGCGGAGAGCGGGTCGTACTAAACATTCTGTCCGGGGTGGCTATGAATGCCTCGGGCCTTGAACAAATGGCGGCCTACAGTGCTTCCAAGGCAGGCTTGGCTTCCCTTACGGTGGTCCTGGCCCCGGAAATGGAACGGAAGGGTGTAGGGGTATGCGGGCTCTGGGTCGGGATGACGGATACACCGGGCGGGCGGGAAGCCTTCCGAAAGCTCTCTGGTGTTCTGGGGTTGTCCTATGAAGGCTTCCTGGCGCAGCTGACCGCCCCTGGTCAGGTAGCTGCTGCCGCCGCCTACCTGGTGGTCAACATCCAGGATTACCGTGGCACCTGTGTCGAAGAGCACGAGGTATGGGGACGTCTCGGGCTAACCAAGCTGCCGCGGTTCCGCCCTGAATCCTGGCCCTTGGAAGACAGCTTGGAGGATGCTCCGGCGCCCGCAGATCTGCCTTCCATCGCTCAAGAGGCTGAGGCGGTGTTACGCGGCCTTTTCGGCGTGGTGGACCAGATGGAGGAAGGCTTCAACCGGCTGCCCATGTTTTTCAGACCGATGGCAGTCAGCGCCCTGCGCAAGCAGTCCGGCCTGAACCTGAGAGAGTGGAGGGACTGGACTGAAGAGCTTCTGGCCGATGCCGTCGAACTGTACCATGCCGGGCAAAGCGGCGATCGGGATCTAATGGCCGAATCGGCGAGCCGTCTGGTGGCCGATGAGGATTGGGAAGGCGCGCTGCTGGGTTTGTCCGGTTACCTGAAAGGGATCCCTGAACAGGCCGCGCGATATATCAAGGATCAGAAAGCCCTGCGCCAATTGGCGGAGATCGCTTACGCGCAGGATAAGGCCGTACGGCGCACCCTACGCCTGATGCAGTCGATCTCATTACTGTAACCGCGGCATTGACGAGAAGGCGATTATTTGCTACCATTAGTCTTGCTTGAAACGTAGCGTTTCGGGTTTGGACGTGCCGACGTAGCTCAATTGGCAGAGCAGCTGATTTGTAATCAGCAGGTTGCGGGTTCGAGTCCCATCGTCGGCTCCACATAAATACAGGATCTGGTTAAAATATAGTTCTTGCTTCCGGGTGTCCAAATGTGATACAATAGTTCTGTTGACTAACGCGGGGTGGAGCAGCGGTAGCTCGTCGGGCTCATAACCCGAAGGTCGCAGGTTCAAATCCTGCCCCCGCAACCAAATACGTATTTTAGGCCCATATAGCTCAGTCGGCAGAGCGTATCCTTGGTAAGGATAAGGTCGGCGGTTCGATCCCGCCTATGGGCTCCACTTACATGCGGCGGTGTAGCTCAGATTGGTAGAGCAAGCGGTTCATACCCGCTGCGTCGGGGGTTCAAGTCCCTCCACCGCTACCAGTGTCCAATTAAAACCGGTCAAGATGACCGGTTTTATACGTTTAAGCCCATCTTTTTCTGCTTCCGGCAGGAGAATCGTCGACTCACAGCGAATAAACACCTTGGTTTTCTGGAAAAAGTAAATGAATAGCCAATTTATGGGCGCTAAGGAGGACTATTGATTCATGGCCAAGCAGAAATTTGTGCGTACCAAACCCCACGTGAACATCGGAACGATCGGACACGTGGACCACGGCAAGACCACGCTCACCGCAGCGATCACGCTGGTGCTGTCGAAGCTGGGTCTTGCAGTGGTCCACGTGTCCGATCGTTCCGATGTTCACGTGGGGTTTGGTACGCACAAATTTCTGCTTGGCTATGAATCAATAGTCCTCATTAGCGCCCAT
>JAHRFU010000009.1 GCA_019084485.1 Desulforudis sp. | reverse complement strand
TACCAACAACTGAAAGACGACCTTGGACTTGATCATTTTGAGGGTCGATCCTGGACTGGGTGGCATCACCACGTAACCTTGACAATGATTGCCTTCAACTTTTTGGTAACGGAGGGCTTTCGGAGTAAAGAAAACTTCTGGGTGGACCCTCCGACGCGCCAGGAGGGAACTGCAACGGATGCTATTGATCCGACTTGGTTTTTGCCCGACTTGCCGGAACCGAGGTCACCCTTTCTTCAACTGAAGCTGGGGCCTTGATCCGCTACACAACAGACGGGGGCGAGCCGGATACCACTAGTAGTTGTTTTGAAAACCCGATCTCAATTGTTGAGGCGATTACTATCAATACTAAATCGTTTGCACCCAACCGGCTGCCAAGTGACACGGCCACCCATCAGTACACAATTATCACCGAATTTGGCTCTCTAAGCGGAAGAGTAGAAACGATCAGTACAGACTTAGGACTTTCCGGAGTGAATGTGTCCGTCTACAAAAATGAAGCGTTTGTGAAAGATACACTAACCGGTACTGACGGGACATTTATCGTGGCGGAGCTTCCTGCCGGAAGCGGGTACAAGATCGTCTTTTCTAAAGAAGGCTTTCTTCCGGTGTCCTATGTGGGCATTACCGTCTCAGGTAACCACACAACATACCTGGAAACAGTCGAAATGCAACCAGAAGCGGCCCAGACGGGGGATATTAGCGGTTATGTCTCAAATGCCTTAGATAATCAAGGCGTCGGCAATCTTCGAATTGACTTCCGTATGGGTCTCAACGTGACCACCGGTTCGGTCGTCCAAACGGTGGTCACCAATTCGGATGGCAGTTACTCTGTTTCAGATCTGCAACCAGGGAGTTATACCGGCGAGGTATCGGGTGAGGGTTACACAACAACATCCTTTACAGCTGTTTGTGTAGCTGATTCAACTACCGCAGGTCAGAACGCGACCATCACCCTGGTTCTACCTGAGATGTTTCACGTGCAACCTGACGGTGAAACAGTTGTTGCGGGGAGTTATACCTAAATACTAGCCTATCCCTGTGCTGGTGCCACAGCGAGCTCCGATAGTAACCGTTCCGCTTCCTTTTGGGCGGCGGCGGTGATGGTGCGCAGGGGGGTTCCGGTGGTCTCGGCCAGGTGGCGGCAGTCTTCGAACTCGGGTTTGGCCTGCAGTTGGCCTGGTGCGATCTGGGCTACCTTGATCCGTACCGGGCCGAACGGGGTTTCCACTTTGTAGATTTTGCGGGGGACGGTGATCCGTTCCTCGCGGTGGATGCGTATCCCCAGGGTTCCGGTTTCCTGGATCAGGAGATCGGTAATTCTGGGGATATCCTTTTCTTCGGTGAGGACAGTGAGCTTGACGCCCGCACGACCTTTCTTCATAGCGACGGGGTTGTAGAAGGCCTCCCTCACCCCGGCGGCAAGAAGGCGTTCAATGAAGTAGGGGTACAGCTCAGGATTGACATCGTCGATGTTGGTTTCCAGAACGACGATCGTCTCTGTAATCCTGCTCACCGACACGTCCAGATCGCCCAGGACAGCCCTCAACATGTTAGGGAAGGGGAAGGCTCTGGTGCCGGCCCCGTAGCCGGTTCCTGCGGGGCGTAGGGGGGGCATGGGGCCGCATTCTGCAGCCAGGACGGCAACCAGTGCGGCTCCGGTGGGGGTGACCATTTCGCCCTCGACGTTCATTGGCTTCGTAGGCAGACCCTTGACCAGTTCCAATACCGCCGGAGCAGGGACTGGAAGGATACCGTGGGCGCACCGGACAAAGCCGGTACTCATCGGCAGGGGTGAGGCGTACACCCGCTCTACACCAAGCATTTCCAAAGCGGCGACTACCCCCACGATTTCCACAATGGCGTCAACTGCTCCGACCTCGTGGAAGTGGATCTCCTCGGGGGAGACTCCGTGAACCTTGGCCTCGGCTTCGCCCAGGCGGTGAAAGACGGATTTGGCCAGGTGGCGGGTGCGTTCTGACGCCGGACAGGTGTCGATAATGGCGAGAACGTCCGGCAGGCGGCGGTACGGCTGGTTGGGCTTCGCAACTACACGTACGGACGTGCCGGCGATCCCGTGACTCCGGGCCGGACGTACCTCTATACGGCAACCGGGGATGTTTATGAACAGAGACTGCAGAGAGCCTGGATCGACACCGAGGTCGATGAGCGAACCGAGCGCCATATCGCCGCTGATTCCGGCAAAGCAGTCCCAGTAGAGAACCCGCATTAATCTTCCCTCCCCGTACGGATGATGGCGTCGGCCATCGCTGCCGCGCCGTAGCCGTTATCGATGTTAACGACGGCTACACCCGGGGCGCAACTGTTGAGCATTGCCAGCAGGGCCGCGATTCCGCCCAAGCTGGCTCCGTAGCCCACGCTGGTCGGAACGGCAATTACCGGCCTGGCGGTAAGACCTGCAACCACCGACGGCAGTGCCCCTTCCATGCCGGCTACCGCGATCACCACGCGGGAGTGTTGAATTAGCTTCTTTTGGTCGAACAGGCGGTGAATGCCTGAGACGCCTACATCGGCAACCAGTTCCACCCGGTGTCCCATCGTCCGTGCGGACACGGCGGCCTCTTCAGCCACCGGCAAATCCGCGGTGCCGGCGCTTAGGATCAAAACATCGGGCCACCCCTTTTCTTCAGGCTGGGCGTGCGCGGGTTTCTCAAGTACAATACATCGGGCAAGGTTACGGTATACCGCTTCAGGAACAATCCGGCTGACGGCTTCATAGTCCTCGATCGTGGCCCGGGTGGCCAGGACCGGCGCGTCCTGCCGGGCCAGGTGGAGGAAGATGTGGGCCACCTGTTCCGGGGTTTTCCCCTGGCAGAAGATGACCTCCGGGAAGCCGGTGCGCAGGTGCCGGTGGTGGTCCAGCCGGGCGCAACCGATGTTTTCGTAAGAGAAATCCTTCAGATCTTCAAGGGCTTGGTAGGGGCTTATCCGACCGCCGGCAACGCCATTTAGCAAGTTGCGGAGCTTTTCTTTATCCACAGCGTACCCTCCAGGATTTCACAATTAGCCTGTGTCGGTTTTGCTGATTGTACTCAGCTTTTAAGTGGCGGCCCACAAGTAAAACGTTGCGAAAAACATTGTCAGGCGGTATCATTTTTTACAGGTCAAACACACCACTGCGGTACCCGGCGAGGTCGACAGTGACAAACCGGAACCCCAGGGAGCGGAGATACCGATGGATCGTTTGGGCGGTAGGCTGTTCCGCCAATCGACCCAGTACCTCAGGCTCAGTCTCGATCCGGGCGGTGTCTCCGTGGTGCCGGACTCGAACCACTCGTAGTCCAAGATCGTTCCGAAGGAAATCCTCGGCCAGGGCTATCTGCCTCAGATCGGCCGGGGAGATGGGTCTGCCGTAGGGAATTCGGGTGCAGAGACAGCTCTCGGAAGGTTGATCCCAGTGCGGGACACCGTATTCACGGGCGGCTTTCCGGATTTCGGTCTTGGTCAGGCCTGCCTCGCGGAGCGGACTGCGGATCCCGAACTCCTCCGTGGCGCGGAGACCGGGACGGTGCGTTTTAGCATCATCGGCGTTAGTGCCGTCCAGGATTACGGCTAGCGCTTGAGAGCGAGCCAAACCGGTTAGGGTTCTGAACAGTGTTGATTTGCAGTGGTAGCAGCGGTCCGGCCCGTTGGCCCTAAATGCGGGATCGTCCATTTGCGCAGTCTGAACCGTTAAGTATCGGATGGGCAATGTCTCTCCCCATCCGGCGGCCCGCATCAGGTCTTCGGGGACGGCGAATGGGGTTACGGCGGTGACTGCGGTGACACGGTTGCCAAGTACCTCTGCGGCCAGCCTCAGCAGAAGGCCCGAGTCCACGCCGCCTGAGCAGGCGACGAGGGCGTTGTCATAAGTCCGGAGTGCTTGCCGTACCCGTTCGATTTTGTGAGACATTAGGAAGTCCCCCCGATCTGAAGTCTAGAGTACCGGTTTCCGGTTGTCAACATCATCCACTTTTAGAGAAATGGGGCTGTGTAATGCCAGAAATACAATTCTCCGCCTACCTCAACGAGATTATCCTCGCCGGCTTGGGTATCCTACTATTAGTCAGCCTGGCACAGATCCTCGTCTACCGCCGAATGCTTCGGCAGCAGCATCGGTTACTCGGCTTCATACGCCAGCACGGCGGAGATGGTATTGAAAAGGGCTTGGAGAATTGCACCGTCCGCCTCCAGGGGATCGAATCCGATCTGGAGGCATCCGGGCGTCGGCAGCGCACCATCGAGGATAAACTGGATGAGTGTGTTCGTACCCCGAAAGCGATCCGCTACAACGCCTTTGGCGATGTAGGCAGCGACTTGAGCTTCTCTGTGGCTATTCTGGACGCCCGCAAGAATGGTGCAGTTGTAACTGGGTTGTATTCACGTACAGAGTCTAGGACCTACTGCAAGCCCGTTCAGGATGGTGTTTCAACGTACGCGTTGACCGAAGAAGAGCAGGCGGCAATTAAGCAGTCCGGGGGTGATGGGACCCCTACCGCCCGGCCGTAGAATCTGTGAATCGGGACGATGATGAAGGTGGTTGGATATGTTCTCTGACCGTACCGAAGCGGGCCGTCGACTAGCGGAAAATATGGCCGATGAGTCCTTGGAGGACGGGCTAATCTTAGGTATCCCCCGTGGCGGGGTGATCGTGGCGGCCAAAGTCGCCGAGAAGCTGGGACTGCCGCTGGATATCATTATTCCGCGTAAAATCGGGGTGCCTTTCAACACCGAAGTGGCCATCGGCGCAGTCACCCAAGACGGAACAGTGATCCTGGACGACCGTCTGATGACGCTTACTGGGTTGGATGAAGCCGACCTCAGACCCCAAATCGAGCAAGAGATCGCTGAAATCGCCCGCCGTACAAGACTGTACCGGGGTGACCGTCCGGAACCGGAATACAGGGACAGGACCGTGGTTTTGGTTGACGACGGGATTGCAACCGGAAGCACGACCCTCGCCGCTCTACGTTCGATCCGCAAAGGGAATCCCCGAACAGTTATCCTGGCAGTGCCGGTGGCCCCGCCCGAAACTCTGGACCGTCTGGCTCCAGAAGTGGACCGGATCATCTGTCTCGAGGCTCCTGATCCGTTTTACGCCGTGGGCCAGTTCTATGATCATTTTGACCAGACCTCAGACGAAGAGGTCATTGACATCCTGAATCGTAACAAGGCCTGGGCCGTTTGCGGTTGTATAGAACGGTAACACCTCCCCGATACTATCACTGACGGGAGGTGATTGTTTTTGAAGAAGGTAGCAATCAGTGAAGGTTTGGGTGATCTCGGTAGCTTCTTTCAGAAACGGGGATATACCGTGGTGCCGCCGGATGAGGCCGATCACTCAGCGGCTCTGGTGGTGTCCGGAATGACCGATGACTTCACCGGGGTGCAAAAAAGATCGCTTAAGGTTCCGGTGGTCAGTGCCGAAGGTAAGACCCCTCAGGAAGTTTTTGAACAGGTTGAGCGGGTCGCGGAAATCCAGTAAAGTGAGTAGAAAGAACAAACCCCGGGGAAAGCCCCCGGGGTTTCGCCTGGGACAGCCTAGTCCTAAAATTTATGCACGGTCAACCGCTGCTGCAGCCTGCTTATGATTGTAGATAGTCTGTTTAATTCCGTCTGTGATCACGTGGGCAATCTGCATTACAATGTTTAACCGCGTGCTCTGCAGGATCATATATTCCATGAAACCACCAACGTTTACCACACCGGTGATGTGTAGCTCACCCACAGACGGCAGGGTCTTCTTCACTCCGGCCCCAGGCTTAAGCGGACCGTCCACAATGTTGACGTAGCCGATGTTCTCCTGGTTCCCGAGGCAGGCATCGACGGCGATAATGTACGGGTTCTGGTATGTCTCCCGGATTACCGCCATAACCTGCTCCAGGTTTGTGGCATGAACCGGTTCCTCCAGGGTGCCGTACACGCTGAAGAGGTTCTGACCGGTAGCGGAGAGCAAACTTCCAACTAGTGGTCCCAACGAGTCTCCCGTAGAACGGTCCGTGCCGATGCATAGTAAGACAATCGGCCTTTGCCCCGCCTCGAGGTTCGCCTCGGACAGCCGACGGTACAGTTCCTCGGCTAGTTTCATAGCCGCCAGAGAGTCATCTATATGAATCCGCGATAGCGCGGGTGTCCCGATTCTGCATTCAAGGGCCTGTTCAGACATCAGATATACGAACCCCCTTTGATATGGTGTGAAAGTTTATGCTTAACTGGTATAGTTATTGCCACTCAACAAACCAGTTATTCCCCAACAAGTAGTGATTTCGCGGGTTATAGCATACAAATCAGGGAGGTTGATCGGAAAAAGGTTTGAGGTGAAGAACGGCGTGCTTCAAACAGGGGCGCTGAAGGTGGCTCTGCTCTACGTTGGAGCGGTTATCGGGGCCGGATTCGCGTCCGGCCAGGAGATTCTACAGTTTTTTGGCGTCTACGGAGCCAAAGGCATTTGGGGGGTGGCTTTGGCTACCGTGCTGTTTGCCTACCTCGGGGCGGTTATCCAGAGTACTGCGGTACACCTGAGAGCGTCCAGTTATCGTGAGGTCTTGAATTACCTGCTCGGGCGCCGGTTAGGCCGCATTATGGATCTGGTGAGCATCGGCATGCTCGTAGCCGGCCTGGGCATCATGCTGGCGGGTAGCGGTGCCGTTTTCCAGGAGCAGTTTGGACTTCCGGCCGGTGCCGGAGTGTTAGTGTTGGCCGCCTTTGTGTGTGTCGTAATTTACTCCGGCTTAAACGGTTTGTTGGCCGTAAACGCGGTGCTCGTTCCACTGAAAATTATTTTGGTGGTTGTTGTCTGTCTGCTGGCATTGCTGGTCGGCGGCGGAGGTTCGGAAGTGATTGAGGAAGCAGTCACGGAGAGGACAGTCGTGGGTAGTTGGCTGGTATCTGCTTTCCTCTATGTGTCCTACAACATGGTAGTGCCGGTGGCCGTTTTGTCTTCGCTGGGCTGCCACCTGAACCGTCAGCAGGCCATACGGGGCGCGGTAGCGGGCGGCCTGGCGCTGGGGGTGGCAGCGAGCATCGTCACCCTAGCCGTAGTCACCTTCTTTTCGGATTTGGCGCTTTACGAGGTACCGATGCTTTTTCTGGCCGGGATTGTGCACCCTGCCGTACGGACGATAATTTCTGTAGTCATCTGGATGGCGGTCTTTACTACGGCCATCGCCAACGCGCACGGCTTGGCCAGCCGCTGGGCCCTGCCGGGTACGACGCGTTACCGGGTGGTTGGAGTGAGCGCGACACTTCTGGTTGTGCCTCTGGCCTTCATCGATTTCTCTTTCTTGATCGGGTTTTTCTACCCCCTCTTCGGCTATGCCGGTCTGATACTGATCCTGGCGCTGTTGGTAAGGCCGTTGAGCAGGTTTTTTGTAGCCGGACGCGAAAACCATGTCTAAGCGCCCCGAATCGGGTATATTTAGCGTGTAGCTTTGTTTAGGAGGGAATCACTCTGAACTGGGTGGATTATCTGCTTGTTGTCATTCTGACGCTGACGGCCTGGGGCGGTCTGACGCGGGGATTGGTGCGCAGTGTGCTCGGGTTGGTCTCCCTCGCCCTGGGGTTTGTGGTCGCCCTCAAATACTACACCCCCGTCGCGCAGTACATTGAAGGGCACTTGGGGCTGACCTCGGTACTGACCACCTTCTATGAACAGAAGTTTCCGGTATCTGAACCGGTCAGCGGCTTTCCCGCCGTAGTCGGTGGGGAGGGGGAGTGGCCGCTCCCGGCCAGCTTCGATGCACTGATCAGTAGTTTTGACCTCTTCCTCGCCGGTGAGGTTTCGGTCTTTGGGCAGGGTTTCGCGGATACTTTGGCCACTGCCACGGTTAATACAGGGGCCTTCATGCTGGTTTTCCTAATTGCGGCGTCCGTCGTAGGGCGGGTACTGTCGGTTGTTCCGCGCCTGCCCTTGCTAATGCCGCTGGATCGGGCCGGCGGATTCTGTTTCGGCCTTGCTAAAGGTTTTGTGTTTGGGGCGCTGGCCGTGGGTGCCCTAAAATTGGCTAGCCTGTCCAGCGTATTCATGGGGCCGAACATGGTATCCGAAGGACTGGCGCAGTCCCAAGTGGCTCCGTCTTACATGAGTTTCCTGGACTACCTGTGGACTTTTGTAATGCCTGTGTCTAAGTAGGCTGATACACCTTACCAAAACAGATGGTTATGATGGTTATCGGAGGTACGGAAACCGTGAGCGTTGAGTTTCGAGTGGGGGACATTGTACGGATGAAAAAAGCACACCCGTGCGGCTCCGATCGCTGGGAGGTCTTACGTACCGGCGTGGACTATCGTATCCGTTGTACCGGTTGTGCGCGCACCGTACTGTTACCCAGGCCGAAGTTTCTAAAAGGGGTACGCGTAAAGGTCACCCTGCCCGACTAGGAGGGCAGGAATCGGGGACAGGCTACTTTTTCTCGTATGTAAGACAAATCCCCGTTCTAAGCCTTATATGAAACAAAACGATAGGTGTTAGGGTAGATTACGTCGCGAAAAAGTTGCCTGTCCTCGTTTCCTGCCCATCTTCAGCCCAGGCTTATCCACAGAAAACCGCACTTACCCACAAAAGTAGCCTGTCCCCTTATTTTTCAATATGGGAATCTATGGAAATGGAAGTAATTGGAAGAGTGAGGGTGTGACAGCCTGCCAATGCCCGCCAACCGGCTCACAGCGGGTTTGCGCCGCTATGCTATCATTAGGGCAAAAATGCTGAACGCGCCGTATATCGGCGATTATCCCTCAATCGCCCTCCACAAGGTGGGTCGGCAGGCGCATCGGACGATGGTTGAGGATGTGGACAACCTAAGCTAATAAGAGAGTGGTGACGGGTATGGGTTATTCCATCCGATCCGATCCGTCAACCCGGGGATCTCCTGGGGGGGTAAGAAAAGGTTTGTGACACAGACCGGAGTACTTCCTTCAAAACCCTACCGGTAAATACACGGTACCGATAGGAGGAAAGGAGCCGGGACAGTGGCGGCGATTGGCAGGAATCAGATACCGAACCGGACAAGCAGTCGGAGGCAGCTTAGCGATTCCGGCGAACATATGGCTTGCCCCCACCTATGGTTCTCTTGCCGCAGGTGGGGAAATTACCCAGAGCGGTTACGCGCTTTGGGCTAAACACAAACAGCTACCGGTCACCACCGGTTTCCTGGTCCAGGGTCGACCAGGGTAGGAACTTAGGGACTGACTGACTATTTTGGAGGACGGACAGCATAGCCTAGATAGAAATGTTTTGATCAAGGTATTAAGGCCGGATTGCGGGCCCAGCACCAGTTACCCGGGGTAACCATTCCAATCCTTTCTGGAAAGTTGGTGAGGCTATGCCTGGAACGACCGACGGCGGCAGCCGTACCTCGCGCAGGTACGTACGCAAGAAGCTGTCGTCCGCAGATGCATCCAACAAACGGTACGTTCTGGAGGAACAGCAGGCGGTGAATCAGTGGGCCTGTGTTCCGAAGTCCAGACGGCGGATTGATATTCTGGACGAGCCCGAACCAAGGGCTGCGGAAACAAGAGGGTCAAGGCGCGTGCGGGAAGTGCGCCATGACCACGACCACGGGGACTACTACGAGCCGGACATTGATCCGGATGATGACTACGAGACCGACGTACCGAGACGTCGTCGTGCCCAGTTGATGCGATTCAGTTTGGTAGATTTAATGGGTGTTGTCAACTTCAGACCTTTAGTGACCCCGATTCTGGTAATTATCGCGGCGATTGCCGCAGGAATGGCGGTGGAAAGTCAATTAGGACTGCTCGGTCCCGCAGTTATAGCGCTAACTGCGACGGTAACCGCCATCACGGGATGGTTTGGACAGGCCAGCCTGACCACACTGGTTGGCGGGGGAGCGGTGCTCCTGACTGCTTTGTGGATGGCGGCCAAGGCCTTACGGCTTAACGCCGTGCACTATGATGTGCCTCCGGCACGCCGGCGTACCATGGTCTCAAAAGAAACCCTGGACCGCTATTTTTAGAGGTCCGTCAACGAGGATGCGAACTGGTTTCTTTCCTAAGTAAAATGGACTGTGTGGGGGTAACGGCTTGGACGCAAGCCGGTTACTCTCCCGCTTCTCATACTGAGTATCCATAACCTGAAAACCATGATTCTATGGTTCACCTTTTTAGAGATAAATGGCGACCACTCCTCATTTCAATATCGGAGCTCCTTCCTATGGCCATAAGGCCACATTATGGCCATAGGCCTACGCCCTCCGAAGCCCTCGGAGGGCTTTTTCATTATCTGACACAAAATGCCAGGAGTTGCTTGACGTTGGGTGGACAAATGGGTTATCATGTTTTGGGTCTGCCCTGTTCCCACCCTGCCCTGTTATGGGGCCGTTAGTCCATAGGGAGGAGGTGAATCTGTGCGGCAGTACGAGGTAATATACATTCTGAATGCTGGTCTGGATGAAGAAGCTAACACCGCACTGGTTAACAAATTCAGTGATCTGATTGCGAATCAAGGCGGCGAAATTACCAAGACTGACATTTGGGGTAAGAGACGTCTAGCCTACGAAATTGATGACCTGCGTGATGGGTTTTACGTGGTTTTGAAATTCAAAGGCGAATCGGCGGTTGCCAAAGAGCTTGATCGCGTATTCAGGATCACTGATGGTGTTCTCAGGTACATCATCATTCGCGAAGACGAGTAGTCTTCGCCCTGAAGGCGGTGTTGTTAAATGTTCAACAAGGTAATTCTGATCGGGAGACTGACCCGCGACCCGGAATTACGCTACACGCCCGGCGGCGTGGCCACGGCGAAGTTTAATCTGGCCGTTGATCGGCCGTTTACCGACAGCCAGGGGCAGCGCGGAGCCGACTTCATCGACATCGTGACTTGGCGAAAGCTTGCGGAGACGTGCGCCAACAACCTAGGGAAGGGCAGACTTGTGGCGGTTGACGGACGACTCCAAGTGCGTTCCTACGATGATAGTCAAGGGGTGCGGCGGAAGGCGGCCGAAGTGGTGGCTGAGGCCGTGCGTTTTTTGGACTGGCCTAAGGATGGCAAGGAAGGCGGCGGGCGTGAAGACCGGCCGCTTGGCAGCGAAATCGATTTTTCGGACGACACCGAGAATATTCCTTTCTAAGGGGGAAACTGGATGAGACGCGAGAGGGGACGTCGCCGGAAGCGCATTTGCAGCTTCTGTGTGGATAAGATTCCCGTAATTGATTTCAAGGACGTAAACAGACTTAAGAAGTATGTCAGCGAGCGCGGCAAAATCTTGCCGAGACGGATCTCGGGGAACTGCGCCGGACATCAGCGGATGCTGACCGTCGCCATCAAACGGGCCCGCAATATGGCCATGTTGCCGTATTCGACGGACTAGAACCTGCAGACCGTGAATTTTTGGCAAACCCCGGGTTCTCTGTGGCCCCGGGGTTTTCCTTTTCTCTCCCTAAATCCGATAGGCATTAAGACGCCGGAACCCTGGCAGGAATGGGTGGTTGCTTTGACGAATAACACCAAGAATCGCCCTCAAAATAAGTATTGTGTGACAGGCGAGATGTGGTGGGGTGAGTTGATGCCGGCGGGAACAATTAGGGAAGGGATCCTGTTCACGTCGGCTCTGATCCTTCTGGCGGTGTCCGGCGTGACCTTGGTCTTTATGTCGTTGATCGCCGGTTTGGTTGTGCTCCTGATGACCGCCGCGATGACCAACCGTAATACGGCCTTACACGCCTTGGCCTACTTGATCCTGGCGGCTGTCGCGGCCGGTCTTGCCCTGCGGACATTGGATCCGGTTCTGCTTTTGGGCGAGTTCGGTATACTGGGAGTCTTTTTCGGACTGTGCTTCAAGAATCGGGTGGCCTATCGCTGGACACTGAATATCGGGGTGGTTCTGGCGGTAATCCTGGTTTATGCGAGCCTGGGTTTAAACTATCTGCTGACCGGCCAGGATCCTTTTGACATCAGTGCCTTAATTGCGGCCGCCGAGCCTCTTTCCGAAACGATGGAACAAGCGATGTCGATAATGGCGGTGGTGATGCCGGGCAGTTTGGTAGTCTGGGCAATGGCGGTGGCCTTCGGGGGTTTCTTTCTGACCGGCAGTCTGCTTCACCGGCTAAGCTTCATCAGGGAACCCCTGCCGGACTTTACTGCATGGCGTTTACCCTGGTACGTTATATGGGGACTCATCGGCGGTCTGATACTGCTCCTGACTGGAGACCGTTGGACGGTCGAATGGGTGGATGCTCTCGCCAAGAATCTGCTTTTTGTAACAGTATTCGGTCTGTTTCTGGCGGGGCTTTCGCTCAGTGTTTTCCTCTATCGTTCGTTTCCGCCTCCGCGGTGGATGAAGATCGCCCTGGTGCTCACGGTCTTGATTTACTCCCCGGTGGTGGTATTCCTGGTGGCTAATGTCGGTTTTGTGGACGCCGTAATTGACGTGCGTTCCCGTGTGGAGAAAAGGAGTGGAGAGTCGTGAAAGTAGTGCTGTTGAAGGATGTAGCGGGGATTGGTAAGCGCGGCGAGATTGTGAATGTGGCCGAGGGCCACGGGCGTAATTTTCTGATTCCCAGGGGGATGGCCCAGGAAGCGACCGATGGGCGGGTGAGGGAGATTGCCCGGAACCGCCAGGCTAAGGCCTCCAAAGAAGAGCGGATGGCTGAGGAGGCCCGTAAACTGGCGGCTCGGATCAAGGGACTCAGCGTTAAGGTGGAGGCCCGGGCCGGAGAGGGCGGAAAACTCTTCGGGTCGGTGGGCAACAAGGATGTAGCCCAGGCCCTCGCCGCCCAGTCCGGTATCAAACTGGACAGGAAGAAGATCGAGTTGAAGGAGAGCATGAAGGCTCTAGGCTCATATCCAGCCTTGGTCCGTCTCCATCCGGGAGTTCAGGCTGAGTTTACGGTGGAGGTTGTCAACGGCAATGCTTGAACGGATTCCCCCCCAGAACCTGGACGCCGAGCAGGCGGTGCTCGGCGCCCTGCTTATGGATCAGGACGCGATTTTCCGGGTGGTCTCGATCATCAAACCCGATGATTTTTACCATTCCGCTAACCGGTTAATATATAAGGCTGCCCTGAGCTTGCAGGATGTGGGACAGCCTGTGGATTTAGTTACGGTGACTGATCAGCTACGGCGTGAAGGCTTACTGGAGAAGGCCGGTGGGGCGACCTACATCGCCTCGTTGAGCGACCTGGTGCCAACCACGGCGAACGTGGAACAGTACGCCCGGATTGTGGAAGAGAAGGCGCTGTTGCGCACCCTGATTCTGGTGGCCGGTCGGATTGCGGAGATGAGCTACGAGGAGAATGACGAAGCCCCCCGCCTGCTGGACCAGGCCGAGCAGATGATCATGGAGCTGAGTTCCAGGCGCGGCTCAACGGCCTTTGCCCAGATCAGAGAGGTACTGCTGAAGGCATGGGGTGCCATCGAACAGGCCTATGCCAACAAGGGGCGCCTATCCGGTGTGCCCACCGGTTTTGTGGATCTGGATAACCTCTGTGCCGGATTGCAGCCGTCCGACCTGGTGATCGTGGCCGCCCGTCCCAGTATGGGGAAGACCGCACTGGCGCTCAGCATCGCCTACCAGGTAGCAGGCTCCAACGACCGCACACCGGTGGCCGTGTTCAGCCTGGAAATGTCTAAGGAACAGCTCGTGCAGCGGTTGCTAAGCATGGAGGCCAAGGTTGATCAGTACCGTCTGCGAACCGGGAACCTGCGGGAAGAAGACTGGGAGCGCCTGCACGACGCGGCCGCGAACCTCAGCGATCTACCGATCTACATTGACGACACTGCGGGGGCCTCGGTGCGCGAAATCCGGGCCAAGGCAAAGCGTCTGCAGGGGGAAAAGGGCCTAGGTTTGGTGATCATTGACTACATCCAGCTGATGCAGTCCGGCACCCGTGTGGAAAACCGCCAGCAGGAAATCGCCCAGATCTCCCGCACTCTGAAGGGTTTGGCCAAGGAACTGAACGTCCCGGTGGTGGCTCTCTCCCAACTGAGCCGTGCCGTGGAGTCCCGTCCGAATAAGCGGCCGCAGATGTCCGACCTGCGTGAGAGCGGTAGCTTGGAGCAGGACGCCGATGTGGTCGTATTTATCTACCGCGAAGAATACTATAACCAGGAAACGGAAGAAAAAGGGATTGCCGAGCTGGTCGTTGCCAAACAGCGTAACGGTCCGACCGGCACGGTAAAGCTTGCCTTTTTAAAAGAGTTCACCCGTTTCGTAAACCTCGCCCGCCATTGACAAAGCAAACCCCTTCTGCTACAGTTTTACCCGGCGGAGTGATGGACAATGAAAAAGTATGATGTAATCATTATTGGAGCGGGGCCGGCGGGGATATTCGCGGCCCTTGAGCTTGTAAAAGACAATAACGACATCCGGATCCTGATGCTTGAGAAGGGACGCGACATCAAGCGTCGGGTTTGCCCGTCACGGGTTAAGCATAACCGTTGCCTAAACTGTTCACCTTGTGCAACAGTCTGCGGTTGGGGTGGTGCCGGGGCCTTCAGTGACGGTAAACTGACCCTTTCCCCGGAAGTAGGGGGGCATCTGGGCCAGTACATCGGGGAAGAGGCCCTGGAGTCCATGATCTCTTATGTGGACGGGGCCTACCTGCGGTACGGGGCACCGGAGAAAGTGTACGGGGTGACGAGCCCCGACGAGCTTGCCGACATCCGCAAGCGGGCTACCCTAGCCGGGTTGCGCTTGGTGCCGTTGCCGATCAGGCACCTCGGTACCGGACGTTGCGCTCAGATCCTGCAGAAGATGTTCGAGGAGCTGTCGGCCCGGGTCGACGTCCGGACGGACGTACAGGTGACCGGAATCGTCACCAAAGACAACGCCGTTGTGGGCGTGGAAACCGCTGACGGCCGGGTTTATTCGGCTGAATACGTAATCGCCGCCCCAGGGCGGGAGGGCTCGGAGTGGCTGACCGCGGAAGCACACCGGCTTGGTCTCAGTACTACGGTCAACCCCGTGGACATCGGCGTACGTGTGGAACTGCCGGCTGTGGTAATGGAAAAGATCACCTCCATGTTTTACGAATTGAAGTGCACCTACGTTTCCCAGACCTTTGAGGATCGGGTACGTACTTTTTGCATGAATCCGTACGGTGAGGTCGTAATGGAAAACAACGACGGAGTAATCACTGTAAACGGGCATAGTCATGCGTATAATAAGACCGAGAACACCAACTTCGCCCTGCTGGTGAGCAAAAACTTCACCGAGCCTTTTCACGAGCCGATTACCTACGGGCGTTCGATCGCCAGGCTTGCGAATCTGCTTGGTGGCGGAGTGTTGGTGCAACGCCTTGGAGACCTAACGAACGGGCGAAGGAGTACCAAGGAGAAAATTGAGCGCGGGCTGGTGCGGGCCACGCTTACCGAGGCTACACCCGGTGATTTAAGCTTAGTGTTTCCCTATCGGCACCTGATGGGGATTTTGGAAATGCTCAAGGCGCTGGATCACATCGCGCCGGGGGTCTTTTCCCGGGACACCCTGCTGTATGGAGCCGAAGTGAAGTTTTATTCATCCCGTCTGGCCCTGAATCAGGGCCTGGAGACTAAGATTAAGAACCTCTTTGCGGCCGGTGACGGTGCCGGTGTTACCCGGGGCCTGGTGCAGGCTTCGGCGGCGGGGGTCGTGGCGGCCAGAGAGATCCTGCGGAGAGTATAGGAGGAGTTTCCCGATGGCGTTAGTCGTGCTAGTAGGTGCCCAGTGGGGCGATGAGGGTAAGGGGAAGGTCACTGACTTTCTGGCTGAACAGGCCCGGATTGTGGTCCGCTTTCAGGGTGGGAATAATGCGGGACACACGGTGGTGATAGGATCGGAAGAGTTCAGGCTACATCTCCTGCCTTCCGGCATCCTGCACCCTGATAAAGAATGCCTGATCGGAAACGGCGTTGTCATCGATCCGGCTGTGCTACGGGGGGAACTCGAAGCCCTGGCCGGCCGCAACGTGAAAATTGGACGTCTCTACATCAGTGAACGTGCTCACCTAATCATGCCCTACCATCGCTACCTGGATAAACTGCAGGAGGAACGCAAGGGGGAGGCCAAGATCGGCACCACCCGCCGGGGCATCGGACCATGCTACGCCGACAAGATCAGCCGGGAAGGCATTCGCGTGATTGACCTGTTGGACAGTGAGCATTTTCCGGAAAAGCTGCGACGCAATGTGGAACTTAAAAATGAATATATTGAAAAAATTTACGGGGCACCGGGCCTGAATTATGAAAGCATCCTGGACGAATACCGGATCCACGCCGAGTTCCTGAGGCCTTTCGCGGCCGATACCTCTCAGATTCTGAGCCAAGCCATTTATCAGGGCAAAAACGTCCTTTTCGAGGGGGCACAGGGAACCCTGCTGGACATTGACCATGGAACATATCCCTTTGTGACTTCTTCCAACCCCACGGCCTCCGAGGCGGCCGCGGGTAGTGGTATCGGTCCCACTGCGCTGGATCAGGTGCTGGGGGTCTCCAAGGCCTACACCACGCGTGTCGGTGAGGGTCCGTTTCCGACCGAGCTGGACGGCCCGGCCGGGGAGGAGATTCGGGCCAAGGGGCGCGAGTTCGGCACCACCACCGGTCGCCCACGGCGTTGCGGCTGGTTTGACGCGGTTATCGGGCGCTACGCGGCACGGGTGAACGGTCTGGATTACCTAGCCGTGACCAAACTAGACGTATTGAGCGGCCTCAACACGCTGAAAATCTGCAATGCCTACCGTTGGCGGGGTGAACTCCTCACCGAATTTCCGGCCAACGTTGAGGTGCTCGCCGAATGTGAGCCGGTATACGAGGAATTACCGGGCTGGAGTGAAGACATTACCGGAGCACGTCGGCTGAAGGATCTTCCAAAGGCGGCTCGCCGTTACCTAGAGCGCATCACTGAATTGGTTGAAGTACCGGTGGCCATGGTCGGAGTGGGGGTGCGCCGTTCGCAGACGATTGTGGTCCAGGATGTGTTCGCGGACGTATTTGAGGAATAGCTCCAGTGAAGCCGGCAATTACCCTTGACAGTCGTTTAGCCGTATAGTAAGATAGCCCTTGCGAGGTTTTTATGGCCCCATGGTCAAGTGGACTAAGACACCGGCCTTTCACGCCGGTAACCCGGGTTCGAATCCCGGTGGGGTCACCAAAAACAGTAGTCAGTCGTCAGAAATCGGTCGTCGGAAGCAGAGGAAAGTCGGCTTCACCGACTGGGGACGATTAGAATAGAAGTCAGTCGCCGTCATCAGACTTCGGAAAGATATAGAGAAATAATGAGGGCGGATTCCGCCCACTTTGTTTTTTTAGAGCCAGGTACGGTGCCGTTTGTGTTTCCACGGCGGCGACTTGCGTGGGTCTTTGTTAAGTAGTATAATCAGTGTTGCACGCGGGTGTAGCTCAATGGTAGAGCACCAGCTTCCCAAGCTGGGGGTTGAGGGTTCGAGCCCCTTCGCCCGCTCCATAATGAACGACGAAGCCGCTTCCTTGATCGGAGCGGTTTTTTGTTTGTGCTTGACAAGGCCAGCGCGCCGGCCGATCCCACATTAAAACTTGTCTGCAGTGGATTTTTCCAATATAATATAATGAGATCAAAACCTCTTTAGGGGGAGTAGACCATGTTCGTGCGTGATTGCATGACTCGTAGTCCCATTACTATT
This sequence comes from Desulforudis sp., assembly GCA_019084485.1. GTDB lineage: Bacteria > Bacillota > Desulfotomaculia > Desulfotomaculales > Desulforudaceae > SURF-60. The sequence continues at coordinate 38,974 of JAHRFU010000009.1, read as the reverse complement.
ACACTCGAAACCCCCATTTTTCAGGCTTTGGATATCGTCCTCAAGAAAAAGGTGCGGCATCTTCCGGTTCTTAGGGACGGAAAAGTAGTCGGCTTGGTCACCGAGCGCGGATTACTCCAGGTTTCCCCTTCTCCGGCCACGACCCTGAGCGTTTATGAACTGAATTATGTACTCTCGAAGGTGACCGTTAAGGAAGCTCTGGTCAAAAACCCGATTTCGGTACCCTCCGACTGCCCGATTGAAGAAGCAGCCCAGATAATGAGGGACAAGAAGATCGGCAGCCTGCTGGTTTGGGACGACGAAAAGCTGGTCGGGATCGTTACCCAGACCGATATGGTCGAGGCGATGGTTCGGCTCTTTGGGCTGCGCAAGGCCGGTAGCCGGGTCGTCGTGGAAACGGCGGACCGCATTGGAGTTCTTGCTGAGATCACGCAAGTATTCAAGGAAAAGGACATAAACATTATTAGCCTAGTTTGCCTGGAGGTGGATGGAGGGCGCTTCCACCTGACTCTCCGTGTAAGCATGGCGGATCCGGCGCCGCTGGTGAATGAGATTGAAGCCAGAGGCTTCAAGATCGTGTCGGTGAACTAACGGCACGGGGAATGAGATTTTTGGAGGGGAGATACTTGGCTAAACACATTAAGACGATAACCCGTTCGCCGCTCCTGAAGCGGGAACATACCGGTTGCGGCGAGTGTCAGACTTCTTGCCAGTCAGCCTGCAAGACATCCTGCACAGTGGGTAACCAGACCTGTCTGAAAACTAAAACCAAGTAACCGGTCTTCCGACGGAAGCGTTTCCTTAACAAGAGACGCTTTCCTTTGTTTGCTTAGCTCTCTGTGAGGCGGGAAGTGAGTGGAGGAGTTGTTTTGCTTCACTGTTTTACCCTTGGGGGAGTAAGCCTGGTCTACGACGTTCACAGCCATTCACTCCACGAGGTGGACGACTTGGCGTGGGCGCTTCTCAGCCGGGGACTCCATCTGGAACCGGAGCAGGCTTCATCCGTGTTGCTTCTTGCGGATGGATACTCACGTCAGGAGATTGAGGAAGCACAGGAGGAGATTGCCCAGCTCATCTCCGAGGGTCTCTTGTGCGCTCCGGATCCCTATACCGGATACACACCGCCACCCTTTATCGTGAAGGCACTCTGCCTGAATGTGGCCCATAACTGTAACTTGTCTTGTAGTTACTGCTTTGCGGGGGCGGGCAGCCTGGGCCGGACGGACGTACTCATGCCCCTGGCCACGGCCCGGCAGGCTGTAGATTTTCTGCTGTCTAATTCCGGTACCAGGCGTAACCTGGAGATCGACTTTTTCGGCGGTGAACCGCTTCTGAATATGCCCGTGGTCGAGGCCACAGTGGCCTATGCCCGGGAGCGCGGCCGGGCAGAAGGGAAGAAATTCGGGTTTACGCTTACCACAAACGCCTTATTACTTGATGACCAAGTATCCCGTTTTCTATTAGAAAACGGGATTAATGCTGTGTTGAGCATTGACGGCCGTCCCGAGACCCACGACCGGCTGCGGCGCACCCACGGTGGAAAGGGTTCCCATGCACAGGTTGTGTCGCGAATAATGCACTACCTGGAGTTACACCGGACTTGGCCGGATCCAAAGGGCTACTGCTATGTGCGCGGCACCTTTACCGGGTACAACCTGGATTTTGCCCAGGAGTTCCGTTACCTGGCCGGACTCGGCATTGACGACATTTCTCTCGAACCGGTAGTGGCCAAGTCTGAAGCGGATTATGCCCTGCTTCAGCAACACCTGCCGGCGATTGCCGAGGAATATCGTCGCTTGGCCGAGGACTATCTTGAAGTCGCGGCAAGTGGGCGGGAGATCCGGCTCTTTCACTTTGAGATCGATCTGGACGGTGGTCCATGCCTCCCGAAGCTACTAAGCGGGTGCGGTGCGGGGCACTCCTACCTGGCAGTTTCGGCGCAGGGAGATCTCTATCCCTGTCACCAATTCATCGGCCGGGAATCATTCCGAATCGGAAATGTGAGCGGTGGAGCGCTTCGGGATGATTTGATTGAACAGTTCCGCACTGCGCACGTCTATGCCAAGGCGAAGTGCCGGCAATGTTGGGCCAAGTTTCTGTGCAGCGGTGGTTGTCAGGCACACTGCCAGCTGGAGAACAACGATATTCTGAATCCGCCCGAATTAGCCTGCCAAATGATGCGCCGACGACTCGAATGTGCCTTATATGTCCGGTCCAGGAAGGAACAGTTGGTAAACATGGAAAAAATAGTTTAGACGGGTGCGATGTGCTGTGGTAGAATCGTCTAGGTCCGTTTCTTTGCGTGGAGGGGTTACCTTGTCACCAGCAACACCATCACTGCGGATACGAAAAAGAAAAGCACACCGTCCAAGCTTGCTTGGTTTAGCCATATTTCTAATCGGGATTTTTGTATTGGCCGGGTTTTGGAACAGCTCCGGTGCTTGGTCGGTTAGTTTTGACGGGGAACAAGTAGCTTTCGTTGGCGAGACCGAAGAAGTGGACAACGCTTTGACCCGAATTGCCAGAGAATACGGCGGACTGACCCCGGCCGATCGGGCCAGGGTCAAACTGGTACGCGTCCCCCGTCCCGGTGAGCCGGAATATGCCTCCGTTGCGGAACTCGAGCGGCGCCTGATCGGAGCGTACGGATTCGTGGGAGAGGCCGTAGCCATGTCCATAGACGGTAATGTTAAGATGTATTTCAAAAACCGGGAAGAGGCTAACGCCTTCCTGGACCAGTTAAAGGCCAGTTATATAGTTGAACAAAACTGTGAGTCCGTAATCCTGGAGACCATTGAACTGGCGCCGGTGACCGTTGCCCGGGCCGAGGTGATTGACCGGGAGGGTGCTTGGCGGCTCTACAAGTCTCGTACGAAGGATGACCAGGAGCATGAGATTAAAAATGGTGACACGCTGTGGGACGTTGCCGTCAAGTACGGGGTGACCGTCGAACAACTGCTTAAGTCGAATCCGGGCGTTAAACCGGACAGCATCCTCGCGCTGGGGTCGAAACTGGTGATCTCCAAACAGGAGCCCCTCTTGACGGTAGTCACCAGGGCCGAAATTGTTGAAACGCGCGCTATCCCCTTTCAGGTTAAGGTGGAGCGGGACAACAAACTTGCGATGGGACAGCGTAAAGTCATTGAGCCGGGTAAGCCGGGGCGTGAAGATGTGACCTTCATAGTGACCCGTCAAAACGGGCGCTTGGTTGAGCGGGAGCGGATTGATACGGTTCAGTTAGAGCCGCCCAAGACGCAGGTCGAGGTTCGTGGCGCGATGCTCATGGTGGCTTCCCGTCAGGGTAGCGGCCAACTGGCGTGGCCGGTTCGGGGCGGGATCAGTTCTGGTTTCGGGATGCGGTACGGACGGATGCACACCGGTATTGACATTGCGGCCGGTCTCGGTACACCGATCGCCGCAGCTGAGAATGGCCGGGTGACTACCGCCGGATGGGGAGGCGGCTATGGCCGGATGGTGGATATCAGCCACGGCGGAGGGGTGGTTACCCGCTACGCACACATGTCCAGCATTGCCGTTTCTTCAGGACAGGAAGTGAACCGCGGGGAATTGATCGGGTACGTAGGCAGCAGCGGTAACTCTTCCGGGCCGCACCTGCACTTCGAGGTGATCGTTAACGGTACCCAGTTAAACCCAATAAACTACTTGTAGGACAGAGGACCCCGGAAAGGGGTCCTTTTGCATGCAAATCCTGCGTAAATCCGCTATAATAGACTCTGGGTGATGAAATATGCGTAGACCAAGAAAGTTTGGGCAAAAGCTTTTCTTTTGGGTGATCACGATCATGATCGCCTTTGGTTTGGTTGGCGGCTCGGTGGCTATGATCTTCAGCCCGGACAGTACCCAGCCGGTGACTCCCCCGTCTGACGAGGACCAGTTCGGCGAATTTGTGAGGGCCTTGCAGGAACTCGAAGAAAAGGTCAAGGAGAACCCTGAGGATCTGTCGTCCCGAATAGTGCTCGGAAACACCTACGGTCAGATGGGTCAGTTTGACGCAGCCATTGAGCAGTATGTTGCGGTGCTGGAGACCGATCCGGAATACGAATCGGCACGTCTGAGCTTGGCCGAAAGCTATTTCGCCCTTGAGCGTGATGAAGAGGCGCTGGCCGAGGTGGAGCGGCTCCTGGAGGCTAACCCGGAACACCAGTTTGGTCATTTTTTGGCCGGGTATATCCTGGGTAACGGGTTGGAAGATTATCCAGCCGCTGTAGAAAAGATGGAACGCTTTGTGGAACTCGCTGGCAGCGGACCTTACGTGGACGAGGCCAAGGCGATGATTGAAGAATGGAGCAACAAGTAACCGGTCGGCTCCGACCGGTTACTCGCTTTCCCCGACCGCTAACGAACGAATTTCATTCTACTTACAGTCCGACGACCGACTTCTGACGACCGACGTCCGTTTTTTACCTCTATCGCCCAAAAGGACAGAACGTTTATAATAAGCAATGTAGGCGGAAGGAGAGGCGGTGTCGCCGGAGAAATGCTTAAACTGTGGAAACTTTCCCTAGTTAGCTTACTAGTCAGTGTACTGGTTCTGATAAATATCCCTATTAATGCCAATCTGTATATTAATTCCCTGTACAGGGAATTAAATAAGCGGGCACTCGTTTTGTACTTTGCCCGTGGAATGGAGAGCCTTCCCGGTGAGCGTTTCGTAGTCTTCTATGAGGATGGACAACTAACCGATGCCCAGGTTGTACTGGACGCAGCGGAGGCCTTTTACCCACAGTTGGCCTCGGATTTCGGAGTGGAGGTGCGGAGCCGGACACCGGTCCGGTTGCACTCCGACATGCGGGACATCAACCGCAGCTTCGGATGGCCGCTGAACGTCAACACGATGGGCGTCTATTGGGCGGGCTCGATCCGGGTGCTCGCCCCACAGGCCTGGATCGGGGATGGTTCGGAAGAAGAACTCCGTGCGTTGTTCATGGAATCCGGCCCGATGGCCCACGAGATCGCCCATCTGTTCGTCGACCAAGTCGCGCGGGGAAACTGCCCGCGATGGTTCAACGAAGGAGTGGCTCAGTACCAGGAATACCGACTGACCGGATTCCACTTTGGTGAAGCCAGAGCTTTTCCGTCCGGACTTGCATATACATTGACTGATCTGGAAAAGTTCGATGCTTTAGAGAACCAGAACCGGGCCTACCACCAGTCCTTTAGTATGGTCCTTTTTCTGGTTGAGTCCAGGGGCTGGCCGGCGGTGCTGGAGGTTCTGACCGAACTTGGTACCGGGCGCTCGCTGGATGAGGCTTTTGTCACGGTTACCGGATCTGATCTGCGGCAGTTTTTCCAGGCTTGGCAGGCCTGGATACTTGAATAACAACAGGATGGGCAATTAATGAAATTACTGCTTGAACAACAGGGGGACAACCAAACCTTGGAGAGGATCGTCGTCCGTGGCGGAAAGCCCCTTCAAGGCCGGATCAAGGTTTGCGGCGCTAAGAACGCCACGCTGGCCATCCTCTCCGCAGTGATTATGACCGATGGCGAAGTAATCTTAGACAACGTACCGGACATTAGTGATGTCCGAGTGATGGTCGAGATTATCGAGGCCTTGGGCGCGCAAAGCACCTGGTTGGCTGAGGATACCCTGTCTATCAAGTGCTCCCCGAAAATGGGGTATGAGGCACCTTATCAGCTGGTTAAAAAACTTCGGGCCTCGAATTTGCTGTTGGGGCCCCTGCTGGCCCGCTTCGGTGCCGCCCGTGTGGCCCTGCCCGGCGGCTGCAACATCGGCTCCAGGCCGATGGACCTCCATTTCAAGGGTCTGATCGGATTGGGAGCGGAGCTTCGTATGGATCGGGGTTATGTTTCGGGACGGGCGGGCCGTCTCCAGGGGAGTAAGATCTACCTCGACTTTCCGAGTGTGGGTGCGACCGAGAACATTATGATGGCTGCGGCTTTGGCTGAAGGCCAGACTGTGGTCGAAAACGTGGCCAAGGAACCGGAGGTCGTGGACCTGGCCAACTTCCTGAATGCGATGGGGGCCAAGATTCGGGGTGCTGGGACCGACGTGATTAAGATTGAGGGTGTCCGGCGTTTCCGGGATCAGGTCCGCTACTCCATCATCCCGGACCGGATCGAAGCCGGGACCTTCATGGTCGCGGCTGCCGCTACCGGCGGCGACATCGTGGTCGAAAACGTAATCCCGCCTCACTTTGAGCCTTTGAACGCCAAGCTTCGGGAGGCCAATGTGCTTGTGGAGGAACGGGACGATTCCATACGGGTTTCCGCTGCCGAACCGCTCTATCCGATCAACATCAAGACGATGCCCTACCCCGGGTTTGCGACGGACATGCAGTCGCAGTTGATGAGCCTGCTGTCCATGGTTCCGGGTACCAGTGTGATTGTCGAGAACATCTTTGAGAACCGTTTCCAGGTCGCGCAGGAGTTGCGCCGGATGGGTGCCCGGATCAAGGTCGAAGGCCGGGTGGCCATTATTGAGGGCGTCGCCCGTCTCCAGGGCACTCAGGTCCGGGCTACCGATCTGCGGGCCGGTGCCGCTCTGATCATCGCCGGCCTGATCGCCGAGGGGCGTACCGAAATTCAAAACGTGCACTTCATCGACCGTGGTTACTGGAATCTGGAGAACCGGATCCGGTCACTGGGTGCGGATATCCGGCGGGAATAAGCCTTGCGCATCCGGATCGTTGCTAACATACTATCCTGTTTCATTTAGGAAGAGATGCGATGAAAGGACCTCATATGTTGCAGGGTGCCTAACAGGGTACTGGATTGATCTGACTGCGCGTGTTACTATAGCCTCCACATGTTACCAACTACTGTCTATCGGCGTTCCGCATTGCATCTGAGGGTTAAAGTTGGATTTAAATTATTACTTCATTGAGAAGGAATCTAAGCCCGTACAACGAATAGCATTATCATTGGGTTGCGCAGCCTTGAACGCTGCCGGATAAGTGAAGGTTAAAGGGGATACCTTGTCCCTGTTTTTTGCTTGTCTGGGGCGGTCCTGGCCGTTTGTTGTCTATCGGCAGACCAGGGTGGACGTCTAGTTGACAGACCATGAGGGGACATGCTACGCTAAAAACCAGTCTAAAGAAATCGTTGCGTTTTTGTGGCATTTCCTCGGGGATACATTAGAGTACAAGTTGTCAGTCAATTAGTCAGTTCACTGCAGAGGGGGGGTACGGAAAAGAGAGTTGTTTCTGGCTTTTGTCGCCGAGGCATCTAGCCCACTAGTTCAGTGTAAGGAGGCGTGATGATAGCTATGTCTTTTGAGCCGAAAGTCCCGCAAAAGGATCTCGATTATCAGGAATTGCGGATCTATACCGACGAGGAACTACAGAATCCGTCCGACGAAGAGCTAAAAAGTTTTAAGATTAAGTACGACATTCCCATGCTGGAAGATTTGGAATCCGGGCCGTGGCCCAGCTTCGTAGCCGACCTTAAGGTCGAGGCACTCCGCAGAAGGAAGATGGCCGATGACCGGCTACTGATCAACAGGGATGTCGTGGAAGACCTGCTGGGCCAACTCGAGGTTTCGTTTGAGGACGGCGAGACCCACTGGAAGCACGGTGGTATCGTGGGCGTCAACGGTTACGGCGGCGGTGTTATCGGTCGTTATTCCGACCTGCCCGCCAAGTTCCCCGGCGTTGCGCACTTCCATACCGTGCGTCTGAACCAGCCGTCCAGCAAGTTCTATAAGAGCGCCTTTCTCCGCGGTCTCGCCGATATGTGGGAACTGCGCGGCAGCGGTATTTTCAACATGCACGGTTCCACCGGTGACATTATCCTTCTGGGCACCTTCACCGAGCAGTTGGAGCCGATCTTCCAGGAATCCGCCCACCACCTCAGCAATGACATCGGTGGATCGGGTTCAAACCTACGTACCCCGGAATGTTGTATCGGTAAGGCGCGTTGCCAGTATGCCCTTTATGACACGCAGGCGCTGTGCTACGAACTTACGATGCACTACCAGGATGAGCTGCACCGCCCGATGTTCCCGTACAAGTTCAAGTTCAAGTTCGACGGCTGCCCCAACGGCTGTGTGGCGTCGATCGCCCGTTCCGACCTGTCCTTCATCGGTGCCTGGCGGGACAACATCCGCATTGACCAGGATGCAGTGAAGGGGTATGTCGCTGGTGATTTCGCTCCCGGCGGCGGCTCGCACAGTGGCCGCGACTGGGGCAAGTTTGACATCTTCAAGGAAGTCGTGGACCGTTGTCCGAGCGATTGCATGACCTATGAAGACGGTGTGCTGACCGTTGACGATGCCAACTGCGTCCGTTGTATGCACTGTATCAACACCATGCCACGGGCTGTCCGGCCGGGTGCCGATACCGGTCTCAGCATCCTCTGCGGCGCCAAGGCTCCCATTCTGGAAGGCGCTCAGATGTCGACCCTGGTCGTTCCCTTTATGAAGGCCGAAGCCCCGTATGACAACATCAAGGACGCCATCGACAGAATTCAGGAGTACTGGATTGAAGAGGGCAAGAACCGCGAGCGTATCGGTGAGATGATTCAGCGTATCGGCCTGCCGAAGTTCCTGGAAGCCTGCGGACTCCCGGTGATGCCGCAGCACGTCTGGCGGCCACGTGAAAACCCGTACATCTTCTGGAAGGCCGAGGACGTACCGGGTGGTTTCGAGCGCGACATCGACGACTACAGGAAGCGCCACGCAAGATAGTAAGGCTTACGGATGTCGCTTGACGGCGGCTTAACCGGTACCAGTGAAACTCAATTTCTCTCACGGGAGGGTGTTAACATGGGTCTTTCTTCGACTAGGTTTGGGGCGTTCGACCCCGAAAACCCCACCAAGGACCGTATTACCGATATTGGGCCGCGGCACTTCTGGGATTTCTTCCCGCCGATCATCCAGCGGAACTACGGCAAGTGGCTCTATCACGAAGTCCTGGAGCCCGGCGTGCTCGTGCACGTTTCGGAGACCGGTGAGAAGGTCTATACCGTACGTGCCGGCGGAATGCGCATTTTGAGTTCAGCCTTCATGCGCGACATCTGCGACGTTGCCGACAGGCATTGTGACGGCTATGTCCGCTTCACCACGCGTAACAACATCGAGTTTCTCGTTGACAGCTACGAGAAACTCGAGCCCCTGAAGAAGGAGTTGGAGAGCAGCAAGTTCTTCTCCGGCAGCCTCAAGTTCCCGATTGGGGGAACCGGTGCCGGCATCACCAACATCGTGCACACTCAGGGCTACATCCACTGCCATACGCCGGCCACCGACGCGTCTTCGATGGTTAAGGCCTTGATGGATGATCTATTCGAATACTTCCAAAGCATGACCCTGCCGGCCAAGCTTCGCGTTTCCATGGCCTGCTGCCTGAACATGTGCGGTGCCGTGCACTGCTCGGATGTCGCGCTGCTGGGCTACCACCGCAAGCCGCCGATCATCGACCACGAGTTTCTCGCCAAGATGTGCGAGATTCCCACGGTTATCGCTTCCTGCCCAGTGGCCGCCTTCTCGCCGGCCACGACCCCAGAAGGCAAGAAGACGGTTAAGCTGAAGGTAGAGCGCTGCATGTTCTGCGGCAACTGCTACACCATGTGCGCGGCCCTGCCGCTCTCCGACAAAGAGGGTGACGGTATCGTCGTGCTGGCGGGCGGCAAGCTCTCCAACCGCATTTCGCCGCCGAAGTTCTCGAAGGTAATCGTTCCCTTCCTGCCCAACAACTTCCCGCGGTTCCCCGAGACCTGCGAGGTTGTTAAGCGTATTGTCGAGGTCTACGCGGCGAATGCTAACAAGTATGAGCGGCTCGGTGACTGGGCGGAGAGAATCGGCTGGGAGAAGTTCTTTGAGAAGTGCGAACTGCCCTTTACCGAACACCTTATCGACGACTATCGTCTGCAGTACGATTCGTACCGGACGAGCACCCAGTTCAAGTACACAGACGCTGCGTGGGCGGTTTCGAAGGCGGCGGGCGGCATCGAATAGTACCGTCTTACCCCAGATATTTGAGGGGAGGTTTGATGAGTGGCTTCAATGGACGAGATGAAACAAGCGATCGTGGATTACCTAACCAAGGCTAAGAAGTCCAAGCACTATTTCAACGATCTGGTTAACGCCACGAAGAAGCAGTACCCCGATGTGGGTATGCGCGAGGTTAAGAAGGCGTGCAACGCGCTGGTCGCCGATAATGTAGTTGCCTACTTCATGACCGGTAGCACCACCATGTACACGCTGACGAGCCGTCAAGGGGAAACTACAACCCAGGACGACGCTTAAAGCTTACCGCAGGAATTGGAGAGGCCGCTCGCCCGTTGCTGGCGGGCGGCCTTTTCCCTTACACGGAAGGAGTGAAGCGGTCGGTGTCTGAACCCCGAAATGCGGATAGTTGGATCCACGAGCAGAAGCAATTGCTCAAAGACAACCCTGAATGCGCCACAGCTCTTTATAACCTGGGTGTGGCGGCGATGGAGCAGGGACGGCTGGATGAGGCGGAAAGGTACTTTAAGGACGCTATTGAAGACGGTGCGCGCATGTTTGAGGCCTGGGTCAACCTAGGTTACATCTTTTTCAAGAAGGGTGATCTCGAGGGAGTTGTCCAAGCCAACCTCAGGTCGGTCCAGGTTGAGCCTCGCTATGCCCGGGGGTACGCCAACCTCGGTTTTGCGTACCTGCAACAGGTGCAGACCGACGAAGCCATCGTCGCTTTGGAAAAGGCGGTTGAACTCAATCCCGAAATCGTCCAGGCGTGGGCCAACCTGGTCAGCGCCTATCTTCAGAAGGATGACATCGAGCTAGCGGTCCGGACCGGCGAGAAACTGGTGGCGATGGCCCCTGAATTCGGCCTGGGTCAGAACAACCTGGCCTATGCCTGCTACCTTAATGGTGAATACGCACGGGCTGTCCAGCACGTGGACCTGGCCGTAGCGTACGGCTTCCCGGTCCATCCCGACTTCCTCAAGGAACTGGAACCATACCGAGAGCCAGGCGGGGACGGCGATGCTTGATGAGTGGTTCGCCCGCTACGAACAACTAGGGCTGGCGGCCGACCTGGCTTTTGAGAGGGTGCAGCGCGAGTACACCGATGCGGTCCAGTGCAAGCGGGGCTGTACGGATTGCTGTCACGCGCTGGTTGGCCTTTTCCCGATTGAAGCGGCCTATCTCAGAGAGCGCTTCGCTAAACTTGATCCAGCACTACAGCAGGAAGTCCTTAAGCGGGCGAACCAAGCTGAAGAGCATCTGACAAAATTCCAGACAATGATCAACGAGGCTCATGCAGACGACCCGCAGATGCAGGCCTACGCCATGGCCAGGGAGCGAATCCGGTGCCCGTTGCTCAACGATCAAGGCGACTGTGTCCTTTACTCTAATCGACCGGTTACCTGCCGTGCCTACGGCATTCCCACCACCGTTCAGGGAGTTGGACGCACCTGCTGGAAGGCAGCGTTTAAAGCCGGCAAGTCCTATCCGGCGTTCAACGTGGATCGCCTGCACAGGGAACTCTACGAGATGTCTCGGTCTGTTCTGGAGAAGGGTGGCCAGCACGACTTGGATCGTGCGGCCCTGCTTGTTTCCGTGTCTGCTGCCCTGAAGGCGTCGCTTGAAAACGCGGTGCGCGGCGAGTTCGGGCCGGAAACAAAATAGCATTATGCTAGGCTGTAGGTCAGCGCTCAGCGCTCAGCGCTATTCCGGCCAGTTCGCCGATGGTTTTCTTCACCAGCTTCCCGGTCTGGTAGACCTTCACCTCATTACTGTCATTTTGCAGTTCCAACAGACGCTCGCGCATACCGTCCGCTCCGAGATAGCCGAAGAGACGGACTGCGTTGCCTCGGGTCTCAGGATCAGGGCTGTTCAGTAACGGCTTGACCCGCCTGCCGGCCTTCCCGGCAAGGTCGGGTCTCTCCTGTGCGATCCGGGTTAAGGCCCTTACCACGACGGGCCTCAGGGCATCGTCTTCAAGGAGCGGGAATAGCCGAGGGAGGTAGCCCCCAAAAAGACCGGGTGCTGCGGCCATGATTTCTCCGATGGCGTCGATGCTTCCCCAGTAAGAGGCGCTGGATGTTTCAAAGGGGGTAAACAAGCCCCTTAGAATCGCCACGGCCGCGGTAGGGTCAGCCGGCGCCAATACCTTGGTCACCCGCCCCAGGGCCTCGGAGGCGCGAAGCCGGATCAGTTCATCGTTCGAGTGGAGCAGCCGCTGGAGGTACCGGCCGGTCTTCTTGTCGAGCCGGGCGGAGGCCACAACCGGTTCCAGCCGGTACTCCTTGATGCATTGTTCAACCTCTTGTTTGGTCAGCTTTTTCGTTTCTCCCGTGGTTTCCGGTTCCAGAGCAACATCCTTCTTCGGGGAGCGGGCTCTGCTTGCTGCCAGCCTTTTGGTCACACCTGTTCCCTTTAGTTCCTGAACGTCCTGGTGTAGCCTGACAAAAGAAAGAGCCCCTTTAACCGCACGGCCCGCCATAATCCTCTCTGGATAGATCCGGTTGGTCTCAAGGTCATATCCTTCGACGATCATGTGGAGGTAGTCCTCCTCGGGCAGGAAATCCCACGCGAGTTCCCAGTCCATATCACAGGCAAAGACCAGCGCCTCCGAGAAAGCCTCTCCCAGGTTGTGACCGGTGACGTCACAAACATAGACGGCACCGCAATTTGTGCAACACCCCACAGCCATCTCCCGGGCGATTCCGTCATCCACTTCTCTTGGTCTTTCTATGGACAAACCACAGAAGACACAAGCTGCCCCTTCCGAAGTTTGTTCAATTGATGGTCGCCGCCCCACCGTTTAATCCCCCGCTCCGGGTATTTCCAAAGTATGACACGAACTTCCAGGGCCGCAGGACTTGGTGGTCAACTTCGTGTCCTTTCCTTTCCCTCTACCCATAATGGAATTGGCCCTGCTGATCACCCGGTCGGCCTCTTCCGAACCGCATTCGGGGCATTTGATCTCTACCTTCTCATCGGCTTGTCCGAAGAGCTTCTCAAAAAGCTTCCCACAAGCGGCACAGCGGAACTCAAAAATAGGCACGGCCTAATTCACCTCTTAGGTTAGACGCAATTGATTGCGTCCAAGATTTTCCGTTATCCTTTACTGACGTATCCAGAATTAAATTTACCACAAGGGAGACAACCAGTGCAACTGCCGCAGGTGCCCTTGCTTTGCAGTGCGATTGCGGATAGAATAGGGCCGGTACGCCTGTACCGTACCGACGAATTCGGGAGAGGCGTTCTTAATGACCATATACGAGGCGATCAACCGCTGGATCATTGAGACGAGGATCTGATCCGTGAGATAAGGGAATACAAAATGGATCACTACAATAAGGGTTTCTGTGACGGCATTGAATCCCTTCGCGTTTGCTTGGAGGAGTATCCCGAATCAGGTTCTAAAATCTGAAAAACTTGTCGCCCGACAGCAGGAATCGGGGCTTGTGTACCGAAATACATCATGTGGTTTTGTGCCGATCTGTTTTGCATCTGCGTTAGCTGAGAGCCGAATTCGGCTCGTTGACTAAGAAACCAAAACTATTTTAAGGGGGTAAACGGTAATGTTCGTGGTGACCATTGAAGCATCCACCTGTGAGGGGTGCACCGAGTGCGTTGAGGCCTGTCCCGCCCAATGCCTCGAGATGCAGGACGGCAAAGCGGTGGTCCTGGACGGCACAGACTGCCTCGGCTGTGAGACCTGCGTGACGGTCTGCCCGAGCGGGTCGGTTACATTACAGGAGTTATAGGCCGATTCAACCCGTCCCCGGAGTGGACGACCGGGAGGTGAGAGATCAGAGAATCCCGGAAAACGAGCCAGCACAGGAGTAATTCTTAGCGCCGGCTCCGAAAGGTGGTCTTAACCCGGGCCGCAAATCGGGACTCCGGTGCAGAATCGGGAGCCCTGTGCTGTGGTTTGGGTGTCGGTGTCATCTTATGTTACCACTACGGCAACGAAGGTGTATTACAGATGCCTTTGTGCCAGTTATAACCAGGGGAGGTGTACTAGGTGGAACAATTTGTTGGTCAGATTATGCCGTACTTTACCGTAGCCATATTCTTGGGCGGTGTTACATGGCGCCTCTGGCGCTGGATGATCCCCCGGATTATGCACAACATCACCCTTTCCCCGTTCCCGGGTACCTGGACGGCCGCAGTCACCTGGTGGGTGTGGCAGATTGCTATCTTCTGGAACATTCTAAAGTTTGACCGGGCGCTCTGGATTGGCGCTTTTCCCTTCCACGCCGCACTGATCGCGATCATTGCCGGCCACGCAATGGGTATTTATACGCTGGGGCTGCAGTTCCACATGATCGCGCCGTTACTCGTTTCGGCCGATCTCAGCGTGTGGCTTTCCGATCTGCTGGGTACTACAATGGGACTAGTCTTCCTGGTTGCCGTCTTGTATCTGTTGTATCGTCGCTTCACCGTTGAGAAGGTGCGTGCGATTTCTTCAACCAGTGACTTCCTGCATCTGTTCCTGTTGCTAACAATCGCCGGTCTGGGCAACTACATGCGTCTGGTTCCCGATGCCCATACGACCTATCTCGAGGCACGTACTTTCATGGCCGGGCTCTTTACCTTCAACCCGGTGGCGCTCCCGCAGAATGCCTTCTTTATGTGGCATTTCTTCTTCGTCCAGTGTCTGATGATCATCTTCCCGTTCAGCAAGTTGATGCACGTCTTCGGCTTCTTCTGGATGCGCTGGATGGTAAACAGACCGTTCAAGGAGTGGGCACCTGGAATGCCCGGAGCCAAGGTTCAAGTAACTAAGTAGTGTATGAGAAAGGGGGTGTTCACTGCAATGAGCACTGAAACCGCCAAGGGACTTAGACAACCCAAGAGAGCGAACGAAAAACTGTTCCGGACTCTGGGTATAGAGCCGGTGCCGGACGAGAAGAAAGTGGAAGAAGCAATCCGGCATCTGGATGATTTTAGGAATAAGCTCCGTTCCTTTGTTGTGACTATGGAGAACTGCGTGAAGTGCGGCCTATGCGCCGATAACTGTCATACCTATCTCGGAACCAAGGACCCGAACAACATTCCGGCCGGTCGTGCGGATCTGATCCGCAAGGCATACAAACGCTACTTCACACCGCAGGGCAAACTTTTCGGGCCGCTGGTCGGAGCAGAAGAGCTGACGCTGGAGACCCTCGAGAAATGGTACAGCTATTTCTACCAGTGTTCGGAGTGCCGGCGCTGTTCCCATACCTGCCCGTTCGGTTTGGATACTGCTGAAATAACCATGGTTGGCCGTCAGATCCTGTTCTGGCTCGGCATCGGCCCGCAGTTGCACACGGCTACGGCCGGTGCGATTCTTAAGACAGGCAACCATATGGGCCTGACCAAGGCCGGTATCATTGACACGCTGGAGTTCTTAGCCGAGGAAATCGAGGAGGACCGCAACGGTCTTAAGGTCGAGTTCCCCACTGACAAGCCGGATTCGGACATCCTGTACATTCCGTCCTCAGCGGACTTTATGTTAAACCCCAACACCCTGAAGGGCGCGGGAATGTTCTTCAAGTGGGTGGGTGCCAACTGGACGATGTCCAGTCGTATCACGGAGGCCGGCAACTTCGGCTACCTGATGGATCAGACCCGTATCCAGCGCGAGATGGTGACCCGCCTCTATGAGGAATGCACCACGCTCGGTATCAAGAAGATCGTCTGGGGTGAATGTGGTCACGGTTGGCGTGCCGCCAAGATGTATGTAGCCAGCTACAGCGACCTGCCGGGTGTGGCGAAGATTCCGATGACGCACATTCACGATGAGGTCGCGGCTTTGATTGAGTCTGGACAGTTGGATCTGGATCCGACCCGGAACAGCCAGAAGATCACCCTGCATGACCCCTGTAACTACGTACGGGCCTGCGGACTCTGTGATCAAATGCGCGTGATTATGCGGGCCGTGACGAGCGACTTCGTGGAAATGACGCCGAACCGTGAGCGGAACTTCTGCTGCGGCGGTGGGTCAGGTGTCCTGTTTGACGATCCGGCGATGTACGAGTACCGCATCCTGGCCTCGAACAAGAAGGCTGAACAGGTCCGTGAGACCGAAGCCGAGGTTCTGTGCGCTCCTTGCTCCATCTGCAAAGCGCAGCTCTATCCGATGGTGAAGGAACACAAACTGCCGGTTGAGGTGGTGGGACTGATTGACTTAGTGGGTCATGCGCTGGTGTTTCCTGAGGAATAGGACGGGGTAAGATAACTCCGAATAAAGGAACATCGGTGTACAATAAAAAAATCAATTTGGAGGTGTGCTAGAAAAATGCCGTTTGTTGAAATCGAAGGGAAACAGGTAGAGGTCGATGAGGACGGTTTTATGACCGATCCGGCCGCTTGGTTTGAGGCTTGTGCGTACTACTTTGCCAAGGGTGAGGGCATCGAACAGTTGACCGATGATCACTGGAAGGTTATCAATTACCTTAAGGAGTACTATGCCACCAACGGTATTGCTCCGATGATCCGCAAGCTCTGTAAAGAAACCGGTATCCCCCTAAAGGAGATCTACGAACTCTTCCCGTCCGGCCCTGCTAAGGGTGCTTGCAAACTCGGCGGTCTACCCAAGCCGACCGGCTGCGTCTAAAAATCGAGTTTACTGCAAATGCTTAACCCGGGGTTCCCCCCGGGTTAAGCGTTTAATTTTGTTACGAGGGATTAAGGCGGGATAACCTGTGGAGAAACTGAACCGCCCACGGCTGGTCGTCGCTGCTCCGCAGGGGCGATCCGGGAAGACAACGGTCACGGCCTCACTCATCGCCGGGCTTCGCGGCCGTGGTATTGACGTTCATCCATTCAAGAAGGGCCCGGATTTCATTGATCCGAGCTGGTTGTCCCTAATCTCCGGCCGTCAGTGCCGCAATCTGGACCGCTTTATGATGGACGAAAGCACCATCCGACATTCCTTTGTCAAACACTCTACGGAATCGGGGATCGCGGTGGTCGAGGGTGCGATGGGCCTGTATGACGGTGTCGACGTAGAGGGCAGCGGAAGCACCGCTGAGATCGCGAAGAGTCTAGGGGCACCAGTCCTGCTGGTGGTAAACGCGGTGCGGATGACCCGCAGTGCCGCTGCTATCGTTTTAGGATGCCAGAAACTCGACCCGGACGTGAACATCGCCGGGGTTATCTTGAATAATGTGGCCCGCCCGCGTCACCGCGATATGCTCACCGCCGTCATTGACCGCTACTGTAACCTTCCCGTGCTCGGAGTGTTTCCCAAGAAGAAGGAATACACCGTACCGGACCGGCACCTCGGCTTGGTGCCGGCGGCGGAGAACGAGGCTCTGCAAAGGGTTCTGGAGACCTGGCAGGCTGATGCGGAGTCGACCCTAGATCTGGACCGGATTGTCGAGATTGCCCGGGCGGCCTCGCCGCTGGACTCGGTACAGGTTGATGAGGCAGCGGAGCTGATGCCTGGCATCCGACCCCGAATCGCCATCCTCCGGGATCGCGCCTTCACCTTCTACTATCCCGAAAACCTGGAGGCCTTGGAGATGGCCGGCGCCGAACTGGTTTTTGTCGACGCCTTGAGCGAGGATCTACCGCCAGTGATTGACGCCCTGTATGTGGGAGGCGGGTTTCCCGAGGTGTTCGCGGCAGAACTTGAGGCCAATAACGCTCTGCGGCAGTCTGTTCGGTCACGGGTTGAAGCCGGGATGCCGGCTTACGCCGAGTGCGGTGGACTGATGTATCTCGGTGAGCGTTTGATGTGGCAGGGCAAAGGATTCGAGATGGCTGGAGCGATGCCCTTTGAGACAGACTTGGATAAGAAGCCCCGGGGTCACGGGTACATGGTCGCAAAGGCTGTGCAAGATAATCCCTTCTTTTCGCTGGGGACCATGGTCAAGGGGCATGAGTTCCACCATTCCAGCGTGACCCGGGTGGATCCGGGAGTAGTCTTCTGTATGGATGTGCACCGGGGATACGGTACCGATGGGCGACGGGACGGGATGCTGCACCACAATGCCTTCGCAGCCTACTGTCACATTCACGCCTTGGCCGTTCCGGACTGGGCACCTAACCTGGTTAAGGCTGCAGCGCAGTACCGTACGCTTCGGGAAGGTAACTGAGACTGGAATACTATGCCCAAGCATAGAAAAGATACTTTGGAACATTTAAGGAGGTCATAGCAGTGAATGCAGTTTTGGTCTATATCACGGCCGCCGGCTTCGAAGACGCCGAGAGAATTGCGCGGGGTCTGGTGGAGGAGCGCCTCGCGGCGTGTACCAATTTGGTGCCGAAGATTATCTCCACTTACTGGTGGGACGATAAGTTGAACGAGGACCAGGAGAGCTTGATTCTAGCTAAGACCACAGAGGACAAGGTGCCTGCGGTAATCCAATACGTGAAGGAAATGCACGAATACGAGTTGCCGGCAGTGAGTGTGATCGAGATTAAGGACGGTAATCCGGAGTTCCTAGACTGGATTACGAGCGTAGTCCACAAGTGAGGGTAAATCCCCTTCATTCTTGGGACGTAACTCCGACCCAAGCAGTCGCGGTTCAAAAAAGCCTGTCCGATGGTGTTACTTTGCACCTGCCACGCGAATTTGACCTTCGCTATGTGGCAGGTGCTGATGTTTCTGTGGACAGTGAACGGTAGCGAAGCACCCCCAAATAAAATACATAAGAAAAGGAGACTGTCCCTTTTTCACTTCCCACCTCTCAAATGTGCACTTGGTGCTCATTTTTTTATGCCCTTCAACAAAGAATAAGGAAAAGTACAGAGGGGGCGGTAAATTGTACCGGCGTAGTATAGCCATTCTTGCATTTGGACTAATCTTCATGGTTACCGGTGCGCTGTACCTGGAGAACCGGATGGGGCCGATGCCCGTCCTGACTTGGGGCAGCAAAGGATTCCACGTGGAACAGATTCAGGAAGGTCTCGCTGCACAGGGTTTCTATCGGGGGGACATCCATGGGACGCTGGATGGAGCGACCTGGCGCTCGGTACGTGAATTCCAGGCCAAACACCGCATTCGGGTTAGCGGCATCGTGGACGGAGACACGTGGCGCGCGCTGGGGTTCGGTAATGCCTATGATTCGGCCGTGCCGACTCAGGCCGGCCGGGTGGTGGCGCGTGACGATGTGGTCCACCTGTTGGCCCGGGTGATCATGGCCGAGGCCGGTGCGGAACCGTATGTGGGGAAGGTGGCAGTGGGTGGCGTGATACTGAACCGGGTACGTGACGCCCAATTCCCCAATACGGTGTCCGGTGTGATCTATCAACCCTTGGCCTTTGAATCGGTCAGCCGGGGTACAATTTGGCGGCCCGTTTCCCAGGATGCCTATCGCGCCGCGAGACAATGCTTGGCTGGCTGGGATCCGTCTGGTGGCGCGCTTTTCTTTTGGAACCCCGGAAAGCCCGTCAACCCCTGGATTTGGACCCGGCGGATCCAGACCCGGATCGGGCAGCACGTGTTTGCCCGTTAAGGCAGCGTAGGTCGTTACCTTCGCCTAAAGTTGGAGCGTTTCATACAAGGAAAGGGTGAATAGTGAATGCCCCGTTTGTGGACCATACCCGTGGCCGTCTTAGCCCTACTGTTCGTGGTATCCTTTGCCTGGGGGCTGGACCAGTCGCGGACGCGGGTTCAGATGGAGAACTTTCTGAACAATGAATACCAGCGTTCTTTCTACGATACTCTGTCGCAGGTGCGTGGGCTGGAAGTGCTTCTTGGAAAGAGTCTGGCCGTGTGTGGAGACTCAGAGGACACACGGTTGTTCGCGGAAATTTATCAGCAGGCTTTGGCCGCTCAAAGTAACCTGACCCGTCTGCCGGTGGAAGGGATCGCCGTTGCCCGAACTACTAAGTTCCTAAACCAGGTCGGTGATTTCAGTAGCTCTCTCCTGCGGCAGTCCGCGATGGGGGTACCGGTTTCGGACGAGCATTGGAATACCTTACGCCGCCTGCAGAACCAAGCCGGGAGCCTAAACAATGAGCTTCACGATATCGAGCGTCAGATGGAGCAGAATGGGGCGCATTTCTGGGAAATCAACCAGCTGATCCGCGCCAGTCGTGGGGCAATGGCGGCCAGCCCGCTAAACCCGGCCCAAGACGAGTTCCGTTCGATCAACCGGGAGATGGAGGCCTTTCCGACCCTGATCTATGACGGGCCGTTCTCGGATCATTTGCAGAGGCAGGAGCCCCGAGCGCTCGGTGGCGAGGCGGTCGACCAGGAGCGGGCACGTGAAATTGCGCTGCAAGCCGTGGACCGCCGTGAAGGGGTTGACTATCAGACAAGAGTGACTGGGACGACCCGTGGTCTGATTCCGGCGGTGCGCGTGGAGGTAATCGGCCGGGGCGGTGGCAGGGACGACCGCTTTACCGTTGATGTGGCCCGCCGTGGCGGGGAGGTTGTCTGGTTTCTGAACTCCCGACCGCCTGGGCCGGAGCAGCTGAGCGTTGCCGAGGCCAAAGAAAGAGCGGAACGCTACCTTGAGGAGCGAAACATAAAGAAGATGAGGGTCACCTATTCCGTAAGGCAGGGCGACACCGTTACCTACAACTTCGCTGGTGCACAGGACGGGGTAATCATGTACCCGGACTTACTAAAGGTCACGGTTGCCCTCGATAATGGACAGGTAATCGGTCGTGAGGGGTACGGGTATGTCATGCACCACCACCGGCGGGACAACCTGGAGCCTGCCGTATCCGCGGATCAGGCCAGGAAGAAGATTAACGAGCGCGTTCAGGTAACGAACTCACGTCTGGCAGTCATCCCGACCGAGGGCGGCGGGGAGCTGCTCACTTGGGAGTTCAGGGGTGAAGCGGCAGGAAATGTTTACCTCATTTATGTCAATGCGAACAACGGACGTCAGGAACAAATCCTGCAGCTGATCGACACTCCCGAAGGCGAACTCACCATGTGAGGGTCAGACTTAAAAAGTTAAATAACTTCACCCGGCGGTCGAGAAAGCCTAATTCCTTGAAAAGAATCGGCTATCGCGACTCCAGACCGAAGGAAGAGTAACGGGGCTACGAAGACAGGAAGTGCGAAGTGTGAGGTTGGAACATCCCACATAGTACGGGCTGGGTTATTGACAAAGTAATTTAGCGATGCTAAGTTGTAATACAAGTGAAAAGGGTACGGTGATGAAGGGACCAACGGTATCAGCCCGTTGCACAGCGAGCCGGGGACGGTGTGAGTCCGGCCGACAGCGATACCGAAGCCACCCCCGAGCAGAAGGTGAGGAGCCTTCCGGCAGCCCTCCGTTATCAGGGTTTCGAGCGGGTCTGCCATTTCGGCAGGCCAATGAAGGTGGTACCGCGTGGCCAGGGCGCCCGTCCTTTGGAGGACAGCGCCCTATTGTTTTTTAGGAGGGAATATGATGGACGTGCGGATGGAAGTATTAGAGCTTCTGGCGGAAAACGCCCGACTGACAATCGAGCAGTTGGCAACCATGCTCGATCTGGACGAGCAAGAGGCCCGGCGCCTGGTAGAGGAGTTGGAGGAGAGCCATACCATTTTAGGATACCGAACTCTGGTAAACTGGGATAAGGTACAGAAGGAGCGGGTTACCGCCTTGATTGAGGTGAAGGTGACACCGCAGCGGGACGTGGGCTTCCGGGCGGTAGCGGAGCGGATTGGCCGGTTTCCCGAGGTGAAGAGTCTGCACCTCATGTCCGGTGCTTACGACCTGGCGGTCTTCATTGAAGGTCGGACGATGCAGGAGGTCGCCTTTTTCGTAGCCACGAAGCTGGCCCCGATCGACGGGGTGATGAGCACCACCACCCATTTTGTCCTGCAGACATTTAAGAAAGAAGGGATTCTGCTGGAGGAGGCCGACGGTGACCACAGACTGGTAATGTCACCGTGACCACTTACAATTGGGCTGACAGGCTGAACCCCACCGTGCGGGAGGTGAAACCTTCCGGTATTCGCCGCTTCTTTGATATGGCTTCCGAAATGAAAGGGGTCATTTCTCTTGGCGTGGGCGAGCCAGACTTTGTTACCCCTTGGCGGATCCGGGAGGCATCGATTTATGCCCTGGAGAAGGGCTACACAATGTACACGGCGAACAGCGGGCTGCCGGAGCTGCGACGCGAGATCAGCCGTTTCACAGCCGATTGTTTCGGCTGCACCTATGACTCCAATAGCGAGGTTTTGGTGACGGTCGGGGTCAGTGAAGGATTGGATCTCGCTTTACGTGCCATCGTGGCTCCGGGGGACGAGATCATCGTACCGGAACCTTGTTACGTCTCCTATCAGCCCTGTGTTGCCCTGGCCGGAGGCATCCCGGTTCCGGTGCCCACCCGTGGTGAGGACGGTTTTGTGGTTACCGCCGCCCAGATTGAAGCGGCCATTACCCCGCGCACAAAAGCACTTCTACTGTGTTATCCGAACAACCCGACCGGGGCGGTAATTTCTCGGGCTGAACTGGAGGCGATCGCGGAGGTCTGTGCCACGCACGACATTCTGGTCATTTCGGACGAAATCTACGCCGCGCTCACGTATGAGAGTGAACACACCTGTTTCGCGACCCTGCCCGGCATGCGTGACCGCACCATCCTGTTGCAGGGGTTTTCCAAGGCCTTTGCGATGACCGGCTGGCGGGTGGGGTATGCCCTCGGGAATACCGACTTCATCGGCGCCATGACCAAGATCCACCAGTTCACGATGCTCTGTGCCCCGATCACCGCCCAGATGGCGGCCATTGAGGCCCTTAAGAACGGGCGTGAAGATATGCACCGGATGGTTAACCAGTATAATCACCGCCGCCGGCTGTGCCTGAAAGCCTGCCAGGAGATCGGTCTGCCCTGCTTCAATCCCGGGGGGGCGTTCTATGTTTTTCCGGATATCCGTCCCACCGGACTCAGTTCTGAAGAGTTTACCGAACGCCTGATTAAGGAGGAGAAGGTTGCCGTTGTTCCGGGTAACGCCTTCGGGGAGTGCGGCGAGGGGTACATCCGTTGTTCCTATGCCGCTTCGGTAGATAACCTGACCGAGGCCTTTAAGAGAATCGGGCGTTTAGTGCAGCGAACACCATAATTTACATATTGCGGCGCCGCAAAGAGAAGGATTTGAGGAAGGCAATGTAGAATTGTGGAATTTAATGTCGATTAGCCTCACACCTTCCACATCTCATAAGGTGGTGGTCTCCGTCCGAAAGGAAGTCTGGGTTACCCTGCGTTCGGTGCGCACCGACGACCTTGGAGAAGACGAAACCGTGGAACTGGCCACGCGTGGTGATTTCTACCGGCGGAAAGACTGTTTCTACATTATATATAACGAGTCTGAAGCGTCGGGTCAGGCCGGCACCACTACCAGTTGGAAGGCAGAGCCCTCCCGCGTGATCCTGAACAAGGTGGGTACGAGCGAGGTGCGCCAGGTGTTTGAGTACGGTATACACGACCGTGCCAGCTACATCACCCCTTACGGAATGCTGCCTGTGGCCGTCCTGCCGTGGAAGGTAGAGGTCGACTTGACAGAGGTGGGGGGAAGTATTAATCTAGAGTATGAATTAGAAATGGACAGGCAAAAAATAGGCTACCAAGCCCTTTCGATAACCGTCGAGGAGGTTTGAATTTGGATTACCTTCTGGCAGGCCTGCGCGCAGGAATCGAGCGGGCGCTGCGCAGTGCCGCCGAAGCGGCCCGGGATGACCTGGGAATCCATCCCGAAGTCCCGCTTCCCGAGTTTACAGTCGAAGTTCCGCGTGAAAAGAACTTCGGCGATTTCGCTACCAACCTGGCCCTGATGCTAACCAAACCAGCCCGGCGTTCACCGCGCCAGATTGCTGAAACCCTCATCAAACACCTGAATCTTCAGGAATGTGGGGTACAGCAGGTAACAATCGCGGGTCCGGGCTTTATTAATTTTCAGCTCCATCCCGAATGGATTTATCGGATCCTGCCCCAGGTGGAGACTGCTGGCCCGGATTACGGGAGGAGCCGTATCGGGGGCTCCCGCAGGGTACAGGTCGAGTTTGTGAGTGCCAATCCCACCGGACTTTTACACATGGGTAATGCCAGAGGGGCGGCTCTGGGGGACAGTATGGCCTCCCTGCTTTCATTTGCCGGCTTTGATGTCGCCCGGGAGTTCTATGTTAACGATGCCGGACACCAGATTGAGAACCTGGCTCTCTCCATGGAGGCCCGCTACCTGCAGGAACTGGGGCAGGCGGCCGAGGTTCCGGAGCAGGGCTACCACGGGGAGGATCTGATCGAAACGGCCCGCCACTTCGTGGGCCGGCATGGGGATCGTTACCGGGACGAAGCACCTGAAGTGCGTCGGGAGAAACTGCTACAGTACGCCCTAGACGAGAAGCTGACCGCTATCCGGGAGACCCTAGCCGCCTTCGGAGTTGAGTACGACGTCTGGTTTTCCGAACAGTCACTGCACGACAGCGGGGCGGTGGCTGAGACCGTTGATATCCTGCGCGGGCGCGGCCACATCTTGGAGAAGGACGGGGCGCTCTGGCTGAAAGGCAGCGCCTTCGGCGCGGAAAAGGACGAAGTCGTGGTTCGGGCCAACGGTGTACCCACCTATTTCGCTGCGGATATCGCCTACCACAAGAACAAGTTTGACCGCGGGTTCAACTGGGTAATCAACATCTGGGGGGCCGACCACCACGGACACGTTGCCCGGATGAAGGGTGCCCTGGATGCGCTTGGTCTTGACCCGGACGCCCTGGACGTGGTCATTATGCAGCTGGTACGCCTTTACCGCGACGGGGAGATCGTCCGGATGTCCAAACGTAGCGGGCAGTACGTCACCCTGGATGAGCTACTGGAGGAGGTCGGCCCCGATGCGGCCCGCTACTTCTTCGTGATGCGCAGTGCGGATAGCCACCTGGATTTTGACCTGGATCTGGCGAAGAGCCGGTCCAACGAAAACCCGGTGTATTATATCCAGTATGCCCACGCCCGCATTGCCGGCATCTTCCGGCAGCTTGGTGAGCGGGGAGGCACGTTGCCTGATACCGCGACGGTGGACTATTCGCTACTGCAGGAAGAAGCCGAGCGTGCCCTGATCAGGCGTTTGGCCGATTTCCCGGAGGAGGCTGCCCAGGCGGCGGTGGATCTCGCCCCACACCGTATCGCCCACTACGTGCACGATCTAGCGGGGTTGTTCCACAGTTTCTACAACGCCCACCGCGTGATCGGCGCGGGGGATGGTCTGGAACAGGCCCGCCTGGTTTTGGCCAGGTCTACTCAGACCGTAATCCATAATTGTCTTAACCTGTTGGGTGTTACCGCGCCGGAGAGAATGTAGTTGGAGCCAGAATTCAGTATTCAGAATGAACAAGGAAGAAGAATTTTAACTACTGACTATTGAATTCTGAATACTTAAGAAAAGCTGCTCGAGCACGCACCGTCCGAAGGAACATACCCGGGGGGGGGTACTGCGAAAAGCGGGAGGAGAGTATGGCCAAATTTGTCTTTGTCACCGGCGGTGTTACTTCTTCATTGGGAAAAGGGATCACAGCCGCCTCCCTGGGACGCCTTCTTAAGAGCCGGGGGGTAAGGGTTGCCATTCAGAAGCTGGATCCCTACCTGAATGTCGATCCCGGTACGATGAGCCCTTACCAGCACGGAGAGGTTTTCGTAACCGAAGACGGTGCCGAGACCGACCTCGACCTCGGACACTATGAACGGTTTGTGGACGTCAACCTGACTCAGTCCAGCAATGTTACCACCGGGGGGATATACTCCTCAGTGATCCGCAAGGAACGGCGCGGCGAGTACCTCGGCGGGACCGTCCAGGTAATTCCGCACATTACCAACGAGATTAAGGAGCGGGTGCTCCTGGTGGCCCAGGAAACCGACGCCGAAGTGATCATAGTTGAGATCGGCGGCACGGTGGGTGACATCGAGTCCCAACCCTTTCTGGAGGCCATCCGGCAACTGAAATCGGATCTGCCGCGTGGTGACGCCCTGTACATCCACGTGACCCTGGTGCCGTACCTCAAAGCAGCCAACGAGCTGAAGACCAAACCCACGCAACACAGTGTGAAGGAACTGCGCGGGATCGGCATTCAGCCGGACGTGCTGGTATGCCGTACCGAAAAACCCTTCCCACCCGGTTTGAAGGACAAGCTGGCCCTCTTCTGTGACACCGAGAAACGAGCCGTGATCCAGGCGCTGGATGCCCCCTCGATCTACCAGGTACCGATTATGATGGAGGAGGAAGGCTTGGGTGAATTCGTGGTCGAGCGGCTGGGTCTGGAGTGTAACCGTCCGGATCTGAGCGATTGGCAGGCGATGCTCGGCAGGCTGAAGAACCCCGGCTATAAGGTGACCATTGCCCTAGTCGGTAAGTATGTGTCCCTTCAGGACGCCTATTTCAGTGTGGCCGAGGCCCTGCGTCATGCCGGGATCACCCACAGCGCCCGGGTTGACATTGTCTGGGTGAACGCTGAGGATTTGGAGACCAAGCCGGTGGAGGGCTTTCTCGCCGGGGCGGACGGAATCCTGGTGCCAGGCGGCTTCGGCGACCGCGGTACCGAAGGCAAGGTTCGGGCGCTGCACTATGCCCGGTTGAATAAGGTGCCGCTACTCGGTATCTGTCTGGGGATGCAACTGGCCTGTGTGGAGGTTGCCCGCGGTATCCTCGGCTGGTCGGATGCCAACAGCTCGGAGTTCGACCCCGCCACCAGGTACCCGGTAATCGACCTTCTCCCAGAACAGAAGAATATCGCCGACATGGGTGGGACGATGCGTTTGGGAGGGTACCCGTGCGAACTTCTGCCGGGTTCACTGGCGCACCAGGCCTACAAAACGGAACAGATCACGGAGCGGCACCGGCACCGCTATGAGTTTAACAACGACTACCGGGAACAGTTCAAAGGTGCGGGTGTGATCTTCAGCGGCCTCTCACCGGATGAACGTTTGGTGGAGATTATTGAGCTGGCTGACCATCCCTGGTTTGTGGCGACCCAGTTCCACCCGGAGTTTCGCTCCCGGCCCAACCGTCCGCACCCGCTTTTCCAGGACTTCATCGGTGCGTCCCTTAAGGCCAGGAAGAATCGGACCCAGCCCAATTAGGTGCACTTTTCCGGGTTCCCAAATACACTGTGGAGGAATGCTGATTTGCGTAAGATCTGGGCCGGGCTGATCTTGCTCGCGGTTATATTTTCCCTGATTCTGGTGGCGGTGTTGGCGCAAGACGGGCCTGACTACTACGGTAGCGGCCGGGACCGGATTGCGGTGATCCGGATTGAAGGAGCGATTATCGGCGGGAGCGGCGGATCGCTCTTTGAGGGTGGGATGACCTGGTCGGAAACCGTGGCCGCCCAAATCAAATCAGCGGCCGAAGATCCGACTGTCGATGCAGTTATTTTCCGGATCAACAGTCCGGGCGGGACCGTAGCCGCCGGGCAGGAAATCGCCAATGCGATCGATAATCTGCGTGCCTCGGGGAAGATTACGGTGGCGTCGATGGGCGACACCGGAGCTTCTGCGGCCTACTGGATTGCGTCCCGTTGTGACTCCATCGTGGCCAGTCCGACCACCGTCACCGGAAGTATTGGTGTAATCATCAACACCACTAATTTCGCGGGTTTGTACGAGATGCTCGGGATTGAGAACGAGGTCATCAAGAGCGGTCAACTGAAGGACATGGGATCGCCAAACCGCCCGCTGACCGGAACGGAACGCGAGCTTTTTCAAGAAATGGTGGACGATATGTTCAGCCAGTTTGTGGACGCCGTTCAGGAAGGCCGTAACCTGTCCCGGGACGAAGTCCTGTCCATAGCCGATGGACGCGTGTTCACCGGGCGTCAGGCTTACACTCTGGGTTTAGTAGATCGGCTCGGTTTCTTTGAGGAAGCGGTGGAAGAAGCCACCGAAATGGCTGGACTATCGAACCCTGAGGTGTTTGAGATGGCGGGCCCGACCGGAGTGTTCCGGCAGTTGTTCGGCGGGATGTCCTTGAATCTGGTTCCGCCTGGTGGCTGGATGATGATCATGCCGTCGTTTTCACAGCGTTAGGGAGGGTGTCAATGTCCGAGAAGAAAAGGGACCAGCAGGAACAGCCTGAGATCTCCGCCGTGGAACCGGCTGGAATCCCGGGCGAGGCCATAGCTACAGAACCGGCCGTTGAACCGGAAAGCAACTTCGTAGAGGCATTGAAACCGGTTGGGTTTCTGGAATTGATCTACGGGGTGCTGTTTGATCCTGTCGCCACCTTCCGCCGTGTGGCTCTAAGCCCGCCGTTATGGACGGCAGTCGTCATTGCCACCCTGGTCAACCTCGCTGCCGCCCTGATGGGCACAATTGCCTATCGAGCAGCCGGCATCAGCACCATCTCCGAACTCAACGTGCTCATTGGATCACTCGTGCCACTCTTTGCGATCATTAACTCCCTGCTGTGGTATGTGAAGTGGCTGGTTTACGGTGCGGTACTGCACCTGGTCGCGCAGTTGTTCGGTGGAACAAACGGCCCCAAAGCCACCCTGTCGGTCTATGCTCTGGCCACGCTGCCGGGCCTGCTCCTGCTTCCGGTGGAGGGGTTGATCATCGTGGCCGGTCTGAGCGAAAGTGTTACGACCTCCCTAATAGGATTGGCCGGATTCGCGGCCTTTGCCTGGAGCCTGGTGCTTCTGGTTCTAGGCCTACGTGAAGTACACCGCTTTGGAACGAGCCAGGCCATTGCCACTGTCTTTACACCGGTCATCGCCATCCTTTTGTTGGGGCTGATCATCCTGTTCGTAGCCGTCCTTGGATTCGCTGCGGTCATGCCCCAGATTCCGTCTATACCGGGCTTGTTCTAATTTTCCTTCGTTCTTCCAGTTCTGGGGCAGGAATTCAGCACCGCGCCAAGAATAGGGTAAGGGAATAATGCAAGGTGGGATTGGAGATGCTGTTGGTCGTAGATGACCAACCAGCGATCCGGCACTTGCTGCTGGAGGCGCTGGCGAGTGATGGATACGAGGTGGAATTGGCGGCGAACGGCCGTGAGGCGGTTTCCAAGGTGCAGCAGCGCTGGCCGGAACTGATTCTGCTGGATCTGAAGATGCCCGGAATGAGCGGTCTGGAGACACTGCGTGAATTGAACAAAGTGGCTCCCGGACTGCCCGTGATTCTGATCACCGCCTATGGTGAATTATCAGACCCGGGCGAGGCGGAGCGGATGGGTGTCCGGTGCCTCATTCTAAAACCCTTTGATTTGGATGAGGTCCGAGTAGTGGTACGTAGAGTTTTGGACAAGGTTGCGGCTGAAAACCTGGTAAAAAAGGAATCTGGCTTGTAGTGGCGAAGTAGGCTACTATCGAGGAGGTCCGGGTATGTTAATCAAGACCGAAAACACTGTGGCTCTGCGCTGCCCGGACTGCGGGCGTCTCGTCTTGCACACCCTGTCGCGCTTTGAATTGGGCGGGGGGCGTTCCAGAGAGGTCTCTTGTTCCTGCGGCAGCCCGCAAGTGGTGGTGAGCACCAAGGGCAACCGGTCCTACTGGCTCGAGGTGAACTGTGTAATCTGTGAGGCGGTTCACTTGTACCATCTCTCCAGCAAAGAAATGTGGTCGCACGACGTGGTTCACCTTTCCTGCCAGGAAACCGGCCTGGAGTTGGGGCACGTTGGAGACCGCAATAAGATTAAGGAATACATCAAGAATCATGAAGAGGCGCTGGAAGCTCTAGTTGAGGAAATGGGCGGTCAGGAGTATTTCGTAAACGCCGGGGTAATGCTTTCAGTGTTAACCCATGTTCACACCCTCGCCGAGGAAGGTAACCTTAACTGCACCTGCCAAAACAACCGGATTGAACTTGAGATATTCCCTGACCGGATCGAACTCCACTGCCGTCACTGCAACCGCATGCACGTCTTCTCCGCGATGACGGCTCAGGATGCTTCCGATTTACGGGACGACGAGGTTCTTAAGCTTACGCACAAAGCATGCACCAAAACCAAAACTCCTCGGATGCACCGCAAACACGACAATAAGTAGAGGATCTTTTATTTAGGCATAAGACGGCACATACTATCCGATAACAAGACTAAACCCCAAACCCCCGATACCACATACCGTTATGGTCGGTCTAAAGGCAGCTCCTTTGGGCTTTGCCCTGTGTGGGGAGCTTTCGTGATGCCGGTCTTATTAGGAGGAACCAGATTGCCGCTTGTAAACATCTCCCGAATCCTGCAATCCGCCGACAATGGCGGTTGGGCCGTGGGAGCCTTCAACTGCAACAACATGGAAATCGTCCAGGCCATCATCAGCGCAGCCGAAGCTGAAAACGCCCCAGTCATCATTCAGGCCAGTCAAGGTGCTATCAAGTATGCCGGTCTGGGCTTCATCACCGCTCTTGTGATGCAGGCTGTTCAGGGCACACGCATCCCGGTGGCTTTGCATCTGGACCACGGGACGAGCTATGACCAGGTGGTGCGTTGTATCCGTTCCGGCTTCAGTTCCGTGATGATCGACGGTTCGCACCTGTCCCTGGAAGACAATATCGCTCTGACCAAGCGGGTGGTGGAGACGGCTCGTCCGGTGGATGTTTCCGTGGAAGCGGAACTGGGCCGTCTCGGAGGGGTCGAGGACGATATCAGCGTGGACGAACGGGATGCCCTTTTTACTAACCCGGAGGAGGCCTACCGCTTTGTTCAGGAGACCGGAGTGGACGCTTTGGCGGTGGCCATCGGTACCGCCCACGGCTTGTACAAGGGCACGCCGAGACTGGATTTTCCGAGGCTAGAGAAGATCCGGGCTCTGGTTAAGCTTCCGATTGTGCTGCATGGTTCGTCCGGGGTCCCGGCAGACGCTATCCGCGAGGCTGTCCGTCTCGGGGTGCGGAAGGTGAACATCGATACTGATATCCGCCAGGCTTTTGTGAATGAGGTGCGGCGGGTGTTGGACGAGAAGCCGAACGAGATTGACCCGCGCAAGGTACTGGGGCCGGCCCGTGAGGCAGCAGTTGAGGTGATCCGAGGGAAGATCCGCCTGTTCGGCAGCGCCGGCAAAGCAGACGAAATTTAGCATTCAGGAAGGTAGAAAAGCGTGAGACTGTTTATCGACACTGCAAACGTGGAACACATTCGTGAGGCGGCGGCCATCGGAGTAATCTCCGGGGTTACCACTAACCCCTCCCTGATCGCTAAGGAAGGCCGGGATTTTGTTCAGGTAGTTAAAGAGATTACCGAGATCGTGGACGGCCCGATCAGCGCCGAGGTGATCAGCCTGGAGGCTGACGGAATGGTCGCCGAGGCCGTAGAACTGGTGAAGATTCACCCCAACGTGGTGATTAAGATCCCGATGATTCCCGAAGGGTTAAAAGCGGTCAGTGTACTTGCTTCCAAGGGCATCAAAACCAATGTGACCCTGGTCTTCTCCGCCAACCAGGCTTTGTTGGCCGCTCTCGCCGGCGCGACCTATGTCAGCCCGTTTCTGGGCCGTCTGGACGATATCGGACACGACGGTGTCCAACTGGTGGCAGAAATCGTAGACGTTTTCAATATCCACGAGCTGGCCACAGAAGTGATCGCTGCTTCGATCCGAAACCCGCTGCACGTGCTCAATTCGGCGCGGGCCGGTGCCCACATCGCCACGATCCCGTATAAGGTTCTGATGCAGATGTTCAAGCATCCGCTCACCGATAGCGGCATCAAGGCGTTCCTTGATGATTGGGCGACCCTTAAGAAGTAAGAACGCAAACTACTAGTCTCCTTAGTGAGGGGGGGATGCCATGTCAATTACCGATCTGGAAAGCCGAACGGTCAGCGAGCTGCAGAATATGGCGAAGGAATTGAATATTCCGGCTTACTACCGTTTAAGAAAAAAGGATTTGATTCTAGAAATTAACAGGGTTAGTCAGGAGTCTGCAACCATTCAAGAGGAGACCCCGAAAGCCAAGGTAACCCAGCAGATTGTACGGGCGCCGAGGCCGGAGACCCCCCGGGCGGATCGTGAAACGCCCGGAGCTGCAAAACCTGCTCCCAGGGTGAACCGGTTTGCAACCGGAAGGATCGCTCATAATGCACCCCGGACGCGCCAGGAGATACCCAGAACGCACCAGGAGAGTCCTGGAACACACCAGGAGATACCTGTGACCCAGCCGGAGGCACCCGGACCCCGTATTACCCAGGAAACACTCAGGGCAAACGCCGAGCGAAACGGCCTGTTTCAGGCTCACGGAGTTCTCGAGATCCTATCCGAGGGCTACGGGTTCCTCCGGCCTTACCAGTTCGTCCCTTCAAACAACGACATTTATGTTTCCGCTTCTCAGATCCGCAGGTTTGATTTGCGTACCGGAGATTTCGTCTCGGGGCAGGTGCGCCAGCCAAAAGACAATGAAAAGTACCTGGCCCTGTTACGGGTTGAACAGATCAACGGTGAGGACGCCAACACAGCCGCACGCCGGCCGCACTTTGACACCCTCACCCCGCTGTATCCGCAGGAACGCATCGAGCTGGAAACCGGCAGCGCTTCCAAGGCGACCCGGATCATCGACTTAATCTCGCCGCTCGGCAAGGGCCAGCGCGGCCTGATTGTGGCCCCTCCTAAGGCGGGCAAAACCACACTTCTGAAGGACATCGCCAACAGTATCACCACCAATCACCCTGAGATCAAGCTGATGATCTTATTGATCGACGAACGTCCCGAAGAGGTTACCGATATCCAGCGCTCTGTAAAGGCCGAAGTAATCAGCTCAACTTTCGACGAACCGGCTGACAATCACGTTCGGGTCGCCGAGATTGTGCTGGAGCGGGCCAAGCGGATGGTCGAGCAGAAACAGCACGTGGCTATTCTGCTGGACAGCATTACCCGCCTGGGCCGGGCATACAACTTGGTCATTCCGACCTCCGGCCGCACCCTTTCCGGCGGCGTTGATCCGGCCGCCCTGCATAAGCCGAAACGGTTTTTCGGGGCTGCCCGGAACATTGAGGAGGGTGGCAGTCTGACCATCCTGTCGACAGCGCTGATTGACACCGGAAGCCGCATGGATGAGGTTATCTTTGAGGAGTTCAAGGGCACCGGCAACATGGAACTGGTCCTTGACCGGCGCCTGGCCGATCGCCGCATCTTCCCGGCCATCGACGTGCAGCGTTCCGGCACGCGGCGCGAGGATCTGCTCCTGAATGCCGAAGAGCTTGAACTGATGTGGTACTTCCGGAAGACAGTCAACCAGATGTCCTCCTGGGAAGCCATAGAGCATATGATTGAGGAGATGCGCCGTACCAAGTCTAATGAGGAGCTGCTGCGAAACTTCCAGGCCTTCCGGCGGGCAACCACCGGGAACGGGCGGACCGTGGAGCACGGCAACGGAGGGAAGTAGTCAGAATTGGTGTATATTACCCCACTCATCGGGCAAGACTAACTAGCGAATGTGTCTTTTTGAGTGGGGTGTGTAACGTGAACATCAAGAAGTTAATCGGTGGTCTCGTAGCCGGGGCAATCCTGTCCCTGACCGTATTCGTTCCGGCGGAAGCCCGTCTGGACGAGCGAATCACCGTTGAACACAAGAACCAGGAAAGTGCCCCGTCCGCGACCGCTCTTTACCGCGTCAAGGCTGGGGACAACCTCTGGACGATCGCGGAGAGGCACCGAACGGACGTACAGACTCTGGCCGAGATTAACGGGCTGGGCGATGGTGATTTCATCAGGGAGGGTCAGAGTCTGACCCTGCCCGGGGGAGCCATCGGCACCCAGAGACACCTTGTTCGTGACGGTGAGAACCTTTCGGTCATTGCCGAACGCTACCGTGTTTCCGTGTCGCAGCTGCTGCGGGAGAACAGCCTGACCAATCCGGACTTCGTAAGGCCCGGTCAGGAACTGTTAATTCCCGTGGCCTCGACGGGTGGTCCGGTGACGCCGGCAGGAACCGAGTGGAGAAGCCTGGTTTGGCCGACAATGGGTCCGATGACCTCCGGATTTGGTATCCGAGACGGCAATCCCCACTACGGGATTGACGTGGCGGCCGACCACGGCCAGGAAATCTGGGCGGCCGCAGCCGGACGCGCGATTCACGCCGGCCCGGCCGGAACCTTCGGGTTGCTGGTGATCCTGGATCACGGCGGCGGCTTCACGACCTATTATGCGCACTGTTCAGCGGTCAGCGTGAAGGTGGGCGAACGGGTCGACGCCGGTCAGCAGATCGCCTATATCGGGTCCACCGGCCGCTCCTTCGGTCCGCACCTACACTTCGAAACCAGGTGGGACGGCAAACCATACGACCCCTTACTCTACCTCTCAGTGGGGTCGGGGCTTTAAATTATTTAATTTCTCAAACTTGGATCGTCAAGCGGGATACTAATCCCGCTTCTTTTTTTGGGTCGTTTTTGGGGTCGGGGCTTTACTTTTTTAACTTTCTCGATTTTGACTGGATTAAATTGAGAGTGGGGCGGTAGCAGAGGCTTGTTTTTGGTATGATATGACCGGAAGGAGTTAATGCCGGTGCAGTTACTTTACGCTGACGAAAATGGAACCCTATATGAGGATCCGGAGTATGATGCGGCCGGAGGGAACGGTACCGGTCCCTCCTTACGCCTGACCGGGGAGAACACCATTCCCCTGCCCGAGGGGGCGGATCTGGTGCTGCTACCGGGGATGGCCCCGGTTGGTTGGGACAAGTCGAAAAAGAGGCCGGTCAAGGACATCAAAAGGGTACAGGCCGGGGACCGACTTTACGCGGTCGCGGCAACCCTGCCCGCGGGTTACACCCGGACGCTCCTACCAGCCTATCGCCCGCATGGAAAGACCGAGATGCTCGGGTTGTACGGCTATACCGCGGTGGCGGCCAAGGACGGGGAATTCTACGTGGCCGCACTGCAGACCGATGAGACCTACAAGTGGAACCCCCTGGGTTATAATGACCTCAGCCTGCCCAATCGGATCGAGCAAAAGAAGAAGAAACTACCGGAAAACCGCCTGGTGGAACACCTCGCCGGATGTGCAATGGAGTACCACTGCCTGACCGCCCAGAACATCTTTTACGAACGGTGGGAGGCTGGGATCCCCGTATCCCCTGGCTGCAACGCCGAGTGCCTGGGGTGCATCTCACTGCAGCCTTCGGAGTGTTGTGCCTCGCCCCAGCAGCGCATCAAGTTCGTGCCCACGGTGGCAGAGGTGGTCGATCTGGCCGTACCGCACCTGAAAGAAGGAGTGGAGCCGATCATCAGTTTCGGCCAAGGCTGTGAGGGAGAGCCGCTGCTGCAGGCCGACCTCATCGCGGAAGCGATCAGGGAGATCCGACGGCACACGGACCGTGGCACCGTCAACTTGAACACCAACGCCGGGGACACCGCGGCCTTGGAAAAACTGTGTCAGGCCGGACTGGACGCCGTTCGGGTGAGCATGCTTAGTGCCCGTCCGGAAGTCTACGCAGCCTATCACCGTCCGGGTGGATTTGGACTTGATGATGTGCGCCGATCCCTGGCCCTAGCCCACCGGTACGGGCTGAGCGTGTCCGTTAATCTCTTGGTAATGCCGGGGCTGACCGACCGTAAGGATGAGACCGAGGCCCTGCTGGAACTGTTCCGGGAAGGACAGGTGAACATGGTCCAACTCCGCAACCTGAACATAGACCCCTACCACCTGTTCCGGCAGCTACCGTCCAGTCGGGGCCAAGTCCTAGGTATCCCGCAGCTTGTTAAGCTGCTAAGTTCAGTGCCGGGATTGACAGTGGGCAACTACACCCATTCAACTCAGAAGTGAGAGACAAATCCCACCTCTTACCTCTCACCTCACATTTCCCAATGGGACTCTTGCCCCCTGTTGAGGGAGCGTGATATAATACTTGCGTTCTGTATTGCTCCAAAAAGAGAGGTGACATGGAATGAAGAAGGATCTTCATCCGAAGTACCAGACGGCCAAGTTCTCCTGCATCTGTGGTGCAGTGTTTGAGGTTGGCTCCACCACGAAGGAACAGCGTGTTGACATCTGCTCCAAGTGCCACCCGTTCTACACCGGGACTCAGCGTACGGTAGAGACGCACGGCCGTGCCGAGAAGTTCCGCAGAAAGTACGGTATTAACAAGGGCAGTTAGCAGAGTCCAACTCTGCTATTTTCCTAAAGGGAGAGAAATATGAAGTCACCCCCTGCATATGGCGGCCAGGCCGTTATCGAAGGGGTCATGATGCGTGGACCGGAAGAATGGGCGGTTGCCTGCCGTTGTCCGGACAACTCCATAACTGTTGAAAAACGGCCCGTGGAATCGGTTACCAAGCGGTTTCCGTTTCTGAAGTGGCCGTTTATTCGTGGAACGGTGGTTCTGGTCGAATCTATGGTCATCGGCATCAAGGCTCTCACTCATTCGGCCAACCAAGCGACCGGAGAGGAAGATCAGCCGATCTCGCCGCTGGAGATGATCGGTACGGTCGTCTTTGCGATCGGTCTTTCCATCTTTCTGTTTATCATTCTGCCGGTTGTGCTGGCGCACCTGTTTACGCCAGTGGTGCAGGGCACGGTCGGTCAGAATATCCTGGAGGGCGGAATCCGAATTTTGGTCTTCATCGCCTACATCTGGCTGGTCGGGCTGTTGAAGGATATCCAGCGCGTCTTCGAGTACCACGGGGCAGAGCACAAGACCATTAACGCTTACGAAGCCGGTTCGGAACTGACGCCGGCCAAAGTACAACAGTTCTCAGTCCAGCACCCGCGTTGCGGAACCAGCTTTTTGCTGGTGGTGATTGTACTGAAGGTTTTCATTTTCGCCTTTCTGGCCACGGATCCACTGTGGTGGCGGATATTGTCCCGCATCCTGCTACTACCGTTGGTAGCTGGGATCGCCTACGAACTGATTAAGTTTTCGGCGCGTCATGACAAGACCTTTTTCTGCCGCCTGTTGATTGCTCCGGGAATGCTGATCCAGCGCCTGACCACCAGGGAGCCGGATGACGATCAGGTGGAAGTGGCGATCCGCGCCTTTGAGGCCGTAAAAGTATCTGAACACAGAGAAGGGGCACCCGATGCTAGCTAAACTTGAACACCTGGAAGAGAAATACGAAAACTTGAACACACTGATCAGCGATCCGGAGGTCATTCAGGATCAGGAGCGCTGGCGCAATTATATGAAGGCCCACGCCGAACTGGGCGATGTGGTCGGTGTCTATCGCGAGTATCGTCAGGTAATGGGTGAAATGGAAGGTGCGCGCGAGATTCTGGATGAAGAAAAAGACTCGGATCTGCGCGAGATGGCCGAAGCGGAGCTTGATGAGTTGGAAGTTCAGCGTGTCAAACTGGAGGAGCGGCTCCGAGTGCTCCTGCTACCCACGGACCCGAACGACGAGAAGAACGTGATTATGGAGATCAGGGCCGGCACCGGGGGGAATGAAGCCGCTCTATTCGCGGGTGAACTACTGCGCATGTACCTGCGTTATGCCGAACGGCAGGGGTGGCGGACGGAGATGCTCAGTGCCAACGAGACCGATCTCGGCGGAGTCAAGGAAGCGGTTGTTCTGATTGAGGGACGGGGTGCCTACTCCAGGCTTAAGTTTGAGAGCGGAGTGCACCGGGTTCAGCGGGTGCCGGACACCGAGTCCAGCGGTCGCATCCACACTTCCGCGGCTACCGTGGCCGTACTGGCCGAGGCCGAAGAAGTAGATCTGGATCTCAAGGCCGAGGATGTGCGGGTGGACATCTTTTGTTCCACCGGTCCGGGCGGTCAGTCCGTCAACACCACGCAGTCCGCAGTCCGGGTCACCCACGTGCCGACCGGGATTGTGGTCAGCTGTCAGGACGAGAAGTCACAGCACAAGAACCGTGACAAGGCGATGAAGGTGCTACGGGCACGCATCCTGGACAGACTGATGCAGGAACAGCAGCAAGAAATTGCCTCGACGCGCAAGACACAGGTGGGTTCCGGCGACCGCAGCCAGCGGATACGAACCTACAACTTCCCTCAGAACCGGATGACCGACCACCGGCTCAACCTGACGCTGTACCGGTTGGACGAAATCCTGCAGGGTTCAATTGAGGAAATGGTTG
This sequence comes from Desulforudis sp., assembly GCA_019084485.1. Classification (GTDB taxonomy): domain Bacteria; phylum Bacillota; class Desulfotomaculia; order Desulfotomaculales; family Desulforudaceae; genus SURF-60. The sequence continues at coordinate 1,180 of JAHRFU010000009.1, read as the reverse complement.
AAGCCCTCATTACGGCTGATCAGGCCGAAAAGCTAAAGACAATGGATTGATGAGCTGTGGTGGTTACGCATACGATCCGGGACGCCCTGTTGTGGGGGCGTGAGCGGCTGCAGGCCGCTGGAGTTGATACTGCGGTATTGGATACCCGGGTTCTCTTGGCGCACGCCTTGAACTGTGACCCCGCCACGCTTTACCGTAGACCTGAATATGCCGTTTTGCCTCAGGTCCAGGCCCAGTTTTGCGGGTTAGTTGAGAGCCGGGCACAGGGAACGCCGGTGGCCTATCTGACCGGTCAAAAGGAATTTTACGGCTTGGACTTTGCGGTCGACCGTGGAGTATTAATACCGAGGCCGGAAACCGAAATGCTGGTTCAGCGGGGTCTGGAACTGCTTACTGCGGTGACCGCTCCCAAGGTGGTTGACGTTGGAACCGGTTCAGGTGCTCTGGGCGTGACTGTGGCCAAGCATCGGCCGGACGCCGAGATCTGGGCTACCGACGTTTCTTCCGCCGCCCTGAACGTGGCCAAGCGCAACGCCACCTATCACGACGTGCTTTCACGTATTCACTTCAGCCAGGGAGACCTGCTGACCCCCTTGCCGCGAGGGGTCGGAGGTACGATTGATCTCATTCTGGCCAACCTTCCTTATATTCCAGAAAGCGAAATCGTCCTCCTCCCACGTGAGGTGCGGGCTGAGCCCAGTGTCGCCCTGAATGGCGGGGTGGACGGGTTAGACGTGTACCGCCGCCTCATTCCGTCAGCGTGTGCCTATTTGAAGCCGGGCGGACACCTGCTTATGGAAATCGGTTTGGGTCAGGCCATCCCTCTCCTCAACATCGTTCACGCCGAGGGGCTTTCCGGCTGGCACGAGTATGACCTCGCCGGGCGGGAACGAGTCATCTTCGCCTGCTGCTCCTAGACGGGGTGAAAAAGCTGTCCCCGTTTTTCACTCATATCCTTTTTGTGGTATACTACCACCTAGATACCGCCGGGTGGGAAACGGGGACAGGCTACTTTTTCCTGTATGTAAGGCGCATCACCGTTCCAAGCCTTCTATGATACAAAACGCTAGGTAGTACAATAGATTACGTCGTGAAATAGTAGCCTGTCCCCGTTTCCCACCCGGCGGTATCTAGGTGGTAGTATACCACAAAAAGGATATGAGTGAAAAACGGGGACAGC
>JAHRFU010000130.1 GCA_019084485.1 Desulforudis sp. | reverse complement strand
TACCTTGCTTGCCTACGCTTAAACCAACCAGTTGCCTGGGTGGCTCCAAGGCTAGCTACCGGTTGTTGGCTAAACTTTACCGAGTGGGGTTCGCACCCACTATGTGACACGACCTAGCTCGGCCGCACAGCCTGTCCCCTTTTTCCTCCCCTGTCCCCTTTTTCCTCCCCCTTTTCGCTAGAAGAGGGGGGGCAGGGAGAGGGCGGGGTGTTCTTTTTCTTCTAGGAAGGCGAGGACGGTGTCGACGTCGGTTCCGACGGTTTCGTCGGCGATTTTATCGACGAAGTCGGCTCCCAGGCCTTCTTCCTCGGCGCGCTGGGTTAGCACGAGGCGCATCTGTTCCTTGAAGGCCCGCGGCATCCAGACGATGCGGGCCAGCCCCCCATCCCCTTTGATGAACTTCCGCGAGGACAGGTAGGACTTACCGATCCCCATGAACCCCGGTGTCTGCACCCCGCCGCCGATCGACCCGGCCATTGTGGAAAAGGTCATCCCGGCCGGGGTCATGCCGCTGTGTTCACGGTTCACCACCAGAAATCCGTTGGCCTCAGGTACCAGAGACAGGATGGCCTCAAAACAGCCGCAGGAGGTGAGCGGGTACTCCATAATGGTGTAGAAATTAGTCCGCTCGATCGCCCCGCGGGAATTGTCCCGGATAAACTCGTTGCAGGAAGCCCACTCACCCTTCGCGGGGTCCAAAACGCCGCGCTTCGGGATGGGCTGGTTGCACCCGTGCGGACCGATCTCGAAAGCAGCCTTCGCATCCAGCCAACTGACCGAACCGCAGAGTCCCACCCGTTCCGGCAGAACCACACAAACGTGCGTCGGGGCGAAGGTCTGGCACAGGGTACAGGAATAGAAAGTGTCGACACTCTCGTCGCTGAGTTCGGCCAACCGGGCGTCCCGGTCGGCGTAGTAACGCCGCGCCGTCTCCCGCAGTTCCAGAACCTCCTGCTCGCCGGTGACGATGCGCACCTGCACCCGGTCCACGATACTCGAAAACTCGGACTTCAGCTTACTATACAGAATCTCTCCCAGGTGCCGCAAGCGGAAACCGGCGGCGTAGGCATCCCGGCTGATGCGCAGCCAGTTGATGTCCCGCTGGCCCATGTGCCACACGCCCTGGGCATAGTTAATGAAGTAGTGAATCCGGCGCTCCAGCACCGGCTCAAAGTCTTCCTGCATCTTGCGCCCGGCGACATCGATCCAGATGCCCAGCGGCAGGCGGGCTCCGTCCTCGACGGCGTCCACATCCGGCCCGCTCACCTCAATACGCCCGTCCTCGACCTCGTCGACAGCCGCCATCCGAACCAGCTCAAAACCAGGGGTGCGCTGCCCGCCGGCCTCGAGGTACATATCCTTCTTGCGCACCGATTCCCCTTCGAAGGCCGGACCATAGGCCACGGGGAGGTCCATCTTGGACACCGCCAGCTTCAGGCCGCGCACTTCGGCGGCACGGGAAACAATCCGGTCGTGAGGCACGTTCGAAACTACGTGTTCGTACATGCAGATCCCGGAAGGCAGAATCTCCGGAATGTCGGTATCGGCGATCACGGGGAAGCCGAAGTTCAGCGCCCCGGCTGCTTGGGCGCACTTTTCGTCGTCCACTTCACCCAGTGCCAGCACGAAGGCAAAGACACGGTTACGGCAGTAGTCCAGCAGCCGACGGGCGTCTCCGGCACTCACCCCGCCGAAGGACAGGGCCACGCGGGCGGCAAATCCCAGCGCAAAGATGGTCGACGACACATCCTTACCGAACGGCACCAGCCGGGTCTCCCAGCCCAGTTGCACCCCCGCGGAGGCGAGTTGCTCAGCCATGCTCTGCCCGTCCGTTCCAGCCGACAGCAGGACGTATAGGTTCTTCTCCTGGCATTCCCGGGC
>JAHRFU010000093.1 GCA_019084485.1 Desulforudis sp. | reverse complement strand
GGGGGTCTACCCGGCTGAGATCGTGGCCACCACCCTGCGCATGTTCGGGCAGGGGGTTAAGGTCTGTGCCGAGATCTGTGGCATGGCTGCCGACGCCGGTCTGGTCACCCCCGGGGAAGACGTGGTTGCGGTCGGCGGCTCCGCGACCGGTGCCGACACTGCCGTGGTGATCAGCCCGGCCCACTCGCAGCACTTCTTCAAGACCAAGATCCGGGAGATCATCTGCAAACCCAGGGAGTTCTAACAGGGAGCCAGATAGCGGTCGTGATTTTCGGCCACATCACTCAACCCGCTCTCGCCGCTGCCGATAAGCCCCCATATCGGATCGTTTTCGTCCAGGGGACGCACCGGTTCCAGTTTCTGCAACCGGATGGTATTTCCCTCAACGGCAACAATCAAGTTGTCCCCTTCTCTCAGCCTAAGCTGACGGCAGATACTAACTGGAATCGTCATTTGTCCCTTAGAGGTTAATCGTACGATTTCGTATCCCATAGAACAACACTCCTTGATCAAGGAAAGGAATCCTTACCTCTAGTATACTCAGGCCGCAGACCTTCTGGCCATCATTTACACTACTTTCCAGTCGGTCTAAACGCTCCTTCTGTGGTAAAATACTGGAGACGCTGTTCATTAGTTGACCTATTCGAACAAGTATTTGAAACCGAGGCTGTTGTCTCCGCGTCTACCATATAGAACCTGCATGTGACTGTCATACTCCTGATAAGGAGTCGCTGATGTCCAAGAGAAATTCACTCGCCCTGGCCGGTGCCGGGCTAATCCTGTTTGTGTTGGCTGTAATGCTGTTGACCAGGAGTATTCCATTCATTGCAGCCGACGCGCCGGATAACCCCATACGGCCGATAAAGGGCCCAACCCTTACCTACGATTCGGACAAGCTCGCCGCCGGCGGGCTCTTCGTGTTCCGTCCCGGGCCGGATACCTCTGCGGACTGGCCGGGACGCCTGGCCAAAAAGGGCATTACTGTGGGTAGCCCGACCGGTGACGGTGGCCACATTGTGCGCGTGCCGGTGGGCACGACCCTAACGCCTGATGTACTATCCGGAGCCGCCCTGGAACCGTATCACCCGGCCGACCGTCTCTGCCCGGAACTGCGCACCGTCCACAGTGTCCTCGGGAACGCCGCAGACCTGGATCCTTCCGGCAGCTCCGCTTCGTCGGTCACACTGACCGTTTCGCTCTTTGACCCTGCGGACAAAGCGACCGTGGATACCCTGGTGCGACAGCTGGGCGGCAGCGTCCTGCGTGGTATCGG
>JAHRFU010000136.1 GCA_019084485.1 Desulforudis sp. | reverse complement strand
CCTGGTTCGCCAGGGTGAGTCGGTCGGTCTTCCCTATGACCACAACGCCGACGCCGATGTCCAGTCTCTGCAGCTGACCACGGTGATCGGAATCAAGGGGGTAGCCGCCTACGCCCTCCATGCGCAGATCCTGGGTCAGGAAGACGATGCTGTTTACGCTTACCTGCATGAGGGATTGGCCGCTCTAAGCGACGCCACCCTTGGTCTTAACGACTGGGTCGGTTTGACCCTGAAGTGTGGTGCGGTCAACCTGCGGGCAATGGAGCTTCTGGACTTCGGGAACACCGGAGCCTACGGCCATCCGGTACCGACCGCAGTCCCCCTCGGGCACAAGCAGGGCAAGTGCATCCTGGTGTCGGGCCACGACCTGAAGGACCTGGAGGAGATCCTTAAGCAGACCGAGGGTTCGGGCATCTACGTCTACACCCACGGTGAGATGCTGCCCACTCACGGCTACCCGGAACTGAAGAAGTACGGCCATTTTTACGGCCACTTCGGCACCGCCTGGCAGAACCAGAAAAAGGAGTTCCCCCAGTTCCCGGGGGCGATCTTGATGACCACCAACTGCATCCAGGAGCCACAGGCGTCCTACTTCGGCAACATCTTCACCACCAGCGTGGTCGGGTGGCCGGGGGTCAAACACGTCGAATACGGTGCATTCGGTCCGGTTATCAAAAAGGCCCTGGAGATGCCCGGTTTTAACTCGGATGAAGACAAGGGCAGCGTGATGGTCGGCTTTGCCCGCAATGCCGTCCTCGGCGTGGTGGACAAGGTCATCGCCGGCGTAAAGAGCGGCGACATCAAGCACTTCTTCCTGGTCGCGGGCTGTGACGGTGCAAAGCCTGGGCGCAACTACTACGCGGAGTTCGTGGATAAGACCCCCAAGGACACCGTGGTGTTGACCCTGGCCTGCGGCAAGTTCCGCTTCTTTGACCAGCAGTTGGGAGACATCGGGGGTATCCCGCGCCTGCTGGACATCGGGCAGTGCAACGACGCCTACTCGGCTGTCCAGATCGCCGTGGCGCTGGCGAATGCCTTCGAGTGTGGGGTGAACGACCTGCCGCTTTCGATGGTACTCTCCTGGTACGAGCAGAAGGCGGTGGCGATCCTGCTGACCCTGTTGCATCTGGGGATCAAGGGGATCCGCATCGGGCCGAGCCTGCCCGCCTTCATCACGCCGAACGTGCTGGATGTGTTGGTAAAGACCTTCGACCTGAAGCCGATCACCACTCCGGATGAGGACCTGGCAGCGATTCTCGGGAGCTAAGCAACCGGATTATGACAATAGAAGACACAAGGGTAAGTATCGGCGGGGGATTCCCGGATCTAGGATATACACTGCCTATTCGCCGAATTAAATCATAAAACGACAGCATATCTGTCCAATTTACAGAGGAATTCAGCGATTGACGAAGAAATCCTAGATATTACTCTGTTATGGTATCTTATGGAGGTTGGTGTCGCCGTGGAGAGCGCGCAAAGGCTGGCCCGGTATCTGACCAAGGAGTTGTCCCTGGATGAGAACAAGGCCGATGTCGTAAGGTTCGGAGCGGAAAGCATTCTATCCACGTTACTCGCCACCCTGGCCGTGGTGATTACGGCTTGGTTGCTGGGTTGTCTCCCGGAGACTCTGGTGGCTTTGGGGGCCTATGCCGTAGTCCGCAACTTTGCCGGCGGTGCCCACTGTTCCACCCCCTGGCGCTGTTCGGCCTCCTCCGCCCTGATGTTCCCGGCCCTGGGGAAGTCGGCAGTGGTACTCTCCCCTCACATACCGGGCAGTGAACTCTACTTCGTACTGGTTGCCGGTGCTGTTACACTCTGTCTTGCGGCAAAGCTGGCCCCGGTTGACAACCCGGTCAATCCGATCGGGGATCCGGAACGCAGATTACGACTGAAAAGATACAGTATCCTGGCCGTACTTTTTGTTTCATTGGTGTTGATCGGCCTCCTGCAGGTGTTTTCGTCCCCGACCCTGGTACCGGCCGGTGCTTTGGGGCTGGTCTGCAGCGCGTTCGTGCTGACCCGTCCCGCCCATCTCCTGACGGACGCTTTGGATCGCGTAATGGGATACGGCGCTGCCGTTTTAGGGGTTACAAAGGAGAGGGGGTGATCTTAGATGGGTAGACTGAAAATCGCTTTACTCGTCACACTTACGACTGTACTCTCACTCTTCGCAATGATCGGATCAGCCTCGGCCTGTGCTTGGAGTTTTTATCAGCCCGAACCACCAAAGAGGATCTGAGTCTGAAGGAGATGGGGGATGGTTTAAAGCCCGTCCCCCATTCTCTGTGGAAAACACCTTTTCTGGGAGAGCGTTCCGCGAGGCAATGCGGACTTTATCGAGAACCGATCCGGTCTTACAGGTGTGCGGGGAGGATATGATATGCTGCCTTTCGACGTTGTAACGGCTTTTGTGCTGGGGATTCCGGAATGCCTGGCCATAGTCTTTATGGTCTATGCCCTGTTAGGATTGAGGACCGGTCCGGCACGAATCGTGGGTTTGGGTTTGTTGTTCCTGAGTCTGGTTTATATCGTCCGAAACAGCGGCGCCCCGTTCCCGGCTCACGCCCTGTTTTCCTTTGTGGTTATGTCCGTAACCATCAGCACCTGGGAACGCATCGCCTTGCAGAGGGTGATCCTGGCCTGGGCCTTCACTCTGATACTGGTAGCTGTTTTGGAGACTGTACTGTCCACGGCAATTGTGTCGGCCGTCGGACTCCCCGTGGATGAGCTGAAGACTCAGCCCTTGTTGTTGGCACTTGTCCCCCTACCGAACACCTTGGTGGTCGTCCTGATCGCCTGGCGGTTGTACCGGCGCGGCGGAATCAGACCGTTCAGAGAAAGGCAAGAGGTGCTGTGATGATTTCCTCTGAAAACCGTAATCGTGAGAGTGTACATCCGCGCTACAGTGACCTCTTTTCGACATCGGTTCTGACTACTACGCTGGTCAATTTCTTTGCGGTCGTGATGGTGGTTTCCCTCATCTTTCCGGACAGGCCTGTATACCCCCCGGTTAGGACGACGGAGGGCCTTGTCCTCACACTGGTTTTCCTGGCTGTCTGCCTCGTAAGCCTGCGCCTGATGCGCATCGGTTCGGAGTATACGCCCAGCCATTTGGCCTTCCCCGTTTTCTCCCTGTTCTCAGTGGTTGTGCTCGTATTGTTTGTTCCGTACCAGCTGAATCACTTGACTGCCCTCTTTCTTTTCCCGGTCGTGATCTCCACACTGATGCTGGGCCGCCGGGGAATGCTGGCCGTACCGATTGCCGTGGTCTCTATCTTGGGAATAGGCTTCCTTTTTCGGGCTCAGTTCACGCAGTGGGAGGTTGCCGACTATCTGGTGACCTGTTCGGTGCTGGTCTTTGTAGCCTGGCTGTTGGCGGAAGCTACTGAACTCAACCGGAGGGTCAACCAGGATCTGGCGGACACCTCCCTCCTGCTTCAGACCGTGTTCGACGCCCTCCCGGTCGGAGTCCTGGCCGTGGACCGGCAGGGACGGACCATTTCGGCCAACCGCTACCTGGACCGGTTGACCGGCAGTGCGAACAGGGAAGCGGAGCATAACCTGAATACGATTCGGACTCTGGCCGCCCAACCGGAAGATCAGGTCTACCTGGGTGATCTGTCGGGTGAACAGGGTTTGCCGGTGCCGGTACAGGTAAGCCGTCACCCGGTTTCCTTGGGCGAAGAGAAGGCGGACGTTATCCTGGTCCAAAACATGACTGATCGGCAAAAGCGCCGGGAGTCGGAGCTTCTCCTGCACCGGCTGCTGGCCGAGTGGAACACCGGGGTAATCTTCCTGGACGGGAAAAACCGGATCCATGTCCACAACGACGCTGCCTGTCGCTACCTGGGTCTGGATGGGAACCTGGACGGGAGAGACGGCACGGACATCCTGGAAATGCACAATAGCTACATTCCACAGGAGATTCTGAAGGAGCGGGGCGCCGGCTGTGAACTCTCCATAAACGACCGGTTCTTAATGATCAACCGGAGTACCTGGAGTAACGCCCCCGACGGCCAGGCCTGGACCGTCCTGACCGTAAACGATATCACCGCGCAGAAGAAGCACGAGTTGGAACTGCAGCGGGTCCGTAACCTGTCATCGCTCGGAGAGATTGCGGCCGGAGTGGTGCACGAGCTGCGAAATCCCCTGACGTCCATCAAGGGCTTTACGCAACTGGCTATTGAGTCGCGGAACGTGGAAAAGGCCACCTCGTACTTGACCGTTGTTCTTGAGGAGATCAGCCGGATGCAGGAAATCCTAAACCGCTTCCTGCAAATGGCCAAGCCGTCCAAACCTGCTTTCCAGGATCTCGATCTCCGGGAAGCCGTGCTCTGGATCTGGGAACTGATCTACAACGATAGCCTAAGCCGCCAGGTCGAACTGGTGAAAGAGCTTCCATCCGAGGTCTTACCGATCCGTGCCGACGCCCAACTGCTGCGGCAGGTTGTGCTTAATCTCGTGAACAACGCCTTTGAGGCCACTCCAGCCGGTGGGCGGGTAACGATCTCCTGTGGCGGTGACGGGGATCAGGCTTATCTCCTGGTGAGCGACACCGGGTGCGGGATTCCGCCCGAGAAGGTGGACCAGATCTTCCTACCCTTCTTCACCACCAAGGAATCCGGCACCGGTCTCGGTCTGGCCATCTCCAACGAAATCATCAAAAGCCACGGGGGCAGCCTGAGCGTCGATTCATCCCCCGAAGGTACCACTTTTCGTATCACATTACCCCGAGCGAATCCGGTTGGTTAGGTCCGAAATCTCCCGCGATTTGGGTTTCAATTAGTGAATTACGGGTAGTGTCTTTGGATAAGAATGCGGTCTGCAGTGAATATGGGACGTGGAGGGATTAGATGTCACCCCTCAGTGTAGTATCAGCAATTGTACAAGGTATTCCTGAATGCCTGGCCATGGTATTCCTGGTCTATGCTTTGTTAGGGCTGAAGGTCTATCCGGTTCGGACTGTGTGTCTGGGTTTACTCCTCCTCAGCATCATTTTCGTCATCCGAAATAGCGGTGCTCCATTTCCGGCCCATACCTTGTTTTCCTTAATGATGATGTCCGTAGTGATCAGTACTTGGGAGCGTATTTCCTTAAACAGAGTTTTTCTGGCCTATGCTTGCTCTGTGGCGGTATTGGTTTTAGTGGAACAGACTCTTACCAGAGCAGTCCTATCTCTGATGGCAACCCGAATCGGGGAACTGTCGACCCAGTCATTGTGGTATGCGCTTGCCGGGCTGCCGCATGTCGTGGTAATCGCCTTAATCGCCTGGTGGTTGTACCGGCGGGGTGGGATAAGGCTGTTTAAGGATATGCGGCCTACTGAACCCCCGGCAACCGTTGTGGAAAGCCCGGTCAACAACCGATCATGTCGCCCTGAGCCGATCCAGTGGACGAAAGCGGTACCGAGTGGTGGAACACGCCCTCCTGTTGTCTCTATACAAAAGAGCCAATAACTTGATGCCGACCTGTACATGGTCGTGAGTAGTTCAAATTACGATCAAATCCGGGTATAATCAGGGTATGGATCTAGCGAGTCACCGTCAGCTACAAAGATCGGTATCCGGTATCGTTATGACAGTCGGCATACATGGCTGCGAAAGGGAGGGCTTGGAGACGATGGAACACCGCAGTTTTGGAATACGCGCCATCCAGGAATACGCTCGGATTTTTGCCGATGCACCCAGTACCGAAGAGGTGTTGGAGCAGTGTCCTGGGTTGGAGTGTTTCATCTCACGGGCGGCCCTTGAGTTTCTGCACGAGTTCATACCCCCCTCCGCTGCGGACCCGGATAATCCCGGGCTGCTGCCCGAGGCTCTGCGCTCCTACCTGTTGCTGGGAATCCGGCTGGGTGTTGTCCTTGAACAGAACGAAGCCGCCTCCCGGGCGGTGAAGGAACTCCTCAGGGATGTCGGGCGGTCGCCGGACGACCAGTAATGAGTTACTCCGATAATCACTACCTTACACACCACCATTAGCATTCAGGAGGGCGGGGAGCAGTTGACGCTGTCATTTGGTTTTTCTCTTCCGGGGGTTGAGCAAGGATGGGTATGACTGTACCGTTATTCAATCAGGTGCAGCCCAATCGCTTTTCCGACCTGGAATACGTGAACCAGACTGATTTCCCACGACTAGCCGAAGCCTCCGCATTCAACGGCTCGACACCGAGCCAACTGTCGTGCGATTACTCGGGAAGACTATCTGGATCTTTTCGAAGAAGCCCACCATAAGGGTGCCTAGGGTGAAATCGGATTCGGCTATGTTGGCACCGAGGGCAACAGTGTGCTAGCAAAGCACTTCCTGGGCGATTTTCAAGGTGTACTCAATGTCCCTGCGGTTTACATCCTTATGGGTCACGAAGCGAACTAGCTGCGGTCCGAAGGAGACGCAGCGTACCCCCCGGGCAGAGAGGGCGGCGCCGAAGACATCGTCACCGACCTCCGCCTGAGCCATAGCCCGGCGCATCTCCTCGGTCGGCTGGGTGATGGTATCACTGCGTAAGTCTACCGTTTTAATAGTCTAACGCCTCCCCGGTGAGTTTTTCGTAATAATTGCTATGGACTCAATTACAACACACCATCTATCATAAAGGAACAAAGCCGGTTGTTCCAGCCCCAGGGCTTGGCCTGGGTGATCAAATAAAGGGAGGCGGCCTCATATGGCAGTTAACAGCCACTATTTCGTCTACATTTTGGAATGCTCTGACGGCAGTCTTTACACCGGCTATACCGTTGATCTGGAACAGCGTTTGAAGGCGCACGGTGACGGTAAGGCCAGCAAGTATACCCGTTCCCGCCTGCCGGTACGCCTCGTGTATTCCGAAGCATTCGACAACCGCTCTTCAGCGGTGGGAAGAGAGGCCGAGATCAAGAGGAGGCCCCGGAGAGACAAGCTGCAGCTTGTGAACAGTAATCAGGGGGACGGAGCGGGAAGCCCGGTAAATACGTAAATAAACATAATTAGTGCGGACTATCAAGCCATATTAGTACGCAAATAACAGATAGCATAGATATTTACTGATTTTCGATGAGCGTCGGAGCCCGAGGGTGCTTATTCCACCTTCTGGCTCCTTCGTTTTTTTGACACGGTCAAAGCCTCCGGTATACTCCTATCAGAAGGGCGGCCTTCTCAGGAGGCGAGGGTTTTGCAGCAGGAATATCGGGAGTTGGGAATAGCGGTGCTGAAACAGGCCTGCCGTGATCTGGCCCGGTTTTCCCGGTTCCGGACCGGCAGGGAATACCGGAGTGCCCGCCGCTTTCTGGATACTGACCTCTTTGACCGGATTTGCCGGGTTAGTGGTACGGATCCGGTTCTAATGCGGAATCAGATTTTGCAGCGGGTCGGACAGGCCGGAAAGGATCCTGTACAGGCCCCAACCAGCGTGGCATCGAGGGAATACCGCATGCAGGCGGCGGAGGCCTCCCCTCCGTACATAGCGGATATTGGCAGGCGGACGACCAGCGGTCGTAAGGTATAGAGTTTTGGGACATCCCGTTTCCAGTCCGGGTGAGTCCTTCCACCACCGATAGGAGGTGAAGAGAGAATGGCTGTACAGGCACTGCCCCTTTTTGGAACCCTAGTTCTTAGGCTCAGTGTGGGGTTGACTGATGACGGCAAGCCGATCTACCGGACGCGCCGTTGGTCAGGGATCAAGCCGACCGCTGCAAATGGTGATGTCTATGCTGTGGCCGAGGCTTTTGCCGGTCTGCAGGAACACATCATGACTGCCGTGGAGTACCAGCGCAACAGTGAGTTGGCCGACGACGGTGAGTAATCGCCCTCGTGGCTTGGGTCGCTTCGGTGCGACTTCCTTATCCGGACGGGAGGTGTAACAAAAAAATGGCTGTGGTTAGAACGCTTGAACTGCGCTTTTCCAGTACCGCCGGAACCACGGTGACGCTCAGGGTTCCCGACCCGAAGGCCGACCTTACCGGTCAACTGGTGGAGACGGCGATGAACGGCATTATTGCCGGGGACGTCTTTTCCTCCAGCGGTGGGGCCTTGATCGGCATCGCCGGGGCCCGGATCGTCCAGCGCGAGACAACCGACCTGGACCTGATTTAATAGAAGTGTTCAGGGAAGGCCGGGGGATAACCTCCGGCCTTCAAACTTTTCTGTGGGGGGGGGCCGGATTTCCGCGGATCAATGCGGCAGTTGGCGAAATGCCGGGAGGCTGCCGGACGAGGGAGGTGCAGCGGATGGATGATCTACTGTTGGTGATCGGCAATTACGGCTTTCCGATGGTTGTGGCGAGTTATCTGCTGGTTCGTTTAGAACCCTGTATCCGTGGTCTGGAGCGGTCGATCAGCCTTTTGACCGTGGTCATGGCTCGTCAGGGCGGCGTTGACGTCGACGATGCCAGACGCATCCTGGAGGACGGTAAAGACCGGCGTTAATTAGTAGCGTCCGGTGGACAGGAGAAAGGAGTGAGCAGCAAATGCATTGGAAGTACATCATTGTGCACCATACCGGGGCGGAGGAGGAGAACACCGCCCAGATCAGAAACTATCACCGGCGGTTGGGGTGGCGGGATATCGGCTACCACTTCGTAATTGAGCGGGACGGGGCCCTCGTGCCGGGACGTGTCCAGTGCGAACGCGGTGCCCATTGCGTGGCGGGAGGCATGAACACCAATGCTCTGGGAGTGGCGCTCATCGGCAACTTCGAAATCCGACGCCCCCACCCGGAGCAGGTTACGGCACTGGCATCACTGCTCCGGCGGCTGATGGTCGAGCACCGCATTCCGGCCACCGGGATACTCGGACACGGTGAGGTGAACGGTGCCAAAACCGCCTGTCCCGGCCGGTACCTGGATCTACGATCCCTGAGGCATGAACTGAACTCAGTGTTAAACAAGAAAGCCTAGGCCTCTGGAAGGAATTTGCTGGTTCGTGTCGAAGCCTCTTACTCAATGATTACACCAGTTGTTACCAGGGGGGACTCGGATATTGAGCGGGTTTGAGGGGCGTTCTCTTCAGGACTTGATTGATCCGAGTATTCTACAGCAGTTGCAGGATGATTTTTCGGCGGCTGCCGGCATTGCAACGTCCATCCTCGATACCCAGGGGATGGTGGTAACGCATTCCGGCTGGAGTGATCTTTGTCTCAATTATCATCGTCTTTCCCCGGCTGGGGCGGCCCGCTGTTGGGAGAGTGATCGGCGTATTGTGGGGGAAGTCGGCCATAGACAACGGGAGGTTCTCCGCGTTTGCCATAATGGTCTCGCTGTTGCCGCCACACCGATTATGGTCTCCGGGTGCCACGTGGCGACTCTAGCGGTGAGTCAGGTATTTCTGTCTCCCCCGAACGAGACTCGTTTCCGATTCCAAGCCCGGCAGCTCGGATTTGATGAAGAGGCCTACCTGGAGGCGGTGCGCCGTGTGCGCATCATCCCGGAATCCCAATTGCTAATGTTTGCCCGGTTTTTTACGAACCTTACAGGCTTGATATCTCGCTTCGGGCAACAGAGTATCGAACACACAACACTCAAGAGAGAGCGGGAGAGGTTAATCGCCGAGCTGGAAGCTTTGAACGAGCAGATTGCCGGAGCCAACCAAGGGTTAATTGCCGCAAACCAAGCGATGGTTGTCTCTAACAATGAATTGATGCGCGCCAAAGACAAGCTCAACTACCTCAGCGCACACGATCCGCTGACGGGGCTGTACAATCGGATTCGATTCGAGGATGAGATGCGCCGTCTGGAACGAGGGCGGCATGATCGGGTTGGAATCATTGTCTGTGATGTGGACGGGTTGAAACTGATTAACGACACGTTGGGACACGAAGCCGGCGATGGTCTCTTATCCGCCGCCGCCGGGATTATCCAAAGCACCTTCCGCGACGGGGACATTGTCTCGCGTATCGGGGGCGACGAGTTTGCCGTGGTGCTCCCAAGTGCTCCAGAGGCGGTCATCGAAAGCGCCTGTCGGAAGATCAGGGACAGAGTCACTGCTTATAACCATTCACACACCGAGCTTCCTTTGAGTATGTCCGTCGGGTTCGCAATCGGCGATACTAGCGGGCCGGTCACAATAAACGACCTTTTCAAAGAGGCCGATAACAATATGTACCGGGAGAAGTTGCACCGGAGTATGAGTGCCCGCAGTGCAATCGTCCAAACCCTGATGAAGGCATTGGAAGCAAGGGATTTTGTGACCGAGGGACACGCGGACCGGCTGCAAACACTTGTTGTCCGGGTGGCGATAGTGCTGGGGATGCCTGAACACCAGGTGTCCGACCTGCGTCTTCTGGCGCAGTTCCATGATATCGGCAAGGTCGGTATACCGGACCGCATCCTCTTCAAGCCCGCCTCGCTCATGCCCGAAGAGACGAGCGAAATGCGGCGACACTGCGAGATCGGGCACCGTATCGCGCTCTCCGCTCCGGACATGATCCCGATTGCGGACTGGATCCTCAAGCATCACGAATGGTGGAACGGGCAGGGTTATCCCCTGGGCCTCCAGGGTGAGGGGATTCCCTTGGAGTGCCGTATTCTGGCAGTGGTGGACGCCTATGACGCCATGACCAACGACCGGCCCTACCGCCCGGCAATGCCCCACGAGACAGCCACTGATGAACTTCTGCGGTGTGCGGGAACACAGTTCGACCCCTTGGTTGTGGAGAAGTTCGTACAGTTGTTCCCCGTACATTAGGGTGGGTGGGTGCGCTTCAGGGGACAGGAGTGTTAAGATAGTAGCACACTGAACCGAAGAAAGGTACAACAGGACATGCTCTTACGGAAGGCCCGGATCACCGACGTCGAGACTATTCACAGTCTGATTACCCACTACGCCAATAAGGGCTTAATGCTGGCCCGGCCGCGCTCGCTGCTCTATGAGGGGATTCGTGAGTTTACGGTGGCCGAAGAAGCGGGACGGGTAGTCGGAGCGGGTGGGCTTCACATTATTTGGGAGGACTTGGCCGAAATCCGCGCCCTTGCCGTGGATGAGGACACGTTAGGCCGGGGGATCGGGCGTAGCCTGGTGGACACCCTGCTCAAGGAAGCACGCGAACTGCACCTGCCCCGGGTATTTACCCTTACCTATCAGCCTGGTTTTTTTGAGAAGTGCGGTTTCCACCGGGAACCGAAGGAGAATATGCCCCAGAAGGTCTGGAAGGAGTGCATCAACTGTCCGCATTTCCCAAACTGTAATGAGGAGTCCCTGATTATCGACCTGGACTAACCGTTTAGTCCAGCAAGGACTGAAGAGGTGGTACGAATGAAGGGAAAAGACCTGATTAGTGCTGCGGAGAATTGGTATATGAGTGACGCCGTCTGCAAACTGCTGGATGAGATCATCGGTTCTGACAGCGTGATCCACGGATGGTACGAGGTTTTTCGGGTACAGCAGTCTGATGGTTCATTTACCGCCCGCTATTTTATCTGCACCCAGAACAACCTGATGGCGCTCAGCGTTACAGGTGAAAAGCTGGATCTCAATGTGTACCCCCTCTCGCTTTTGCAGAAGGTCAGCGGGAAGGTATCGTGTAATCCGGTGCGTGGAATGAATTGGGGTAAGGCGGAGTGGATTTTCCGGTTTGCCCCGGGGGGCGAAATGCTAATACTGGACATACCGTCGAAAAGTGATGAGGTGGATGGTTTCTTTGCCGTTCTGCGCCGCCTGTTGAGCTAGCTTACTAGAAACCGCTGAATGGTCAGTTACCGAAGGTCCCCCCAAGGGTTTGGGGGGATCATTTTTTTTGCATCCTTGGGTTAATTTGGCTTCCTCAGCGCAGAATAGAATATCGACCAATATCTAAAGGAGGCTTTTCCCGATGTTGAGAGGTAGGAAGATCCTTATCTGCTTCCTGGCGTTGACCATTATTCTGGTCGCGGGTTGCTCCGCGGCTAGAAGCCCGGGTGATGACCGTATTGACCCGGTCGGCGGCATTACTGCGGGAGACTACTTTCCCACTGAGCCCGGTACTTTCTGGGACTATCAGGGGGAGGGAAATGAGTTCGCGGCCCTTACGGCCCGGGCGCTGCACCGGATCGGTAACCGTGCTCAGTTCGTAACCGACAACGGCACAACATTGGCGGTGATCTACGAAGTGCGCCCCGACCGCGTTACCCGGCAGTTGGCGAGGGAGGACTATCAAGTGCCGGTCAACCTGCTTAGAGTGGAGACCGACGAGGAAGAGGAACTGGTGATTCTTCAGGCTCCCTTCACCGAGGGACAGGGTTGGGCCAACGGTCCCGAGCGCCGTGAGATCGTGGCCAATAACGCCCGAGTGACCACACCGGCCGGTAAATATGAGGACGTGGTCAAGATCAAGATCACTCGCCGGGGCGAGGAACACACCGTCTTTGAGTACTATGCTCCCCAGGTCGGGCTGGTAAAACGGGAATTCATTGCGGGTGAAGCCGAGGTGGTTTCGGAACTCCGCACTTTCCGGCGGCCGATGACTGCGGCCCAAGTGAACGAACGAATTGATGCTGAGCGGGGATTGAGACTGGCTGCCTATCAGCTGTACCGGACGGACCAGGGTGCTTTTGCCGCGGCCCTGGAAGCTACCCGCAACCTGGAGGTGCTGGGGGAAAACGGAGCCAGTGATCAGGTAGTAGCCACGATGGTTGACCGCCTCGAACCCTTCGTCAGTCCGCGCCGGCTGGCCGAACGGCGAGACCAGTTGCTGATGGCGCAACTACACACCGGCCCGAATGTTGCCTATCCAATACTGGAGACTGTCCGTGAAGCCCGGGTCGTGGAGCCTCCGGACGGCCGGGCAAGAGTGGAACTGCAATTGAACCAGCGGTTTTCCGACGGGCGCAGTGACACCGCCACGCTGATCATCGGCCTGCTCCGGACGGCCGATATCTGGGTGCTGGACACCGTTACGGAAGGCGGGAGGGAGCAACCGGAGACTGCGGAGCAAGTCCGTGATCCGGCACCGACGCCTCGGCCCGGTGTGACGGAGCGGGCGGTTCCCCCTTCCCCGGGCGCACCGGCTCCCGAAGCACCTCCTGAAGCGCCTGCGCCGGATGAAGATGAAGCCGCTCCTGAGGAAGAGGCAGCCCGAGGAGAACAATCAACAGGGCAATGAAGTCGAATAGGTGACCAACAGCAAACCCCGGATACCCGGGGTTTTGCTTTGTCCAGGGCCAACCCGTTGACTGGCGGGTTTAAGGATTTCAGAGATATTAACCGGATTATAGAAGGAGAACAGACACCATACGACAAATCTCTTTATATTACGACAAGAATGTTGTCGTTGTATGTGGATTTGCTCGGAAGTGGGTTGACAGCGGTATGGCAGGCTTCCCCAAACAACGGTTTTATGACTTTCAGTCTATCCACTGGCGGTTTATCATCACCATCAGCTTGGTGGTAATCCTGGGTCTCGTGACAACGGTGTTTTGGACTATGACTAAAATCAGGGATGAGGCGAACCAGGCAGCGGTGGAAAAAGCCAGGGGGGATCTGTTGCTGGGAGAGGCCTTCCTGGAGACCCGCTATCCGGGAGATTGGGCGATCATCGACGGAGCCCTGTTCAAAGGCGAGACCCTGATGAACGGGAACCACTACATTGTTGACGAGATTGGGCGCCTGACCGGTGATACTTGCACCATCTTCCAGGGGGATATACGCATTGCGACCAATGTCATTCGCAATGAACGGCGGGCTGTGGGTACAAAGGTATCCGATGAGGTGGGCCGGGTGGTCCTCGAAGAGGGCGGTGAGTTCTTCGGAGAGGCCGAGGTCGTTGGGGTGAAGTACCAGGCGGCTTACAAACCGATCCGGGACGCTGCCGGGGAAATCATCGGCATTTGGTACGTGGGTGCCAACAAGCACTTTGTGGACAGGATGGTTGAGGAAGCCATTAAGGATGTGGCTTACACTTTCAGCTTGATCATGATTTTCATCATCGGGGTCATCTGGCTGTTAACCAACTCCCTGACCAGGCCGATTAATAAACTGGTCGGCGCTGCGAACCGCTTGGCCCAGGGAGATTTGGAAACGAGCATTCCAGTCAGCACCCGTGACGAGATCGGGCATCTGGCCCGGTCATTCGACCAAATGCGTGTCGAGCTTAAGCACCAGTATGATGCCCTGCACAAGTCCAACGAAATGCTCCGCGAATCGGAACGTCGGTTCCGCGAGATGCTGGAAAGAGTCCAGCTTCTGGCGGTGATTCTGGATACCGATGGCCGGGTGACCTTCTGCAATGACTTTTTGTTGAAACTTACCGGGTGGACACGGGAGGACGTTTTGGGTCGTTGCTGGGTGGGAACTTTTGTCCCGGCTGATCGGAGGGAGCAGGTCAGACGGATTGTGGAAGAGGTCTCACAGGGTATTCTACCTACTGACGGTGAAAAGGCGATCCATACCAGAAGCGGGGAGCAGCGACTCATCGACTGGAACAACTCCCTGCTGCGCGACTCTCAGGGGAGCGTCATCGGTTTGGCCAGGATCGGGGAGGACGTCACGGAGCGGAAGAGGGCCGAAGAAAGCCTGCGTGCCTCCCACCAACAACTGGTGGACATCATTGAGTTTCTGCCTGACGCCACCTTTGCCGTGAATAAGGAACAGAAAGTAATCGCCTGGAACCGGGCGATGGAGGAAATGTCCGGGGTGAGCAAGGATGAAATCATCAACAGGGGCTGTTATGCCTATGCCCTGCCCCTTTATCAATGGCGCCGGCCGGCTCTGATCGACCTGGTTTTCGAGAATAACCCGGAGATTGAGAAGGAGTATGGGCGGATCGAAAGACGGGACGACACCCTTTTCACGGAAATATTTGTGCCTTCGGCCTACAGCGGCCGGGGGGCGCATTTGTGGGTAACAGTTTCACCGCTCTCTGACAGCAGCGGTGACTTGGTCGGGGCCATTCAGACCATGCGGGACATCACAGAGCGTAAACAGATGGAGAAACAGATGGCATACCTGGATCGGCTGGATCTGATCGGTGAAATGGCGGCCGGCATCGCCCATGAAATCCGCAATCCAATGACCAGCGTACGCGGTTTCCTGCAGCTATTCGGGGAGAAGGCCGAACTTAGTAAATACAAATCATACTTCGACCTGATGATTCAGGAACTGGACCGGGGAAACGCGATCATTACGGAGTTCCTCTCTCTGGCCAAGGGTAAGGTCATTAACCTGCAGGAACAGAATCTAAATGTGATTATCAGTTCGCTACTCCCGCTAGTCCAGGCGGACGCCGCCACTAGGGACAACTACATCCACACCGAGTTGGGGGATATCCCGCCTCTGCTTCTGGACGCCAGTGAAATGCGGCAATTGATCATAAACCTTGGCCGCAACGGACTTGAAGCGATGCACCCAGGCGGGAATCTATTCATCAAAACATTCGTAGACGGTGAATCTGTAGTGCTGTCGGTGCGTGACGAGGGGGAGGGAATGCCAGATGAGATTCTCGAAAAACTCGGCGCGCCTTTCGTAACCACCAAGGACTACGGCACCGGGCTAGGACTGGCCGTCTGCTTCCGGATTGCCTTAAGGCACGACGCTAAGATCGACGTGGAAACCGGACCGGATGGGACCACGGCCTTCGTCCGTTTCAATCAACCGCAAAAACCCCGGTAGTAGAAACCCTACCTCAAGACATCAAGGTACACTTTCTGCACGCGCCTGAACACACCCTCCCAGCGTACCCGGTCATGTACAGATTGTAAACCATCCGGCCGCCCTTGAAGCCCTCATACGAATTCTTGATACCTGAGGACAACGGCCGGCGAAAGGGGTACCGAGTCATATAAATTTGGAACTGCAGGAAAGAACCACAGGAAGAAAGAATATTTTACTATCTCAAGTTGCGCACATCAGAGAGCCGCTGCCAGCAAGACGAACGGACCTTGGGTGGTCTGTTCTACGCTTGTTGCGACGAGATGGCCGACCTTCGGTTTGCCCAGGCTTTAGCGCTTCTGTTGGAAAGACTCGCCGCATGGCTTAACGATATGACCAATGCCTCGAATCATCAGATCCAACGCATGTTGTGGACAGGAGAGCCAGCCATTTGCATTAGACGCATAGTGGCCGTACCCATCTATTAGGTACGGCCACTATGAAATCCTTTGTTTGACCAGCATTGGCTATTAGCGCTAGAGTCAAGGGAGTCGAGAGACTCTATATTGTTTACAGCAAAGATTCATATTGCCTGCGCCCGTATAGGATACGGCGGATTTCCACGCGGTTGCCGTTTACGACATATAACACCAGATAGTTGTGCACGATCAAAACGCGGTAGCCCTTCACCCTCAACACCGAGCTTTTCAACAGCAGACAACGACCAGGCATTTGCGATAGCGAGCCGATACCTCCCACAATTTCGTCGTACAGCTTGAACGCAGCATCCGGCGAAAGCTCGTTGATATGGTCGACAATGTTTTGCAAGTCCTGCTTAGCCGAGGGAAAAACCAGTAACCTATACTTTTCCACGAACACTTCCTCGGAGCTTCTTCGCGACCTCAAAAAAGTCCTCGCCCGCCGCGCCATTGGCAATCTCAGCCTCGGCTTCGGCCAGCTTTCCATAGAGTTCAATCAGTGCCTGTTGCCTCTCGTATGCTTCGATGCTCATAACGACCATATCGCCTACACCATTTTTTGTAATGAAAACCGGCTCGCGCTCCCTGCGGCAAAACTCTGAGATTTCATTGGCATTATTCCGTAAATCCGAAATCGGCCGGATGTTTGGCAAGTCAAATCCCCCTCGCTCTCAATATCTATGCATTTAACATAGCATAATTTTGAGAGTGAATCAAGATTCATGAAGGCTACTCTTTCTTAGTAAACGAATCCTTAGTCGCTCCGCATTTTTACTCCGCCTTTCGTTTCCTCCAGCCTACCTGTACTTGTTGTCGGGCTGTGGAGAAATTAGAAAAGAATGTTCTTTCGGCATAGTGTGACCATCCAGCCGGTTTTGGATGCTAAGGTAAAGGTTTTCTGAGCGAACTTGCCGTTTTAGCAGCCTCTTCGCCGTAGCGGTCCTTAACTATATCCAGGGCAGCCGATATTTCCTCCTTAACCTCAGTGCGGGTTACCAACTTTCGGTGCATGCCGGATTAGAGGAGCGTGGTGGCCGTGAGTAGTCCAGGGGGTAGGGTCTTAGCTTCTCTTGGTGCGTAGCATCTGTATTTCTTGCTAGTGCATGTTTAGCTGCTCTCCGTGCCTATCCTGCCTATTTTCGATACGATGTAGGGTATCCGTAATAACGTTTCTAAGAACTTCCCGGTCATCGTACAAACCACGAATTTTATCGGTGATTTCGCCTTCAACGTGAACGGCGAGTTTGGTCAGATCAGAGTGTAGTTTTTCGATCTGCCGGCCCTGAGTTGTCTGCTGACGGGCAAGCAAGTCCTGTCCATTATCCAGGTGTTCCAAACGCACACCCAAGGCTTCCTGTCCCTTTTCCACGCGTTCCACGCGTTTGCCCTGGATATCCTGACCCTGGCGTAGGTCTTTCAGTTCCTCGAGGATTTGCTGCAAGATCTTTTCCACAGGGTGGGCCCCCTTTTGGGTGGTCAATGATTCTATGCTATCACAAAAGTGTAGGGGTGGGAGGACTTTCCTGCAGTAGTTCTTTTCCCTCTCCGGATCGACGTAGACTGTTAGGAGGATGTTCCGTCGCCTGGCGGGTAGGCATAGTGGGGGTGTGAATCAGATGTTGTCCCCGAGCTTGGAAGACTACCTGGAAGAGATATACCGTCTCTCCGGCGGGAGTGACAGTGTGCGGGTGACGGACGTAGCCGCCACCTTAAATGTGAAACTGCCCTCAGTAACCAGGGCTCTTCAGAAGTTGGCCAGGAAAAACTACCTGACTTACCACCCATACCGGGAGGTAGTACTGACTCCCAAGGGGAAAAAGCTGGGACGGTTTCTGAATGAACGGAACCGGGTTCTGCAGGAATTCGTCCGTGTTCTGGGCTCAGAATCAGACGCCGCCAAAGAGGCGGAAGCAATGGAACACTACCTGTCGCTCCCGACCATCCGGGCGATCGAAAACCTGATCACCTTTATGCATCATTATCCGGAATGCCTCAATGCCTTCCAGGAGTACCGAGAACAGCGCAGCAAGGCGGGCGACGGGTTGCGGGACGGGTACGCACCGGAACACGAATGAACCAGAGGCAGGTGTACTCAAACCAGCCCTAAGAACCGTACGGTCTGGGCCACCACAAAGCAGACCGTGATGGCTATGGCCAGCGGGATGAGCGCGGCCAGTACGGTCCATTTGATGCTCTTCTGTTCCTTCTGAATAGTGTACAGCGTAGTGGCGCAGGGAAAGTGGAGCAGTGCAAAGAGCATCGTGCACACTGCAGTCAGCCAGGTCCAGTTGTGCTCGATCACCAACAGATCACGCAGGGCCTGCAGGCTGTCCAGTTCTAACATGGCCGTCTCGGCGACGTAGCTCATTATTAAGATCGGAAGGACGATCTCGTTTGCCGGTAGTCCCAGGATGAAGGCCCCCAGAATATGCCCGTCAAGGCCGATAGCCCGGGCGAAGGGGTCGAGGAACCCGACAAAGTGTCCGAGGAAGCTGGCTTCGCCCACGTGGATATTAGCAGCGATCCAGATTACAACCCCTGCCGGTGCGGCGACGATAACCGCCCGCTTCAGTACGAACAGAGTACGGTCAAGGAAAGAACGCACGATGACTGAACCGATCTGCGGCACCCGGTAGGGTGGCAACTCCAGCGTAAACGACGAAGGCAGCCCTCGCAGAATGGTGCGGGACAAGATCCAGGAAACGGCCAGGGTGGCGGCGACTCCGACCAGCACGATACCGACCACTGATGCCGCGGCGACGGTGGTTGCATAATGGGCACCGACTCCGCCTCCGATGAATAGCAGGGACAAAGCGATTAGAGTGGGAAACCGGCCGTTGCAGGGAACGAAATTATTGGTTAGAACAGCGATCAGGCGTTCCCGGGGGGAATCAATGATGCGGCAGGCAATAACGCCTGCAGCATTGCAGCCAAACCCCATGGCCATGGTCAGGGATTGTTTCCCGTGGGCCCCAACCCTTTTAAAGAAACGGTCCAGATTAAAGGCCACCCGGGGCAGGTAGCCCAGGTCCTCCAGAAGCGTAAACAGCGGAAAGAAAATGGCCATCGGCGGGAGCATCACGGCCACTACCCAGGCTAGGGTACCGTAAACGCCGTCTACGAGGATGCCCTTGAGCCAAGCCGGGGCCCCCAGCCAAATGAACAGTTCGGCCAGCCGATCCTGACCCGCGAAGAAGACTGTGGCCAGCGCCTCGGACGGGTAGTTGGATCCGACAATGGTAATCCAGAAAACCACGCCCAACATTAACAGCATGATTGGGAAGCCAAACCAACGGGAGGTAAAGATGTTATCCAGTTTTCGATCCAGATCCGGGCCGGATCCCTGCACTGATACCGTCCGTGTGGCGATCCGGTTTGCTTCCCAGTAGATGCTTTTCACGAGTTGATCGTGGATCAATTGCGGTTCGATAGCCAGGTCCTTGGTCAGAGCGCTAAGGCTCGGGATGGCGCGCTGATTCACCCGGCGGTCACCTCCTGGAGCAGGTTCTGATGGGACTTGCCACTGTTGCCAGGCATTGTAGAACTGGAGATCTCCGGAGAGAAGACTTAGCGCCACCCAGCGTGCCTGAAGGTGTACGGGGGCGATGTCACGGATTCTCTCTTCCAGCGTTTGCACGGCCTCCTCGATTTCAGGCGGGTAGGTTATGGAATATGGCCTGGTTATGATTTTTCCGTCAACCTGCTGGGCTACGGTGTCGACCAGTTCATCCATGCCTAGTCCGGACCGGGCAGCACAGGGAACAACGGGTACTCCCAGTTCACCGGCCAACGCCTGATGATCCACGGCAATCCGCTTTTTCTTCGCTTCATCCATTAGATTAAGACAGACAACAACCTTGCCGGTGATTTCGAGCACCTGCAAAACCAGGTTCAGATTCCGTTCCAGGCAAGTGGCGTCGACGACAATCACGGTCGCATCGGGTTGCTTCCAGCAGAGAAAGTCCCTGGCTACTTCTTCGTCCGGTGAATTGGCATAGAGGGAGTAGCATCCTGGCAGGTCTATCAACTCAAAAGATCGTCCCTGGTAAGCGTATGAGCCCCGCGCCAGCAACACGGTTTTTCCCGGCCAATTCCCGGTGTGCTGTCTTAACCCGGTGAGGGCGTTAAAGGCGGTACTCTTGCCGGTGTTTGGATTTCCCATCAGGGCGATGAGCGGGTCTTTTCGCTCTCCCCCCCTTACGTCGGAAACCTTCGCATTGTAGATGAATTCCCGCGACTGACCGCCGGTTTCCACAACAAGTCACTCCTCTTGGCAACGTCTCCGTGCTAATTAACCGTGAACCGGTCTGACTGTGATCTGCCTGGCGTCATCCAGACGCAGGGCGATCGTGGTGCCGCGAATATCTACGGCGATCGGATCACCCACCGGACTTCTCCTGACCGCTCTAACGATCGTCCCCGGAACAAACCCCAAATCCAGAAGCCGCCGCCGGAACTGCGTGGCCGCTCGTAATTCGCCAACCACGGCCAGGCTTCCGGTGGGTAGAGAGGCCAGGTCTTGCACCGGATGATCAAAGTCCGGTTTTCGCCTGCGTCGGAACCACATCTGAGCATCATCCTTTCACGTTAACAAAGGGAAAGCATGTTAGCCGCGGGTAATAACTCTATTTACGCTTTATCGTATGTCTTGGAAAAAGGATGTGTGACCGTCCTTTTATTTCCTCTGTCTGCATTTGCAGGATAATTGGTAGGGGGAGTGTATATATAGGGGGGAGACTTAGTTCTGGGTACTTCAGGTTGGCGAAAGGGCAGTTGAGTGTGATTAGAAAGTTGAAGGACCCGGTCAGCGGGCTCACGCACCTTGCAGGAGCGTTGGCGTCTGTGGCGGCGTTGGTTGTATTGGTCGTTCTGGCGGTTCGCGACGGAACAGCCTGGCACGTGGTCGCTTTCGCGATCTTCGGGGCCAGCCTGATCCTGCTGTACACGGCCAGTTCCCTGTATCATCTGTTGCCGCTCTCAGAACGGGGAAGCAGGGTACTCCGCCGCTTGGACCACATTATGATTTTTTTGCTGATCGCCGGAACCTACACCCCGATCTGCCTGATCCCGTTGCGCGGTGAGTGGGGTTGGAGCCTGCTGGTTTCGGTCTGGACCCTGGCGTTAGCTGGCATATTTCTAAAACTCTTTTGGCTGCAGGCACCGCGCTGGCTTTCTACGGGAATCTACCTCTTTATGGGCTGGCTGATCGTAGTGGCCACTTGGCCGCTGATCCAGACCATCCCACCCGGCGGGATGATCTGGATGGCCATCGGTGGCCTCTCCTATACGATCGGAGCGGTCATCTACGGTCTGAAACGCCCGAACCCGATTCCGGGCGTACTGGGTTTTCACGAGATATTCCACCTCTTCGTGATTGCCGGGAGCTTCGCGCACTTTTGGATGATGCTCCGTTATATCCTCTACATCGGTTAGGGGTCGGGGCTTTAGTTATTTAAGTTTTGAATTATTAATTGGTATTAATTGGACTCCGCTGCCTAGGCAGCGGAGTCTATTTAGGAGTCGACCTTTTTCGCGGACAAGGTATAATTGGGAGAGGAAGGTGGTATGGACATGGATGCACCAACTCCGGGGAGTTTTTCCTCTGAACCGATACGCCGCAGGCCCAGGACCGCGAAGCCCTGGGTCAAGCCTTTATTGCTTACGATCTTATCGGTGGCCGTCTGGGGCGGTCTCCTTTATGGCGCCTATTACTATGCAACCGACTACATTGACAGCTCCATACGGACGGTGCAGGAGACCAACGCCTTGCACGTCCAGGCTTTGAACGAGCGTCTGGACGCGATCCAGGTGGAGCTGGAAGGGGTTAAAGATGCCCTGGAAGATGCGGATAGGACGCTGGCCAGTTCCGATTCCACCCGGGCAGCGCTGTCGCAGCGGATCACGGAACTGGATCGCCAACTGGCCCAACTGCAGCAGAGCCTGAATGTGCTGAGGAAGTCTCCCGATGTTAAGAATTAACCTGATTTTGCTTTTCGTCGCGGCACCGCTCATCGGGGTGCTGATCACCGTTTCGGCGTTTGGACAGGCGGCGGCGGGTATGGTGCTGCCCACGCGGGAGCTTGATTCGGCCGTGGTCGCTCTGAAGGATGAAACCTACAACATCCAGTACGCTGTCGGTTTCATGCGTGATTCGTTGGAGCAGCAGCAGCAGAACCTGCAGGAGCAGCAGCGACTCCTGGAGCAGCTTTCCCAGCAAACCGGGATTCAGAAGAACCTGTCTGATGACACGTATGAACAACACATCCTGGACAAGCTCGGGCCCCCGGTCCGGGTCCACCGGTCTTCCCGGGTGGAGATTAAGGTATTTCACCTGAGTGGGATCGGCTACCGGGGCTATATCGCCAAGGTGAAGCCTTATGACCCATCGGTGCTAAGGGTGGTGCATAACCCGGTGGACGGCGAGACTACCCTGGGTGCCGTACAGCGGACGGGTGCAATCTTCGGAATAAATGGCGGGGGCTACTTCACCGCTCCGAGTGGGGACAAGACGCACGTCCTGCCGATCGGGAATACGATGGTGGACGGAAAACTGATCGGCAGTTTCCAGCCATCCAAAGAGGATATCTTCTTCGTCGGATTTGACGGGCGGGGGAAACTGGTGGGCGCAATTTGCTACGCGCAAAGTGACCTGAACAGACTCGGAGCCAGGCAGGGGGTTAGTTTCGTACCGATCCTGATCCGCGATCAGACGCCCGTACCACTTCCGCAGAAGTGGCAGAACCAGCGTCAACCACGCACCATCGTCGGGGAGTACGCCAACGGCGACATGATCTTCATCGTCGTAGACGGGCGGCAGGCGGACTGGTCGAGCGGGGTGACCCTGGAAGACCTTCAGATCACCCTGAGTAAGTTCGGCGTGGTCGATGCCTACAACCTCGACGGGGGTGGATCCAGTGTCTTCGTCTTCAACAACGAAATTATGAACCGTCCCTCAGATGGAAAGCTACGGATGCTCCCGACAAACATCGTCGTAATGCCGTGATTCCTCTAGGCCACCAAGGGAATGTGACATACTATTTAACCGAGGTGGACTAATTATGTGGTTTATTTGCGACGCCATTGAGGATTGTGTTTACATAGATCCGCAATAGTGTTATATTGATGGGGAGATGCCACCCTGTTGCGGTAGTATTAGTCAACATGGTTTAACCAGGTAATTTAGCTTGTCCGAGTGAGTATTCCCCGAATTATTTGCGCCCTCTATCGGAGCCGGGTGGCACCAGGAGGGTCATTTTATTTTTCGGGGGAGGTTTTGAAGGTTGGAGACTTACGCAGAATTGACAACAGATTGCATCGGGGTCGAGGGTGATCGGACAGTACCGTTGACCGTCGGATTTGAAGAGATTCGGGTTGGAGACGTGGCTCTGGCCGGCGGGAAGGGGGCCAATCTGGGAGAACTTATGGGGATACCGGGGATCGCGGTGCCCCCCGGGTTTATAGTGACCACTGCAGCCTACCGCACTTTTCTCAGGAGTGACCGCCGCCTCACAGAGCGGATTCGGGCCTTGCTCCAAGGCCTCGACCCGTCCGATTCAGAATACGTAACCAGACTGGCCGTGGCCGGTCAGGGGATCAGGGATCTGATCGACCGGTCCGGCATCGTTATTCCGGAACAGATCGTCCGGGAGATTACCCGCAAGTACCGCGCACTGGCGGCCGATGCCGGAAATCCGGAACTCCCGGTGGCGGTGCGCAGCTCGGCATCGGCCGAGGATCTGCCCGACGCCTCCTTCGCCGGCCAGCAGGATACCTATCTAAATGTGCGGGGCGAAGATGCGGTGATCGCAGCCGTGCGTAGGTGTTGGGCCTCCCTGTTTACGGATCGGGCGATCAGTTACCGGATCGAAAAGGGCTTCGACCACCTGCAGGTTGAGATCGCGGTAGTGGTCCAGCGGATGATCCGGAGCCGAAAATCCGGCACGGCCTTCAGTGTGGACATTGAAACCGGATGGAATGCCCGACACGGCACCACCCGGGGCGTGGTCTACCTGGATGTCGGTGAGGGCCTGGGCGAGGGCATCGTCAGCGGAATCCAGACCCCGGACAACTACCTGCTCGCGGTTGCGCCGGATGGACAGATCGTGATTCTGGAGAAGCGGCTTGGTGCCAAAGAAGAAATGGTGGTCTACGATGAGGCGGCTGGTGGTACCACGACGGTGCCGGTGCCGGAAACACTGCAACAGAGTTTTGCAGTCACGGATGTACAGGCCAAGGAGATTGCCGCGGTGGTGCTTACCGTCTCGGAACACTACGGAGACCTCCGGGACATTGAGTTCGCGATTGATGAAGAGAACCAGGTTTGGATCACCCAGGCCCGGCCGGAGACAGTGTTTGTCGGTGAAGAACCGGGAGTGATTAAGCAGAAGAAGAAGGTTGTTCGCCACGACATGCTGGAGCAGGCCGAACTGCTGTGTTCAGGCACTCCGGGTTTGGGAGCGGCGTGCGGCCGGTTGGTGCTGATCGATGCCCGTGACCCCCAGGCGCTGTCCGCCCAGATGAGCCGCGTCGGGCCAGGAGATATCCTCTGTGCGGAGTTCACCACTCCGGATATGGTGCCCGCGATGCAGGTGGCGGGGGGTTTCATCACAGCCGTCGGCGGTTCGACCTCCCACGCCGCAATCGTGGCCAGGGAACTCCGTAAACCGGCGGTGGTCGGTGTCGGCAAGCCCGCGCTGGACACCCTCCGCCAAATCCTTGCAGAGTCACCGGAGGTGACCGTCACCGTCGACGGTGAAGCAGGGCGGGTGTACCGGCATCCCTATTCCCTGGATGACTTCCTGGTGGAGACTGGGGAAAGCATCCACATTGATCAGCTTCCGGTGACTAAGACCAAGATTGGTTTAATCATGGCCAGCCCTTTCGTGGCCCGACGTTTCCCGATCGCTGCCTACCCCTCTCATTACGGGGTCAGCCTGCTGCGGGCCGAGTTTGTATTGGCCCGGATGGAAATCCATCCTCAGGCTCTATTCGCCTTCGATTATGGTGAATTTGCGGACGGGGGGCGCTTCGCCGACCTGTACCAACTCCGGGATAAGATCACAGAAGTGATCCGGGGGTATCACTCCGGTCGTCAGTTCTACGTCGAGACCCTCGGACAGGCGATTGCCTCCATCGCCGCGACACAGTCCCCCGATCAGCCGGTCATCTACCGGACTACGGACTTCAAGAGCAATGAATACCACGAGATGTGGGGGGGCTATCTGTTTGAGCAGCGGGAGGCTAACCCGATGCTGGGCTTCCGCGGCGAAGGCCGGATGATCGACCCTTCTTACGCCGCCGTTTTCCGCTGGGAACTGGAGGCGATCAAACTGGCCAGGGAAATGGGCTACCGGAATGTGGCCGTGATGTTCCCGGTGGTCAGAACTTCCGCTGAGTTGGGCAAGGCCCTGGATTTCTTGAGCGCAGAGGGACTGCGGCGGGGTGAGGAAGAACTCAGGATCGGGATGATGGTGGAGGTGCCGTATAACGCTTTGGATCTGGAGTCATTCCTGACGGATCAGGCTGGCCAGGCGCGGTTGGATTTCATCTCCATCGGTTCCAATGACCTGACTCAGTTTGTGCTGGCGGTCGGGCGGGACAACGACCGCATGCATGCAGTCTTTGATGAGACTGATCCGGCGGTGGTTCAAGCTCTGGAGACCGTGATTAAGACGGCCCGGAAGCTCGGTGTGAAAACGGGACTGTGCGGACAGCGACCATCCAACGACCCGGCCTTTGCCGAGTTGTTAGTCCGGATGGGTATCGATTCGATCGGGGTGGCGGACACCAGTTATGTGGCGGTGGTGCGGGCGGTAGCTGAAGCCGAAGCCAGGCTGACTGTGGTCGGTGCGCCGGATCCGGCCCCGGATGTTCTAAGCACTCCCCCCGGTGCTGAGGGGAGCGAAGCGGTGATCCGGAAACTGCCGTGCAGTCGGATTAGAGCTGAAGAAATCCTGCAGCAGATCGGGTGCCACCCACTGGATCTGAAGGCGGAACACCATGATCCTGAAACGTATTACACTGGCGCGTTCCGCGAGGCTTTGACCATAGCGTGTATATCCAGGCTACCGGGTACGATTCCGGTGTTTAGTACCAACGATCTGGATGCGCCGGGGTTTTCCCGGCTCAGAGGGGGAATGCGTTTAGAGAGTCCGGATGAGAACCCCCTGATGGGGTTTTCCGGCCTGTCCCGGTGGACCGATCCGGCCTATGAAGAGTTCCTTCGCTGGGAATTGCGGGCGCTCCGGAATGTGATCGCTCACGGCATTCCCCTGCGGGTGGAACTAACACAGGTTCGGACACTGAAAGAGTTGGACCGGGCCTTGGCGATCCTCGCTGAGGAGGGTCTGGGTGGCATCGCAGTCGGTATGGAGATTGCCATTCCCGCCAATGTGCTGTTACTGGAGCGCTACCTCCGGCGGGGCCTTGATTTCGTGTCGGTGCATGAACCGAAACTAGCCCAGTATGTGCTGGCGGCCGATCTGAAGAGCTCGCGAATGCTGGTGGCTCCTGATGAAGTGCGAGCGGTGCTGGATCGGATTGGGCGGGTGGTTTACCGGAAGACGAACGAATGTGGGGTCACGGTGCTTTCCGGGGTCAAGTACGAGACGAAGGGGTTTTCAAAAAGCATCGGGAACGCCCGCCTGGCCTATCCGTACCGGGTTCCCTACCTGCAGAAACAGTGTTTTCGGGGATGGCCCACGGTCCGAGCCGAAATCAGGATCAGGGAAGGCGGTACCCGGCTGACCGTCCTGAAAGGGGAACTCAGCACGTCCCAACTCCGGGCCTTGGGGGTGCTCATGAGCTACACGGCCCCGTCCGTGATTCGCGACTACCCCCGCTGTGGTCAGGGCTACCGGTTCAGTCTGGTGGTTACCCCCGATCTGGAGTGGGTGGCGGAAGCCGATATCGACGCCGGCAGTGTGCTGATCCACCCGAGCTTCTTTACCCTTTCCGAAGTGGAGCAGTTAACGGTTTTCTACCACGAACTCGTTAGCCACACCCTGCACGGCGAAAGGAACGAGGAGCGTGCCCTCTGTGATACGGCGGCCCACATCATCGACCAGGTAGCCGGTGACGGCAGGCATCAAACAATGCTCCACGGGTTGGTCCGGATTCTGCTCAACAGGGTGTACCGGCAGATCTACGGAAAGAACATCACGGTAAGGGTGGAAAACGTGGATGTCCGCGAACTGCGGCCCACGCACGACCTGCACTACCACATCCCGGAGACTAGGGACAAGATCTGCATGCTGCGCGACGACCGCGTCCCGGTGCTGCTGGTCTGGGATCAGGGGGCAAAGTACATTCTGGATGGGCATGGCCGCGCCGCCGTAGCCTACCGCACCGGCCACTACCATCTGGACGCGATTGTGATTAGGCCTACCGGAGTGGTTGAAAACAATCCTGTGGAAAGCCTGCGCTACGAACTGGACACCTTTTTGAAGGGAATTAAGACGGTGGCCGAATTGAAGGTGGATATGCCGCCCGAAAAAGACCTACGTTGCCCTCCGTTCCAGACGAGCAACCGATTGCGGAGCCACCGGAAAGTCGGCCACCCGGCCTGAAAAAAGGGGACAGTCCCCTTTTTTGACTCTACGGTATTCTAAAGAAGTGTCCTACTGTTCGAACTGCCTGCCCTCGTGCTGATGTGGCTGGTATACCGTTCAACCAGCATGGGGATTCACCTGGGGATTATGGCCTACCTGTACCTTACCGGACGCCTAGAGAACTTCCGGACCCTGGCCCGAGCCTAGATCGCTGTTTTTACACCTGCTTCCGGGCCTTTTGGGTCGGCGGTTGGGTGGATTGTGATGAATACCTCACAGGTTGATCAATCCACACGCTAGGGTTCCGAAGAAGGATCCGATTAGGACACCGGCCACGACATCAGTGGTGTAATGAAGGCCTAGATACATCCTCGAAAAGGCAACGGTTCCGGCCCAAAGGATGGCTGGAAGACCGACCGCGAAACCAATGGGGAGAAGGCAGGCTGCCAGGGCGAAAGCAGCGCTGCTGTGACCAGAGGGGAAAGAATAGGCACAGATAGCCACGTGGTAATCGCGGATATTTAGGGTTTTCGCGGGACGGGCTCTGTTTGCGAACCGCTTAATACTATGCACGACGAGGTGACTGGTAGCAAGGGCCGCGGCCATTCGGAGGCCAGTTTCTGTTATAACAGAGAAACCGGAGACTAGACCGGCCGACAGAATAAGGATAGCCAAACTGATGGCAGCGGTGGCGCCAGCTGAGTTAGTCAGGAAAGGAAGGATCCGATCCAAGATTGTGCATCGTACACCGTTATGGATCAAGTACAGAAGCCTGGTATCCACGGACTCAAGCCGGGAAACAATCACGCTTATTCCTCCGTATGTTTTGCCCAAACAGCAGCTTGGGTACGCGCACTCTTTTAGACCCGAGGCCATTGCCTCCATTATAACCTTTTCAAACATATTTTTCTTGCCTCCAAGTAGTTCGGCAACATCTTGGCTACGGATGTGGGGGTGTTGGCCGAATTTAATTTGTATCTGTCTTGACTGCTCTCTTCCTGACTAGCTATAATGAAGTATATTCTTGGGAAGATAACCGGCAATTACCGGAAATCTTCGGCCGAACTGAATAGGAGACTCGTTTTGGGTGCCCCCGGGCCTTTCGGTCCGGTGGGGAGAATAGGGAAACCGGTGCGAATCCGGTACGGACCCGCCGCTGTAACCGGGAACGAAAGCCACAACCAGCCACTGGCAGTCAGCTGCCGGGAAGGTGTGGCCGGTAGGATGATCCGGGAGTCAGAAGACCTGCCCAGAATGGAACCATACCCGCCTCGCGGAATAAGGGGGTGTGATTGTTATACCAGGATTGAATACGTAATCCCTGGCTCGTTGTTTAACGGGTCGGGGATTTTGTTTTTCCTGGACGTCCAAGCTTGGGACTCAGCTAAAGGAGGTTATACGATTCTATGCATATTATGGAAGGCATGCTGCCGGTCGGCCACGCCGCGGCTTGGACCGCAGTGTCAGTGCCCTTTGTGGCTTATGGCTTATATTCCGTTGGTCGGGTAGTTAAGAAGAATCCGGAGATCAAGATGCTCTTGGGTCTGGCCGGGGCCTTCACCTTTGTGCTTTCGGCGCTTAAAATTCCGTCCGTGACCGGTTCCAGTTCCCATCCCACGGGGGTCGGCCTGGGGACAGTGCTGTTCGGCCCGTCGGTAATGTGCGTGCTTGGCTGCGTAGTCTTGGTGCTGCAGGCGTTGCTTTTGGCTCACGGAGGGATTACCACACTGGGTGCCAACACCTTTTCCATGGCCGTGGCTGGTCCTTTCGCCGCCTTCGGCCTGTTCCGCCTCTGCCGATTTCTACGCCTGTCCTTTGCGGTGTCGGTATTTATGGCGGCGGCCGGAGCGGATTTGATGACCTATGTGACCACGTCTTTTCAACTGGCTCTGGCCTTTCCCGATCCGGTGGGCGGCTTCGCTGCTTCCTTTGCCAAGTTCGGGACGGTCTTCGCCCTGACCCAGATACCGTTGGCGATTAGCTCCGGTTTCCTGACCGTCGTCGTCTTCAACGGACTTAAGAGATACAGTTCCCGAGAACTGGCCGACTTGTCGGTGCTTCCCGGAGGTGTACGTTTTGAAACTCCTGCACGCTAACCTGTTGCTGATCCTGGGTGTCATCCTGCTGGCCGCTCTGCCCCTTTTTCTGGTCTCCGGTTCGGGTGACCCGGATGCGGAACTGTTCACTGGTGCCGATGAGCAGGCCCAGGCGCTGATTGCCGAAATCCGGCCCGACTATGAACCCTGGGCCGAGCCCTTCTGGGAGCCGCCGTCGGGTGAGGTGGAAAGCCTGCTATTTGCCCTGCAGGCGGCGTTGGGTGCCGGTTTCATCGGCTACTACTTCGGGCGGAAAAGGGGGGCCTCCCGCTGATTGACCGGATCGCCTATGCCGGCCCGCTGGCTGCACGGCACCCGGCGGAAAAGGGCCTGTTGGCCGTCCTGACCCTGGGGGCCTGCCTGGCGGCACAAGCCTGGTGGATACCCCTGATCGTGTTCGGGTTGATGGCTGCCCTCACGGTTTGGGCGGGGCGGACACCGTGGCTGCTCTATGGGCGGCTGCTCCTGGTTCCGGTGGCCTTCCTGCTTCTGGGACTGCCCGCGGTGGCCCTCTCGGTGAGCACCGGGCCGGTTCCGGACGGGCGTTGGTTTGAGATATTTGGGCTCTATGTCGGGGCTACGCAGGCCGGACTGGGGATGGCCCGGGATATTCTGGTTAGGATGCTGGGTGCGGTTTCCTGCCTGTACTTCCTGGCCCTGTCCACGCCGCTGCCGGACCTCCTCGGGCTGCTGCGGCGCTGCCGGGTACCGGCCCTTTTTCTGGAGATCCTGATGCTGGTGTATCGCTTTGTGTTTGTGCTTTTGGATACGGCTCTTGAGATGCGTCGGGCTCAGACCCTGCGTCTTGGCTATACCGGATTGGGAACAAGTTACCGAGCCTGGGGCGGCCTGCTGGCCAACCTCCTGCTGCGCGCTTATCAGCGGGCTGGGGGGCTGTACACGGCCCTCACCTTGCGCGGGTACGACGGCAACCTCAGGGTGCTGGAAACACCGCGGCGGATGTATCCCGGAAATGTGGTCCTGGCGGCATTATTGGGAGGTAGCCTGCTCCTGCTTGCGGTTACGGTTTGATGATTTTGATGGTCCGAAAGCCGGGGGCGATATTGTCCGAATGGGAAAGGATGACCGATTGAGCGTGCTCAAGGGGGAGAGTCAACCGGAAGATTCCGTGTTCGAGATACGGGAACTGGTCTACACCTATGCTGACGGAACTCCGGGGTTGCGGGGCGTGACCGCTTCCCTGCCACGGGGCCGGATGATAGCGGTGCTCGGTGCGAACGGGGCCGGAAAGACGACTCTCTTTATGCACCTGCTCGGGGTACACCGCCCGACCGCCGGGACAGTGTCTTTCCGGGGTAAACCGCTTTCCTACGGCCACCGGGAACTGAAAGCTCTGCGCCGTGAGGTGGGAATGGTCTTTCAGGACCCGGAGGCCCAGCTGTTTTCGGCTAGTGTCTACCAGGACGTGTCGTTCGGTCCTTTGAACCTCGGCCTTCGGGAAGGCGAGGTGCGGCAACGCGTGGATCAGGCACTGACGGCGGTAGGTCTTACCGGATTGGCTGAACGCCCCACCCACGCCCTGTCGCACGGCGAGAAGAAGCGGGCGGCCCTGGCCGGGGTATTGGCGATGAAGCCTAAAGTCCTGGTCTGTGATGAACCGACGGCGGGGCTCGACCCGCAGGGGGCGATTCTGATGGCGGACCTGCTGCGGCGGTTGCGGGACGACGGGATCACGGTGGTCTTCTCGACCCACGACGTTGATCTGGCCTGGAACCTGGCGGATCATTGTCTGGTCTTGGCCGAGGGGTGCCTGCTCGAAGCGGGTCCGCCTGAGGCCGTCTTTCAGGACGATGCGCTTCTGAAGAGGGCTGGTCTGACCCGTCCCTGGGTGTTGGACTTCTTTACGGAGGCATACCGCCGCGGGTTGGCTGTGGAAGCGCCGCCCCCGCGGAACCAGCAGGAGTTGCTCGATACCCTGGAACAGGGAGCCCGGATCCGAAACGGACTCGAAACGGGCCGGGATGGTGTTAAGGCTACGAAAACAGGCGAACCGCGTATTTACGCCCTCTACAAAAAGCCAATGACCGGTGCGGAGGTCGAGGCTGAGTCCTTCCGCCGGATTGAGGCCGAGGCTCCGGCGCATAGCTTCTCAGCCGGGGAGTGGGCGGTGGTGCGGCGACTGATTCACACCACGGCGGACTTTGGGCTGCTGGGGGCGGTGCACTTCAGTGGGGGTGCGGTCGAAGCCGGAATCACGGCTCTGCGGCGAGGTGCACCGCTATACGCGGATGCGAACATGATTCGCGCCGGACTCTCCCTGGCCCGGTTGCGCTGGGCCTTTGCGGGCTATACCAGCGAAGACATTCACTGTACGGTGGCCGATCCGGCGGTGGCGGCGGAAGCGCAGGCCGCGGGACTGCCCCGGTCTCTGTTTGCGGTGCGCCGCGCGCGTCCGTTCCTGGGCGGCGGGATCGTCCTTATCGGGAACGCCCCGGTAGCCCTGCTGGAGCTGAACCGAATGATCCGCGAGGGTGAGATCCGTCCCGCCCTGGTCGTCGGGATGCCGGTTGGGTTCGTGCACGTGGAGGAGAGCAAGCAAGAACTGATGGGGCTGGACGTCCCCTGGATCTGCGTGGCCGGCCGGCGCGGGGGGAGCAGCCTGGCGGTGGCTACCCTGCATGCCCTGGCCATACTGGCCGGTGGGAACGGAGAAGCCCAGTGACGATAGATATCTAATAAACGGAGGAGTTTGGTTGATGCGAGCGATTGTTTTACTGGGTCACGGCAGCCGCGTGCCGGGTGCGGCCAGGGAGATGGATGGTTTGGCTGGGAAACTGCGTGAGTTGACCGGTGTGTCACTAGTGAAGGTCTGTTTCTTATCCCGGCTCGGGCCGCACCTGCCGGAGACCATAAAGGCCTGTGTGACGGAAGGTGCCGAGGAGATAATGGTCATCCCTTACTTCCTGCACGCCGGGCTGCATATCCTGGTGGACATCCCGGAGGAACTGCAGAAACTGGCGGTAGAGTATCCACAGACGCGGATCGTGTTCGGGAAGCATCTGGGTTTTGACGTGGTCATGGCCGAGATCCTGGCCCGGCGTGTGGATGAGTCACTGTCTCTCCCGGATGTACGGGAGATTGAAGTGCCGGATCGGGCGAATTATCCGGTACCCCCTGGTCAGGGGGAGTTCGTCGAAGTAATCCCGGATAAGTAAGCGGGGGCGTGTCGGGATGGTGGATCAGAAAAACGTAAAGGGTGTTCCTTACGGCGGGATGGGACTAAGGCGCGGTTTGACTACGGGAACCTGTGCGGCGGTGGCCGCCCGGGGGGCAGCGCTTTGGCTTACACAGGGCTGGTGTCCCGGGCAGGTGACGATCCGGCTTCCGATTGGGGACGAAGTCACTCTCCCGGTGCGCAAGGTTTCCTGGAGCGAAACGGCTGCCCGCTGCTGCGTGATCAAGGATGCCGGGGATGACCCGGACGTGACCAATGGTGCCGCTATCCACGCCGAAGTGGGGTTTGCGGCCGAGCCGGGGGTCAGTTTGCACGGGGGAGAGGGTGTGGGCCGGGTGACTTTACCCGGTCTGGCGGTGCCGGTGGGTGAGGCGGCCATCAACCCGGTGCCGCGGAGGATGATCAGCGAGGCGCTGGCCGACCTGGTCTCCGCCGGGGTGGGCTGGATGGTTACCATTTCGGTACCCGGTGGGGAGCAATTGGCCCGGCGCACCTTCAACGGGCGGTTGGGCATTGTCGGTGGGATCTCGATTCTGGGCACCACCGGTTATGTCGAGCCGCGCAGTCTGGACGCCTTGCGCCGTTCGTTGCCGCCGCTCCTGGACGTCGTTCGGGCGGCCGGTTACCGGACTGTGTGTCTGGTGCCCGGCAACATCGGACATCGTGCCGCACGGCGTCTCCAGCCGCCCCCGGACGAGGCTCAGATCGTGGAAATGGGCGACTTTCTCGGATTTATGCTGGACGAGGCCCGCGCGCGCGGTTTTGCCGCGGTCACCCTGGTTGGTCATGCGGGGAAGCTGGCCAAGGTCCTGGACGGTCATTGGCAGACTCACAGCAAGCACTCCCCCCCGGCAAACATGGCCGTGCTGGAGTTCTTTGCCGCAGCCGGGCTGCCCCGCCCCATGGTGCGGGAGTTAATGAAACTGCCTACTGTCGAAGGCATTCAGCTGGCCGTGATTGAGGCCGGCTACACCCAGCTGCCGGCGCTGCTGGCCGGACGTATTCAGGAACTGGTGCGGGAGCGCCTGAAAGGGGAAGTGGAAGTGTCGGTCCATCTCTGTGACTTTGGCGGCAACATCGTGGGTGAAGCGCGATGAATCCGGTACCGGGCAAGCTGACCATCGTCGGCTGCGGTCCGGGCGGGCGGGAGTATCTGACCGTGCAGGCCGGGCTGGCGGTGCAGAAAGCGGAGCTTTTGTGCGGACCGCAGTTCTTGCTTGACCTCTTCTCGGGGGCCAAGGCCGAGCGTCTGGTGGTTGGGGCTCACGCCTGGGAAGTGGTCGACCTGGTGGCCGGGAGGATGGAGAGCCTCCGGGTGGTGCTGCTGGTCACCGGCGACCCCGGCGTTTACAGCCTGGCGGGACCGGTGTCACGCCTGCTCGGGCCGGACCGGGTTCAAATAGTACCGGGAATCAGCTCGGTGCAACTGGCCTTCGCGCGTCTGGCCCGACCTTGGGAGCAGGCGCGGGTTTTCAGCCTGCACGGGGTACGCGACGAACGTGTTCCGGACATTCTGCAGCAGTTCAGTGTCACTCCCTTAGCGGCGGTATTCTGCTCCCCGGCCTGGACGCCACGCCGGGTGCTGGAACTGATTTCGGGGGTTGCTGGGCATCGGACCGCCCACGTGATGTCGGATCTGGGGCGTTCCTCAGAGTACCGGATCAGCGGGCGGGTGGCGGATCTTGCCCTCTGGGTGCAGGGTTCGGGACGCAGTATCGTAATCCTGACGGAGGACTGATACGAATGGATGAGAGCAAGGGTGCGTTCTGGGGCATCGGGCTTGGCCCGGGCGACCCGGAGCTGGTAACCCTCAAAGCGCGGCGGCTGATCGAGGAGGCCGACTGTGTGGTGGTACCCAAGTCCAGTATCGCCGGTGAGAGTCTGGCGCTGGAGATCGCGCGGCCGTTCGTGGGGGACAAACCGGTGTTGGAGTTCGAGTTTCCCATGCGGCGTGATGAAAAAGAACTGGTGCCCTATTGGGTGGTAGCGGCCAAGGAAATCGCGGCCCGGGTGGGCCGCGGGGAACGGGTGGTGTTCCTGACCCTGGGGGACTGCCTGACCTACAGCACCTACTGCTACGTGCTGAAGGAACTTGGTAAGCTGCTCCCGGAAACCCAGATCCGGTCCGTGCCGGGGGTGACCAGTTTCGCGGCGGCGGCCGCAGCTACGAATTTCCCGCTGGGGGAGAAGGACGAGCGGATTGCCGTCGTCCCGGTGCCGCGCGGAGATCTGGCCCCGGTGCGCCGTGCCCTGGAAGAGTACGATACCGTGGTGTTGATGAAGGTGGCCAAGCAGCTGGCGGCGGTGGTGCGCCTGCTGCAGGAAATGGGCCTGGATCGCGATGCGGTATTTGCGAGCCACGTGTCGCAGGACGGTGAGTTTATCACCTGGGATCTGGAGTCGCTCCTCGATAATGAGCGGGGCTACCTTTCGGTGATCCTGGTCCGGAAACGGGCGGGTGAGCACCGATGACCGTCTATTTCATCGGGGCCGGTCCCGGAGATCCGGAACTGATCACAGTCAAGGGCCGGCGGCTGCTGGAACAGTGTCCGGTAGTGATTTACGCCGGCAGCCTGGTAAACCCGGAAGTCCTGCGCTGGGCACAGGCCGATGCCGCCATACACGATTCCAGCAAGCTGAACCTTGACGTCCTGCTTTCGCTGATGAACGAAGCACATGCGACCGGGCGGGACGTGGCCCGCCTGCACACCGGGGACCCGTCTCTCTACGGGGCGATTGCGGAGCAGATCCGCGAGCTTCGCCGCCTAGGCATTCCATATGAAATTGTACCGGGCGTGAGCGCCTGTTTTGCCGCAGCCGCCGCTCTAGGCGTGGAGTACACCCTACCCGGGGGCACACAGACCCTGATCCTGACCCGGCGCTCGGGCCGCACCCCGGTGCCCGAAAGCGAGAGCCTGCCGCTGCTAGCCCAGGCCGGGGCAGCGATGGTTCTTTACCTCAGTGTGGGGGACGCCGAACGAGTGCAGGGCGAACTGCTCGTTGCTTACGGGCCGGACTGCCCGGTGGCTGTTGTGTATCGGGCGACTTGGCCCGATCAAGAGGTGCTGCGCTGTCGACTGTCCGAGCTGGCTGAGACGGTTAGAACCTCGGGTCTGAAGCGGCACGCCTTGATTCTGGTGGGGTCTTTTCTGGATCAGGACGGACTGGAGAGCTACCTCTATTCAAAGGAGCGGACACAGGATGACTAATCCGGCAGTGGTGGTGATTAACGAGGCCGGGAGTGCGGCCGGAGTGGCGGTGGCCGAAGCTCTCTCGGGCACCCTGTATGTCCCCGCTCAGCTGAGCGTTTCGGCCCGGAGTGCGGTTGCCTATCTGGAGTTGCCCGCCGAATTGATCGCCCGGTTGTTCCGGGCCGGGCAGGGTCTGGTTTTGGTAATGGCGGTGGGCATTGCTGTCCGTTTCATTTCCGGCCTGCCCATGGACAAGCGGGCCGATCCCCCGGTGGTGGTTCTGGATACTGCGGCCCGTTATGCGATCAGTCTGCTCTCCGGACACGAGGGCGGTGCCAATGCCCTGGCCTACCGAGTGGCGGCGGTGGTCGGTGCCGAGCCGGTGGTGACCACTGGCAGCGAGGGGCAGCGCACGTTGACACTGGGTCTGGGCTGCAGGCGTGGTGTGGGAGCCCCCCGGATAATGGAGGCCGTCGAAAGGGGACTGGCGATGGTCGGCCGGGACAAGAATTCGATTCGGGTAGCGGCCACGGCTGATTTTAAGGCCCATGAAGCGGGGCTGCACAGGGCCTGTGCGGAACTCGGCGTCGGACTCCGGTTTTTTGACCGGGAAGCCATCCGGAGTGTCGACCGGCTATTTGGAGAGTCACGGTGTGCACGCAAGTTTTTTAACGTGGGAGGAGTGGCTGAACCATGTGCCTTTCTGGCAGTTCACAACGGGCGGATCATCCTGCCGCGCCTGGTGGCGGACGAAGTGACGGTGGCCCTGGCCGAGGATCGCTTGTGGTCACCGGGATCGGGCCGGGCGACGCCCTCCATCTGACCCCAGCCGCTCGGGAGGCCTTGGCGGAGGCGGACGTGGTAGCCGGGTACGGTCTGTACCTGGATCTGATCCGCGACCAACTGGATGGAAAACAGCTGATCGCCAGCGGCATGCGCCGTGAGGTCGAGCGCGTCCGGGCCGCTGTGGCGGCGGCGGAAGAGGGGTGGCGGGTCTGTGTGGTGTCCAGCGGGGACGCCGGGGTGTACGGACTCGCTGGCTTGGTACTGGAAGAACTGGCCCGTCGCGATCTGGAACTGCCCTTCCGGGTGGTGCCAGGGGTTACTGCATCCCTAGCGGCCGCCGCTCTCCTAGGAGCGCCCCTCGCCCACGATCACGCCGTAATTTCCCTGTCCGACCTGCTCACGCCCTTGGAATTGATCCAACGGCGGGTACGGGCCGCAGCCGAAGCCGACTTCGTGCTTGCCCTGTACAACGTCCGTTCCCGGACCAGGACCGCGCCCTTCGAGGCGGCGCTGGCCATCCTGCGGGAAACCCGCGCCCCCGAAACTCCAGTAGGAATCGTGCGCAACGCTTTCCGCGAGGGGCAGGAACACCGCGTGATCACCCTGCAGGAACTCACCCTAAACGACGCCGACATGCTCGCCCTGCTGGTGGTAGGCTCCAGCCAAACCTTCGTCTGGCGCGGCAAAATGATCACCCCCCGGGGTTACCCCCTGGGGTCGAGGCTTTAATTGTTCTTATTTCTTAATTAGAGTGGGACCGTCCAGTAAGGGGTCGAGGCTTAACTTATTTAACTTTTGAAGGTGATAACTAAGAATGGGCAAAAACGAACTGCTACAACATTACCCGCGGTTGATGATCGCGGCACCGGCCAGTGGACAGGGCAAGACTACGGTTACACTCGGGCTGCT
>JAHRFU010000064.1 GCA_019084485.1 Desulforudis sp. | reverse complement strand
TACCCGGCCGTCCTTGATCAGGGCTGAAACCATTCCCTGATAGGGAGTGGCCAGGTTTATCCGGCTCGGGGTCAGGGGCTGGTGCTGAGTCTTGGGAAGAACTGAGAGTTCCCCGTTCGGCTCTAATACTGCAAATTCAACTTGGCTCGGATCGAAGATGTTCCTCTCGCGCAACTGTTGCATTAAGTCATCAATGTTGTACCGGTTTCGAGCCATGTTCCTTTCTAGCAGTTTTCCATTTTGAATAATAATCGTAGGCTCACCATCGATGATTTTCCGTACCGGAACGCTTTTGAGGATCGTAAGATCAACCAGTATGGTCAGGACGGTCCACACAATGAGTGCCGTAGCGGCGTGGATTACCGGTACCCCAAGTCGTATCGACATCGCCGCAGCGAGCGCCCCGATGGTGATACCGGTGGCGAAGTCAAAGAAGGTCAGATGGCTGATCAATTTCTTGCCCATCAACCGGCAGACAAACAGCAACAGAAAGAACGCCGCCGCCGATCTGAGAATCACTGTCGCAATATCGATCACGAGTTTACGCCTCCCGGTTCCGATGCTGGACCGTTCCGATAAGGCTATTCTGATCCTTCCGCCTCTTCCTTACTCTTAAGCAGCCGGTAATACTCATTAAGGGCGGCGTCCAGTACCCGGCTCGCCGCCAGGACCTCGGGATCGGCCAAATCCCGGTTGTTAAGTGACTCCAATTCACGTCGCAGTTCTTCGATCTTGCTGATAATCTTGTTGAGTTCACTTGACAGCATGGTTTTACCTCCCGCCCTGTAGTCACCCAGTTGTTAGCCTATTCCTTAGTGAGAGGGATAATACGTTGTTAACCGCTAATTTTCTGAGCATCGTCACACAATTCCTATGCACCCATTAGGGGCACTTGTTCCTTCTCTGTTTATTGTTAAGTTAGTGTCCTGACCCCCTAACTTAACAAAGTGAAAACCTCCGCTAACCTGTTGGTTGACGAAGGTTTTTCTTTTAATTATGGTGACCCTACGGGGACTCGAACCCCGGTTTCCGCCGTGAGAGGGCGGCGTCCTAGGCCGCTAGACGATAGGGCCCTATTTATTGGCTGCGGGACTAGGATTCGAACCTAGACTACATGATCCAGAATCACGCGTGCTACCGTTACACCATCCCGCACCGATTTTTAGCTGCGTTTTCAATTATAGCACAAGCGATCTACGCTTTGCAAGCATTCACAAAGGCGATGGCCCGATCGAGTCGAGCCAGGCATTTCTCCTTGCCCAAGATCACGATGATATCAAAAAGGCCGGGGCCAACCGTACGCCCGGACAGGGCCAAACGGGTCGGATGAATCAGCGCTCCGCCGGAAATCTCCATTCCCCCAATCACTTCACGGTAGGCTTTTTCGGTTTCCTCGAGGGTGAAGGGCTCAACCCGGGCTAAGGCCTCCCGCCCCCGAGTCAGTACTTGGGCCACACCTTCCTTGGTGAAGTGTTTGCGCACTCCCTTTTCGTCGTACGAGAAATCCGCGCTAAAGAAGTAGGCCGAGGCATCAGCCAATTCCACCAGCGTGTGGATCCGGGATCGCACGGCATCAATCACCCGGATCGCATACTCCATCTCCTGAGTAGCAGGTTGATCGCTAACCAGGTTTCTGGCCTGGAAGAACGGCAACACAGTCTCCACAACCCGTTCGATCGGCAAATTACTCAGGTACTGGGC
This sequence comes from Desulforudis sp., assembly GCA_019084485.1. GTDB lineage: Bacteria > Bacillota > Desulfotomaculia > Desulfotomaculales > Desulforudaceae > SURF-60. The sequence goes on along the minus strand of JAHRFU010000064.1, from coordinate 6,242 downwards.
GTTGATCCAGGTTAGTTTCTTTACATCATAGATTGCCGCATGTTTCGATACTGAATCCAGGGAAAACATTGAAACGATCTCTTCGATTCCCATCACCTCGCGCTCATCACCGGGCGACCAGCCAAGCAAAGCCAGGTAATTCAAGATCGCTTCGGGCAGATAACCCTGTTCGCGGAACTCCTCCACGGCGGTAGCCCCATGGCGTTTGGAGAGTTTGGAGCGGTCGGGGGCCAGAATCATGGGTACGTGGGCAAACCGGGGCAACGGGTAGCCCAGGGCGTGATAGACGATGATTTGCTTGGGAGTGTTTGACAGGTGCTCCTCGGCCCTGATCACATCAGTAATCCCCATCGTATGGTCGTCCACTACACAGGCAAAATTGTAGGTCGGCATCCCGTTGGACTTCATTATGATGTAGTCGTCAAAGCTGGCTCGGTTATCAAATGAAACTTCCCCCCGCACCAGATCCGTAACGACGGTGGTACCCTCGGCAGGAGCCGCGATGCGGAGAGCGGGCCGGATACCCTGTTCTTCCTTGGCCCTGCGTTCGTCTTCAGTGAGATGGCGGCACCGTCCGCTGTACCGAGCGACTTCTCCCCTTTTCCGGACTTCTTCCCGGTGCTGCGCCAGTTCATCCGGGGTGCAATAGCAGCGGAAAGCACTGCCAGCTTCCAGTAGCCGCTGGGCCTCAGCCGTATACAGAGGCTTACGCTCTGACTGCGCATAAGGTCCGAAGGGACCACCCTTGTCAGGGCCTTCATCCCAGCCCAGGGCCAGCCAACGCAGCGTCGAAAAGATCCCCTCGGCAGCGGCCGCGATGAAGCGTTCGGTGTCGGTATCTTCCAGGCGGAGTACAAACACGCCGCCGGTCTTGCGGGCGTACAGCCAGTTAAAAAGCGCCGTCCGGGCCCCACCGATATGAAGGCTCCCCGTGGGACTTGGCGCAAAACGTACTCGAATAGCATCCATTGGTACAATCTCCTTTTGTGTCAAATACGACTACTATTATATTGCCACTTTTCCGTTGCTGTAAAGCCGGACACCCTCTGTGGCCAACAGGCGCTCTTTCCACCCTTCTCCCCCGCTGAAGCCGCCGACACGGCCATCGGCCCGCACCGCGCGGTGACAAGGAATCAGAATCGGGGTGCGGTTGATGCCGACAGCGTTTCCCACGGCCCGCGCGGCTCGAGACATACCGGCCTGCTGGGCGACCGAGGCGTAGGAGATCGTTTGTCCGTAAGGGACGGCGTGGACCACCCTGAGCACCGCGGCCTGAAACGGCGTGTAGCCGCTCCAGTCAATCGGGATCTGCCGAAAGTCCACCGCCGCCCCGGCGAAATAGGACTCCATCAGCTGGCACAAGGCGGCGAAGGGGCGGGTTTGTTCATAATCGTCCAGCCGCTCCGATCCCTCGAGTGGTTCAGCCGGAAAGTCGAGACTGTAAAGACCGAGTCCGCTCCAGCGTGTGGTCAGTATCCCGTAGGGTGTACCAATGTATGCAACCAGCATTGCATCAATCCCCCTTTATCTATAATGATTGGTTATAGAACCAGTATTAAGTAGTTTTAGATCTCGGTACAGTGCTAAAATAAGAGTAGCATTTGTTGGGGCGTGACTTCACCAGTATTGTACCACTACCCAAGCGAGGGGAGACGTTGCTTTTTGTCTAAGTGTTTGACCGCACTCACCGCAGGCGGCGGGTGAGCCGCAAAAATTGGGCCGGGAACCCTGGCGCAGGTCTTGTGCCATCTTCCCGATATGAAAGACGCCCGTTTGCTCGTCGGGCTGGAAACTTCCGATGACGCCGGTGTCTACCTGTTGAATGAGGATATCGCTCTGATTCAAACGCTGGATTTCTTTACACCGATTGTAGACGACCCTTACCGCTTTGGGCAGATCGCTGCGGCCAATGCCTTGAGTGACGTCTATGCTATGGGTGGACGCCCGCTGACGGCGTTGAACATCATCGCCTATCCCACCAAGGACGGCGACCTGGAGACACTGGCACGGATTCTGACCGGTGGAGCGGACAAGGTCAAGGAGGCCGGTGCCCTGATTGTCGGAGGACACAGCATCGAGGATAAAGAACCCAAATACGGGTTGTCAATATCCGGTGTGGTTCATCCAGACCGGATTACCAGAAACTCTACGGCCCGTCCCGGAAACCGACTGGTGCTCACCAAGCCTCTGGGTACCGGTGTAGTGGCCACCGCCGTCAAGGCGAAGCTGGCACCGCCCGAGCTTCAGGAACAGGCCGCAGTCCAGATGGCTACCCTGAACCAGGCGGCATCGGTGGCGATGCAGGAGGTCGGGGCGGACGCGTGCACTGATATCACAGGATTCGGACTCCTGGGTCATACCTATGAAATGGCTAAGGGGAGCGGTGTCGCGATCATCATTGAGGCGCACCGTGTGCCGATACTGCCTCTAACCCTGGAGTTCGCCGCGATGGGCTTGTTGCCGGGCGGAGCACACGCCAACCGTTCGTACCTCGGCAACGCGGTCTCCTTTGACCAGGACGTTCCACTGTCGGTGCAGGATCTGATGTTTGACCCCCAGACTTCCGGTGGGCTATTGATTGCTGTGGCCGCAGAAAAGGTGACTGATCTCTTGGAACGACTGCGCCAACAGGGTGTATCGGCCGCAGACATTGGACGGGTCGAGGGTGGGATTAATCCCGGTACGATCCACGTTGAACCATAGGCCTAATCAGGATTCAGTCGTCAGAATTCAGTAGTCAGAAGCGGGAAGCAGAGAGAAGCGAAAGCAGGATTGAGGATTCAGTAGTCAGAAGACGGCAGTTGGAATCAGGGAGAAGTTGGCAGCGCCGACCGGGACAATGCAATGATGAAACAAAAACCCCGCCAGGCGATGCCAGACGGGGGGTTTTTGTCCTTGAGCCATCTGGTACCCGAGGGTCTGGCGGCAAAAGGGCATACCGGGTGAACCAGTATGCCTGCGCTGCTTGCTAGTAACGAATCTATCACCACCACTCAAAAATGACAATGATCATTTAAAAATCTACCCGCGCCCGTGTCCGCATTCTTTGGATGGTGCCTCTTCCGGGTTGTGGCCGGAACCCTTCGAGAGGAGTTCCAGGCGTGCCTCTACAGCAGCGTTTACAGTGCCTGCTTCAAACCGGCCGTCGTCCAACCTTCGGCCTGCCGGTACACCGGTCAATACCTCGATCCCCTCGTCAATGGTACGAACCGGGTAAATATGGAACAGCCCGTTGCGCGCAGCCTCCACCACATCGTCCCGGAGTACCAGGTGGCGTAGATTGGAGTAGGGAATTAGGACGCCCTGATCTCCGGTCAGCCCCTTAATGCTACAGGTATCAAAGAAACCCTCGACCTTTTCGTTTACGCCTCCAATGGCCTGGACCCCGCCCTTTTGGTTAACAGAACCGGTGACAGCCAGCCCCTGGCGGATGCCAAAGCCGGAGAGCGCCGAGAGGAGCGCGTAGAGTTCCGCACTGGAGGCGCTGTCCCCATCTACCTCACCATAACTCTGTTCGAAAACCAGCCGCGCGGAAATGTTTATGGCATTTAGCTGGGCAAACCGATCAGCCAGAAAACCACCCAGGATCATTACGCCTTTGGTGTGAAAGCGCCCGCCCAGTCTGGACTCGCGTTCAATATCAATCAAACCCCCGCGCCCGCAGCCTACAACCGCTGTGATCCGGGTGGGTCGGCCGAAAGCCATTTCGCCCAGACTGAACACAGAAAGAGCGTTGACCTGCCCTGTTATTACACCGTCTACATCAATCAGCAAGGTTTCCTCGCGGGTCAGGTCAGCCATTCGCTCCTGAGGCAAGTTAGACCGGTAAAGCCGCTGCGCGATGGCCTCGGCAATATGCTTTTTGGAAATCTGGGTTTCTCCACCGACCCCCGCGTAGTAGTTGGCCTCGCGCACGATATCGGCGAGGTCGGCAAACCGCGTGGAGAGCTTTTCCTGATCGGCGGTCAGCCGGGAGCCATGCTCTACCAATCGGGCGACAGCCTTGGCGTCCAGGTGTCGGAGGTCTTCCTTGCGACAGAGTGCCGCTGCGAACAGTCCGTAGCTTTGGATATTATCCGGGGTACGGTCCATACGAGTATCAAACTCCACTTTGACCTTGAACAGCTCTTGAAACTCCGCGTCCAAGGCATAGAGGACTTGGTAAAGACCCGGATCACCCATGAGAATGACCTTTACATCCAGAGGGATCGGCTCGGGTTGCATACTCTTTGTAGACAGGATGCCGAGACGATCGGTGGGCTCATCGATGGTAATTTTCCCTTCCCGCAGCGCCCTCTTCAAAGACTCCCAGGCAAACGGGCTGGAGAGCAGTTCGTGAACGGGCAGGGTCAGGTAGCCCCCGTTGGCCCGGTGCAAAGATCCGGCTCTAATCATCGTGAAGTCAGTGACCAACGTCCCATAGCAGGCTTCCCGCTCAATCCGGCCGACCAACCGGTTATACAGTGGACTTTCCTCAAAGACTACCGCCGCTCCCTGACTCTCCCCATTGTCAACCAAAACATTCACTGAATACCGCCGGGAGTAATCCTTAGTGCTCTGAGCTGAGGGGCCGTCTCCCCCGTCGCCCTTTTCTCCTTTGAAAACACTCAGATTATCCAGGATGTCCGTCTTAACCTCTTCCAGGTAGTGCTGCACATCTACAAGGTCCTCGTAGCTGCTCTGCAACTGACTGATTAGGTTACTTAGAACATATCGCGCCACCTCCCGGTCGAGCCCCTCCATGCGATCCCGGGCCGTGCGCTCCAGAACCTGCAGCTGTTGCAGGGTGGTATTGATTTCCGACTCGACCTGTTCCCGTCTGGCGGTGATCGCCTGCTTGTTCTCTTCAGGCAGTTCCAGGTAGTTGGCCTCTTTCACCGGTTGGCCATCGATCACCGGAACGATGTAAAAACCGACCGGAGTGGTCTGTAAGACGAATCCCTCCTGCTCGGCTTTGTCATTCAGTGCGCCCAGTAGCCTGGCTTTTTGCTCACCGATGTTCTCCAGCGTCTGAGAGCGGCGCTTGGTGTACTCTTCACTCTCAAAAACTACTTTGATCTCCTGTCGTACCGCCTCTACGAAATCTTTCATTTCACGGGCAAAACCTGCGGCCCGGCCCGGCGGAAACCGTAGCGCCCGCGGACTGTAGTTGTCCTTAAAACAATTAACATAACACCAGTCGGAGGCCGGTTCCTTTGGTTGGGCCAGTTCAGTCAGGAAACTCATTACCGCAGTGTTCTTCCCTGTCCCCGGCTCACCGGCGACATACAGGTTAAAACCCTTGTTACGAATTTCCAGACCGAAGTGAAGTGCCTTTACCGCTCTATCCTGTCCGATGATGCCCTTTAGCGGGCCGAGTTCATCAGTATGCATAAATCCCAGCTCATCCGGATTACAGGCGGCACGGAGCTTTTCCTCAGACGCCCGTTCAACCAATGCCCTCTCCCCTTTCGACGCCTGTTGTGTACCAACTGTGATGCGTCACTGTTTTAGATATTTCCCCGTCTGGTGTCGATTCTCCTGCCCGGCTACCTCCTCTTAGCCGGGGCGGTGGCACGGTTCAACGCTACCTGACGGCGCAGGGCCTTTTCCATTTCCACTACCACCAGCACCGTCGTTGCTACCCCAATGACCACCACCCAGTCTTCGAGCGTCAGCGGAACTGTCCGGAAGACAAACTGGAGTGCCGGTACGTAGATCACCGCAATCTGTGCTGCGATGGAAGCGACGACACTGTAGAACAGGAGCTTATTAGACATCAGGTTTTGCTTCAGGATGGACTCCGTTTCAGAACGTACGTTAAAGACGTTAAAGAGTTGGAACAGCACCAGGGTCGTCAACGCCACCGTACGAGCCTTGTCCACGTCGTTCACCAGTCCGAGTTGCCAGATGAAGGTGAACAGGGTTCCAGCGGCCATTACCACCCCCAGAAGGGCCATTCTTTCCGCCATCAGGCGGGATATGATCGGCTCTTCCCTGCGGCGCGGGGATCGGTCCAGAACACCTTTTTCCTCGGGTTCAAAGGCCAGCGCCACGTCCTGCAGTCCGTTGGTAACCAGGTTTAACCAGAGGATTTGGGCCGGGAGCAATGGTAGCGGGAGGAACAATACCAGAGACACCAGAATCAAAAGCACCTGTCCGACACCTGCGGACAGCAGAAAGAGGATCACCTTCCGAATGTTGTCGAAGACCACCCGACCTTCCCGTACCGCGGCAAAGATGCTGGCAAAGTTGTCGTCGGT
>JAHRFU010000098.1 GCA_019084485.1 Desulforudis sp. | reverse complement strand
CCGCGCAATGGGTTCGTACTTGTGTTTGTGCAGGATGTGCACGATAAAGGCGGTTGAGAAACCGCCGCCGGCGATCGCCACGCCGGTCAGAACGTCGAATCCGATCCAGAGACCCCAGGGCCATTCATCGCTCAGGTTGGTAGCCGCACCCAGGCCGTAGAGCAAGCGGTAGCCGGCCACTCCCAGGAACAAGGCGACGATGGCGAACAGCACTGCTCTGTACGGGGTCATTTTAAAGGTCCATCTGTCTTTTTGCATTGCCGTATCCTCCTCCTATCGCCTAGTGTCCGTCATCGTTCTCGGAACGCCGCTTGGTGTACACATAAAGCGCAGTTAGCACGGCGGTCCAGCCGATGGCGATGTGTGGGGTCCACTTCAGGACATCCCAGGTGTACTGCGGAATACCCCGCGTGGTAACGTCGGTCTTGAACCCGAGATCCTTGAACGGTACGTCGGAGATGTACATTACCGATGTTCCTCCGACTTCGTTTTCACCATAGATGTGGTTGACGTACTTGTCAGGGTTCGCCGCAATACGCGCCTTGGCCTCCTTGAGGAGATCCGTGCGCTTGCCGAACGTGATCGAATCGGTCGGGCAGGCTGTCGCACAGGCCGGCTCCAGACCCATGGCGAGACGCTCTCCGCACAGGTGACACTTCTTCACTTCGGGGAATACTTTGTCCCACTCGTACTTCGGAATCTGGAACGGGCAGGCCAGCATGCAGTACCGGCAACCGACGCAGATCGTCGGGTCGTAGACCACCGGGCCCCATTCCGTCTTCACATAGGCGTGCACGAAGCAGGCCGATTCGCAGGCCGGCTCATTACAGTGGAAGCAGGCTTCCTTAACGGAACGCCACATAACCGAACCGTCGGCTTTTTCGATAATATTGAAGTTGACGACCGTTAAGTTGGTACCGGTCATTACCGGTGGGTTGGTCCAGGTATTGGTGAAGCTAGTCGGGGTAGCCGGCATATCGTTCCAGTTCTTACAGGCCGTCTGGCAACCCCGGCAGCCGATGCACCGCGTGATGTCGATCAGCATTCCAACGCTATCCGGGCTGAGCTTTGTAGCCACCTATTTGCACCTCCGCTTGTAGAATCCCCTGGCTAACGGGGTCGGGTTATGCCTTCCGGATGTTCCCCAGGAACGCCTTGTACTCAGGGATCATGGTGTTCGGGTCGCCCGCTGCCGGGGACAGATCGTTCGCGGTGGCTCCGGGCGCCAGCGACTGGAAGCCCCAGTGCCAAGGCATCGCCAGAATCTCTCTCAACTCTCCTTGAACCATCAGCGGTTTCACCAGCGGGGTGACGTGTGCCTTACACTTGATTTCACCGCGGGCTGAGCTGACCACGACCATGTCACCCGGGTTGATGCCGAGCTTGGACGCCAGACCCTTGGAGATGGACACGAACATTTCCGGCATTAACTCGATCAGGTATGGGGAGTTACGGGTCAGCGCACCGCTCTGGTAGTGTTCAATCAGACGGTGCGTGGTAACGATGTACGGAAAGTCGCTGGAGCCGACGGAAGCGAACTTGTCGAACTCGCCGCTGTACTTCACAGCGCACGGATTCGACTGCTGCTTTGACATGATGTTCGCCACGGGGCTTTCCATCGGCTCGTAGTGTTCCGGAAGCGGCCCGTCCTTAAGGCCGGCCAAGCTAAACAGGCGGGCCACACCCTCCGCGTTCATGATGAACGGGTTCTTGCCGTTGACTTCCGGCGGCACGGGCTCGCCGTCTTTGGCAATGCCGAAGTCGGGGACGTCGCGGGTTTCCCACTTCGCGCCGTCCCAGCGGACCAGCCACTTGTCGGGGTTCCAGGGTTTGCCGTTCAGGTCGCAGGACGCGCGGTTGTACACAATACGGCGGTTGAGCGGCCAAGCCCAGGCCCATTCCTTGTTCAGGCCGACGCCTTCCGTCTCGCGCACGCGGCTCTTGCAGGCCGGCTTCTCCGGATCGGCGTAGTAACCGGCGTGAATCCAATTGCCGCATGCCGTGGAGCCGTCCGCCTGGAGGGCACCGAAACCCTTAAACAGATTTCCGGTCGCCACCTCGTATCCGTTAATCTCCATAGCGACCTTGGCAATATTGGGATAGTCGTCGCCGTAGTCCCAGTTCATCTTCAAAACGGGATCGGGGAAGGCACCACCCGCTTCATACTCCTTGCGGACGGCCTTGAAGATCCGGTCCGCGATCCACAGGTCACTGTGCGCCTTTCCGGGGGGATCGATAGCCTTCCAGCGCCACTGCATCCAGCGGCCGCTGTTGATAACCGAACCGTCCTTCTCGTAGGAAGCCGCCGCCGGCAGGAGGAAGACCTCGGTGCCGATCTTGGTCGGGTCGGCCCCAGGCCGCTTCCAGAAGGCCACGGTTTCGGTCTCCACCATCTCAATACCGACCAGCCAATCCAGGTTATCCATGGCCTTGGCGGACTGAATCGCCGCGGGACCACCCACCACCGGGTTCTGCCCCCAGGCAAAGAAGCCCTTGATGATCCCCTTCGCCATGCGGTCGAACATGGCCATGTGCGAGTGGTCACCGTAAACCTTGGGCAGGTAGTCGTAGCAGAAGTCGTTTTCCGCCGTGGCGTTGTCGCCGAACCAGGCCTTCAGCATGCTGATTACGAACTTCGGGCGGTTCGTCCAGTAGCCGCCTGCGGGTGTCTCCTTCTCGATGTAGTCGGCCAGTGTCGGAGTCTTGTTTGCATTCGGCACGGGGTTGTATCCGGGAATCAGGTGAAAGAGCATGGCCATGTCGGTCGAGCCCTGCACGTTGGCCTCACCGCGCTGGGCGTTCACGCCGCCGCCGACGATGCCCATGTTACCGAGCAGCAGCTGCAGCATGGCCAGTGCACGGACGTTCTGTGAGCCGTGGGTGCTCTGGGTGATGCCCATGGCGTAGATGACATTACCGGCTTTGCCGGGCTGACCGGTGCTGCAGTAGAGGTCGCAGAGCTGCTTGTACTTGTCTTCCGGCGTACCGGTGATGCTGCACACGGTCTTGATATCGTAGCGGGCGAGATGTTTCTTCAAGATTTGGAAAACACAGTTCGGATCCTGGAGGGTGGCGTCTTTCAGTACGGTGTCTCCGTCCTTCTGATATTGCCACGTAGAAGTGTCGTATTTCCCATCTCCGAGGTAGCCCGAAAACACACCGTCCTCAATCTTGAAATCGGCATGTACCAGGAATGACGCGTTGGTGTAGTTAACCACGTAATCGCCGTGGATCAGGTTGTTCTGAACGGCATAGTTGCAAATGCCGAGTAGGAAAGGAATATCCGTACCCGGGCGGTGCGGCATGTAAAGGTCGGCCACCGAGGCGCTCTTTGTGAATCTCGGGTCGACCACGACGACCTTGCCGCCTTTGTCCTTCGCCTTCATCAGCCAGCGGAACGCCATCGGGTGGTTCTCCGCCGGGTTGGCCCCGATAATCAGGGATACATCCGAATGCATGTAATCAATAAAGTGGTTCGTCATTACTCCTCTGCCGAACGTGTTGCCCAGACCGGCAACGGTGGAGGAGTGTCAGAGACGGGCGTGGTGGTCGATGTGGATCACACCGAGAGCCCGCATCAGTTTGTGCATCAGGTAGTTTTCTTCGCTGTCCAGCGAAGCGCTGCCCAAGTGCCCGATGGCCTGAGTGCGGTTAACGGTGACGCCGTTGGCATCCGTGGTTTCAAAGGTACCGTCGCGGGTTGCCTTGACTCGCTTCGCGACCTCGGCAAGCGCCCAGTCCCAGTCCTTCTCTTCCCAGTCGGTGGCATACGGTGCCCGGTAGAGCACCTTATCCAGACGCTGCTTATTGGGTACCCGGGTGTTGTCCTTGAACGAGTTCAAGGTGCCCTCAACCACGAAGCTCAGATCGGAGTGCGCCTGGCCCTTGGGGCAGAGCGCTCCCTCGTTGATCGGGTGGTCGGGGTCTCCCTGGGAGAGAACGACCTTACCTTCATGCGTGTGGATGAGAATTCCACAGCCACAGCCGCAATAGCAGCAGATGGTCGGAGTCTCGTCCGCGTACTGCAGCTTGTTGGGCTTCAACTTGAGGTTTGCCTTAAAGATGGCCTCGGCGGGCCTGGCTGTGATCCCTTCAAACATCGTCAGGCCCGCAGCACCTAGGCCGACGGATTTGAGAAAATCCCGTCTGCTAAGCCTTTTCATATTAAACTTCAGGACCCCCCTTCAATTTCTCCTACGGAATCCCATGTTTCAACTCCGGAAATACAGACCCATACCACCCTCCTTCCTCGGTAACATTGAATGGTTTGCCCTTGGCTAGTAAACTATTCAATTGTGAAACATAATCACAAGTCAAGTAAACGCCTCCAAAGGGCAAAGATACGGCGTGTCAGGCGTCACCTCCCTGTCTGGATTGCTTTTGGTCTCGAGGCTAAACACGACCAAGCGTTGAGACCAACAGGGAACAACTCGGCTACGAACCTTGTCCTTCGGTGCACTACCGAAAATCCCGATATCTTCGGGTACCGCCGCCGGAACGCCCTGTCAGGCCTGCTCTGAACCGATCAACACCGCCTCCTGTAAAACCAATTTGCGGAAATCTAACCAGGAGTACCGCTTCGAGGGTCAGAATAAGCAACGTCCGACAGCGATACACCCTATTCATCAACCCGGCCTCATATACTAAACTCCACCCAAGATACCCATTTTAGGGTAAATCACAGTGGTGGTAGAATTTTCAGTATTCAATAATCATTATCAACCAGTAACACTTGCACTGTCAAGGACAATCCTATCACCAAATGCTGGTGCGAGAAGTGTCTAATTAGCTCGATTTGTGTCGAAATAACACACATCATGTCGATTATTGAGTGACAATTCAGGATTTGGGGACCCCGTTTGTGTTAACCAACACATCAATAGGTACCGACATCCATGCCAAACAAAAACCACCGGAACGGTATGCTCCGGTGGTTTTTCTCGCAAAACGGAATAGCGCTGTGCTTTACTGTAGTCCCTTACTGTCTTCTGCCTGGGCCGGCAGTTCAATACTCTTGTTTATGTACCCTTCCTCCATCGCCATAAGGTCCAGGTTAATGGTCTTCGCATCCTCCCAAAACAGCTTCGTCTCCTGCCCCGCAATGGCTGCAGTATCATCCACCGTCTTGATGTAGCCCTTGCAGGCATCGCATATGTACACCCGGTAGCGGGTATTCTTGTCGACCGTGAAATACCTGATGACCTTGTGGTTCGAAGTATCGCAGTACGGGCAACCGATACGCTTGAAGTACCACTCACACTCACAGAGAGAGCAGTACAGTTTCCGTTGGCCCGAGCCCCTCGTGAACCGGGCCATGTTCGGGTGGCCCCCGCAGACCGGACAGGTTCCCCGGTGCCAGACATCGTAATCGAATTGGGAAGCAAGCTTCCGGGCGGCCAACTGCATAAAGGGACGCAACGTCTGGCTGAGCAAAAAGGTAACCACATCCTCGGCCACCTGATGTTCCTCGATAAACTGCTCAATGGCAACACTGTCCCGCTTAATAACGCTGTTAATCAGAGCCTGGCGATCGACCGTTTCCAACGGCATCGCCTTTAGAGCCAGGTCAAGGTCTTCCAGCCGCTCCGGCTGGAATTTGCGCATGATGTCCCGTGTCTTGCCCATCAACTCAAAGAAGGCTGAAGGGTCAATGGTAATCCCGGCGCAGCGTATCAGCGGGGTTCCGGTGGTCCATTGTTCCCGTACCTCTTCACCGGCAGGACGTACGGAAACAGCGTCTTCGGGTATGGACAACGTAAGCAGATCGTTGTAAAGCTCAACTAGCTGAGGTTGCAGAGCCTGTTCCTTCTCCTCAAACATCTGATCAACTCCTTAACTGCGATATCGGTTGCCTTATCATAGCAAAACGAGGAGCGGGAATCAACTTATCTCCCGCTCCTCGTTACCATTGCAACCGGGAAAACCGATCGGCCGGTTAAGCCTTCACCGATGCCCCGTGCGAAGCCGGGTGGTGGTGATGCCCTTCCTGGTCCTCGTGGAAGATCGCAAAGTTCTCCACGACGAAGCAGTACACCAGGATGCCGGCGGCGACCAAGCCGATGGTGACCGACCACTCCATCCAGTGCGGGAAGTAGGCACCGCCTGACGCGGGAGCCATCCCCGTGAACACGACGTTCATCCGGTTGAAGATGACGCCGGCTACTACCAGGACGGAAGCGGTGACGATGCCCCCGACCGAGTTCCGGATCGACGGGGTGAAGTACATGATCATCGGCACCAGGATCCCAAACAGGATCTCTACAATGAAGAGGTTCCCCTGCAGGGTTCCGTTGAACACATACGGCCAGACGCCGCGGTAGGTCAGGTCAACGATCTTCAGGATGAAGTAGAACAGCAACAGGAAGGCGCTGACCTTGACCAGGCTGGAGAGCACCGGCATCTCCGCCATAAAGTCACGCTTGTAAGCCCTAGATGACATCCAGCCTTCAAAGGTGACCATGGCCGGGCCGACGAACACCGCCGAGGTCAGGAAGAACACCGGGATCAGCATCGACCACCAGGTCGGGTAAAGCCGGTCGATGGCGATGATGTACAGCGAGCCCAGCGACGACTGGTGGAGCGTCGGGAGCATAATCCCGAAGATGAACAGCGCCGGTAGCATCTTATCAAAGAGCGCCTTCAGCTTATTCACCTTGATCCGTTCAAAGGCGATACTCCCGAACTCCAGGACCTGCACTGTGGTGTATAGGGACACGCACCAAAACACTTCGAACAGCACCGAGTGGTGACCCCAGTATACGAAGGGGCGCCAGAAGTTGTAGTAACGACCGATGTCGAGGAAGAGGCCGCCCATGACCAGCAGGTAGCCGATCAGCGAGGTCAACAGGACTGCCCGCGCAATGGGTTCGTACTTGTGTTTGTGCAGGATGTGCACGATAAAGGCGGTTGAGAAACCGCCGCCGGCGATCGCCACGCCGGTCAGAACGTCGAATCCGATCCAGAGACCCCAGGGCCATTCATCGCTCAGGTTGGT
>JAHRFU010000089.1 GCA_019084485.1 Desulforudis sp. | reverse complement strand
TCAAAGTTTCCGGTGGTTATAGCGGAGGGGGTACACCCGTTCCCATCCCGAACACGGCAGTTAAGCCCTCCAGCGCCGATGGTACTGGGTTTTCCCGGGAGAGTAGGTCGCCGCCGGAATAATTTTAACAAAGACCCCTGGTTCAGATGAACCAGGGGTCTTTGCTATTTGGTGAGAAATAAAAACTATTAAAGCCCCGACCCCGGTAACTGCCCAAAAGGATGGCCTGCTCCAGGATGTGGGCCGGGATGGCATCCCTGTTAAGGCGTTCACCCTTACCCTTGGGCTTGAGGCCCCCGAACCCATTTCCCCGGTACTGGGCCAGATACCGGCGCAAGGTACGCTCGGAGATCCCGGTCTGTGCGCAGATCTGGGTCTTGAGTTTTCTGGCTCGGGCTGCATCCACGTCTTCCGCCAACAGCGGGGACAAAAGCTGCATCCGCTGGGCGGCGATTTCTTCGAAGGTGTCGATTCCTAAAAGGCTTTGAATCCTTCCGCGCATCTTCCCGCCCCAGCGTTCGGAGCCGAAGATGCCCCGTTTTAGGGCTAGGTCTTTTCGGCAGCCTCGGCGGTGGATCACCTCCGCCAGTAGCAGTCCGTACGAGGATGTTCCGATCAGCACCGTGGACTGGAGGTCGAGCATCAACCAGTTTCTTCAGTAAGGGCTCCTGAAATGCTGTAATGTCACGATAATCAACTCTAGCTCTTCTCGGCTCCGCTGAGATGGACACTCTTAGCTCACTCCTATACTCCGGTATCCAAGGTCAAAGGCCCGCTCGTTGACTTCCTGCAGCTTGGGCGGAACAATAGACAAAAGGGTTTCCCGCAGGGCGGCGGCCGGAATGGGGAGCTTTTCAAGGGCCGCGAGTGTACCCAACAGGACGCTGTTCAGAGCCTTAACATTGCCGGCTTCACGGGCCAGTCGTTCCGTGTCCACGGTCACCAGTGCGGAGACGGTCTGACGCAGATGCGCCATCAACTCCTCGCGGTTGTAGGTGGATAAGCCTAGTGCTACGGTAGTCGGGACGATTGTAGTGGTGGAAGTCACCACAGTACCGCCCGGTTTCAACAGGTACAGGTTTCGGACCGTTTCGGACAGTTCAAAACCAAGCAGGGCGTCGGCCTGCCCCGCCGGGATCAAGGCCCCTTGAAGGTTCTTGCCCATACGCACCTGGCTGGTTACCGGGCCTTCCCGCTGCGCCATTCCCAGCACTTCCGAGGTGCGGATTTCCATCCCGGCGGCGATAGCGGCGTTGCTTATCACACGGGAAGCCAGGATGATGCCCTGACCCCCTACCCCGGCGACTACAAGATCAAAGTTTTTCATAAATTTACCATCCTAATCGCTCCGGACGGGCAAATGCGCACGCACAGGGCGCAACCTGCGCAGTTGTGATTAATGATCGGGGCGTCCTCACCCGGCTGAATCGCCGGACAACCCAGTTCGTTCACGCAGATCCGGCAACCCTGGCACAGTTCCGGTAAGGCCACGCGGCTACGGCCTTGGTTTCGACTCCGGCAAAGGTGCTGATGAAGGCCAGTACGCGGTCGACATCGAATTCACCCTCGCGGCCGACTACATGGTCGTGCTTCCCGCTGATGCGAACCGGCAGGCCGTGTTTCCAGGCCAGGGCAATGACCTGTTCCTCGACGACCGGTTCCAGTTCCTCTACGATCAGCACCTGGTCCATCCGACGGATGAAACTCAACACCGGTTCGAACGGGAGAGGATAAGGGGTTCCGATTTTCAACACATCCACCTCTCCGGACAGACCGGAAAGAGCCAGCGCTTCGTGGACATAACCCACCGCGACTCCACAGGCGATGATGCCGGTACGAGTGGGCTCCCCGCATTTTCTTTCCTCGTTAAATGGTGACTGTTCCAGTATGGTGCGAGCCTGTTTTTGCTGCCTGTTCAGGATCGGGTGCCGCTGACGTGCCACGCTCGGCAAGGCGACCCACTGCCGGTTCCGCTTGAAACCGGACACCGGACGGGGGTTGTATTCATCGGAGATGCGCACATCCTGATAGGCGTGGCAGATACGGGTGGTCGGGCGCAGAATGACCGGAAGTTCCAGTTTCTCGGACAGGTCAAAGGCGTAACGGACCATTTCCCGGGCTTCGGCCGGATTGGCCGGATCAAGTATCGGCAGCTTGGCAAACTTGGCAAAGTAGCGAGTGTCCTGCTCGTTCTGAGAACTGTGCGGCCCGGGATCATCGGCCACCAACAGCACCAGTCCGCCTCGGACACCGAGGTAGGACAGGGTCATCAGGGGGTCGCCGGCAACATTGAGACCCACCTGTTTCATGGTACAAAGGACTCTGGCTCCGGCGAAAGCGGCTCCGGCAGCCACTTCGAGGGCTACTTTTTCGTTGACTGACCATTCGGCATGGAAGTTGTGCTTGGAAGCAAGCTTGGAGAGCGTGGCCATGATTTCCGATGAGGGTGTGCCTGGATATCCGGTGGCCACCTGAACCCCGGCTTCCACGGCACCGTAGGCAATGGCCTGGTTACCCATCAGTAGTTTTACGGGCAAAGCGTTTCCCCCTCTGCGAGTATTGCTACATAGTCCCGTAACCGAGGAGGCGTACGATAATCGCCGTAGCCACGCCCAGGGACAACATGATCAGTATAGCATAATCCGGTGTGGTTATCTGCATTCTACGGTAGGAGGAGCGGATACCGGATCCATACCCCCGTGTCTCCAGCGTCACGGCCAGGTGTTCGGCCTTACGCAGGGACATCAGGGTGAGGGGAATCGCCACCGGAGCGTAGGCCCGAACCTTGCGCACCGGATTCCAGCCGCCGGCGTCCAGACCGAGGGCCTGCTGCGCCTGGCTGATCGTGTGCACCTCGTTCAGAAAGGTCGGGATGAAACGCAGGGCGGTCGTAAACATCAGGGCGTATTCGTAGGGCACACGAAACCTCTCCACCAGAACCAAGACGATGTCGCGGGCCTGGGTGGTACCCAGCAGCACCAAAAAGCTGGTCACAATGGCACACATCCGCAGGGCCATGGCCGTACCGAGACCAAGTCCCCCGTCCGTAACCGGGAGGGAATGCGGAGGCACCACCATTTCCCCTCTCCCGATGGTCATGTCCAGCCCGCGGAGGGCCTCGGTTCCATCTGGATAGCGGTGGGTCAGGTTCTCGATCTTAATTGAGTTCAGGATTCAGGGTGTTACTCATTTCGGAATACCTCTATAAAAATGATAATGCCAGGCTCTAGAGCCCGGCAAAAATGCGGAATAACTCAGCTTGGCTATCTCCGCTCGGCTAAAGCTCATCTCAGCTCCTCTCCATATTCAGATGTCCGGCGGCTCTCCCGCCACTAGCTCAACTAACTATCTGGGGTGGATTATACCACACGATTTTCGGTCTGTTACCCATCGTTTTTGAAATTAGTACATCCCTTACCCTTGTTTGAGTACTTTCATTTTATGGTAAACTAAGCCTGGAATTCATTTTACCTTTGAGGAGAAGACAGTGTCCGAAACAGTGAGTCTGATACCGTGCGCCGATTACGACCCGAAACTTGTTAGCGCAGCCCTCAAAGAAAGCCTTGATTTACTAGGCGGACTGGAGCGCTTTGTTCAGCCCGGCCAGCGGGTGCTGCTCAAGGTTAACCTGCTCATGGCAGCCGATCCGGAAAAGGCCATTACTACCCACCCGGCGGTGGTGGAAGCGATGGTGCGTATGGTTCAGGCGCTGGGCGCTCACCCGGTTATCGGTGACAGCCCGGGTGCTGTGCCCTACACTCCGGGGGGTCTAAGACGTGCCTACCGCGTGTCCGGCCTGCAGGACGTCGCTGCGCGCACCGGGGCGGAGTTGAACTTTGACACCACCGTCGTTTCGGTTTCTAATCCTGACGGGGTGCTGATCAAGCGTTTTGAAGTAATCCGTCCGGCCGTGGAGGCCGATGTCCTCATCTCCATGCCCAAGCTGAAAACCCACATGTTCACCTGGTTTACCGGCGCGACCAAGAACCTCTTCGGGGTGGTGCCCGGTGTGGCAAAGGTGGGCTATCACGGCAAGCTGCCCACGCTGGATCGGTTCGCCGAGATGCTGCTTGATCTGATCGTGGCGGTACGCCCCGCACTGCACGTTATGGACGGGGTACTTGCCATGGAAGGTGACGGCCCGGGTTTGCGCGGCCGGCCGCGTCATGCCGGGGTGCTTCTGGCTTCTTCCAACGCAGCCGCCCTGGATGCGGTCGCCTGCGATTTGATCGGATTGGATCCAATGCGCCTGGAACTGCTGCAGGCGGCGGTTCGCCGGGGTTGGTGGAGCGGTCGGGTGGAGGACATCGAAGTTTTGGGCGCGCAGCGCGAAGATATCTCACTTCCCGGGTTTAAATTGCCATCTTCGATGGCGAAGAATCCGCGCGCCTTTGATCGTCTGGGCGTGGTTTCCGAGAGAATGGCGGAGTGGCTGATCGGCCGCACCCGCTACTCCTTCACTCCGCGTCCGGAACCGCAGGCTCACATTTGCACAGGCTGTAAACTGTGCGTCAATGCCTGTCCGCAGCAGGCAATCACCATTCGTAACCGGCATGCGGTGATTGACGACAAAAATTGTATCCGGTGCTACTGCTGCCACGAACTCTGTCCGGAAGCGGCTGTGGATATCCGCTTCTCGCCGCTGGGGCGGGCTTTCCGGCGTATCGGGCTGATTGGGCGGTCATAGGTGACAGACGCACCAGCATCTGGTGGTTGACCTGAGTAGGCATTCGGTTGTAGAATAAGGGTTGGTTACGTTTTGGGCCCATAGCTCAGTTGGTTAGAGCGCACGCCTGATAAGCGTGAGGTCCGTGGTTCGAATCCACGTGGGCCCACCAAAATGGAAGTCAGAGGCCAGAGGTCGGAGGTCGGAAGCCGGAAGCAGAAAAAGGAGTCGGCGGGGCTGATTCCGGAGTGATTGATACAAGTGAGAAGTGAGAAGTTAGAGGTGGGACTGTAGGAAAGTATCGGCTGGCCGATACGATTGATAGAAGTGGGAAGTTAGGAGTCGGAGGTTAATCGAAACCTTGGAATCTTGACACGGAACTTCTGGCATACTATAATATCGCTTGTGCAACCTGTTCATCCGGGTGGCACCAACACCATTCCGCGATAGCTCAATGGTAGAGCATCCGGCTGTTAACCGGAGGGTTGTAGGTTCGAGTCCTACTCGCGGAGCCAAGAAATCAACGAGCCGTCTTCTTATTCAAGAGGAAGGCGGCTTTTGCGTTCATTCTTAACATTTGCTGGATTACTATGTTATTATTATCACAGAGTCGAAGGTTTTATCAGGCTTTCCAGAGGATGTGGAACAGTGCGTATCGCCATGCTTTCACCGATTGCCTGGAGAACGCCGCCGCGCCACTACGGCCCCTGGGAAAGGGTGGTTTCCCTCTTAACGGAAGAACTGGTGGCAAGAGGGGTTGACGTCACTCTTTTTGCGACGGCTGATTCAAAGACTGCAGGGCGGCTGCGGTCGGTCTGCAGTGCCGGTTACGAAGAGAACCGGTCGATGGACCCGAAAGTGTGGGAGTGCCTGCACATTTCCGAGGTTTTTGAAGCGGCCACCGATTTTGATCTTATTCACAATCACTTCGATTTCCTACCCCTGAGCTACAGTGGCCTGGTGGAGACACCGGTGCTATCCACCATTCATGGATTTTCCTCACCCGGGATTCTGCCCGTTTACCGGAAATACAACGACCGGGTTTCCTATGTTTCGATCAGCGATTCAGACCGGTCGCCAGAATTAGACTATATCGCCACCATCCACCACGGCATCAAGGTTGATGAATTTTCCTTCCGATCCGAGCCCGGGGACTATCTCTTGTTTTTTGGCCGGATCCACCACGACAAGGGGACGCGGGAGGCGGTCGAGATTGCGCGGCGTGCCGGCCGGAAGTTGCTCATAGCAGGGATCATTCAGGACCAGGACTACTACCAGCGTGAGATCAAGCCGTACCTGGACAACCACCACTGCACCTATGTCGGGAGTGTCGGCCCGCGGGAGCGTGATGAACTGCTTGGCCGGGCCTATGCCTTGCTGCATCCTATCAACTTCGATGAGCCCTTTGGACTTTCCATCATCGAGTCAATGGCATGCGGAACTCCGGTGATCGCGTTCAACCGCGGCAGCATGCCGGAGTTGATCCGAAACGGGATAGACGGTCTACTGGTTTCCGGGGTTGATGAAGCGGTGCAAGTAGTTGAGTTGGTTGCGGCGATTGACCGCGCTCAGTGTCGGAAGTCGGTGGAAACCCGGTTTTCGGTGGCCCGGATGGCCGGAGATTACCTGAGGGTGTACCGCCAAATCTCCCAAACCGGATTTCCTGACTAACTGGTTAAAAGGAGGGTCACATATGTCAAGACCGCTTGTTGAACGTTATGAGCGTAACCCGATACTGACACGGGAGGATGTACCCTATCCTGTCGCCACCGTTCACAACGCCGGGGTAGTGAAGTGCAACGAGCGCTATGTAATGCTTTTTCGCTCACACCGCCGAAACGGCCGGTCGATCATCGGCCTGGCCGAGAGTGAGGACGGGTTTTCATTCCGCGTTCATCCAGAACCCTTTTTGGTCCCGGCCACAGAGGGGGTTTTCGCAGAGTACGAAGAGTTTGGTGTGGAAGACCTGCGAATTTGTCCGATCGAAGGTGAATATCTGCTTACCTATAGTGCTTATTCCAGACATGGGGTGCGTGTGGCGCTCGCCCGAACCCGGGATTTCAGGCAGGTTGAACGGGTGGCGCTGATTACCCAGGCCGATTACCGTAACGTGGTTATCTTCCCGGAGCGGTTTGACGGGTTGTATGCCCGTCTGGACCGCCCGCACTCGGACATTTCACCTTGGTCGATCTGGATCTCCTATTCGCCGGACCTGGTCTACTGGGGAAACGCGAAGGTAGTGATGAAGCCCGTTCAGTATCATTGGGACGAGATGAAGATCGGGCCAGGGGCGACCCCGATTAAGACCCCTCAGGGATGGCTGCACATCTACCACGGGGTGTTCCCAACCATGGACGGTTCTGTCTACCGGCTTGGTGTAGCCCTGCACGACTTGAATGACCCCTCCCGTGTACTGGGTGTGGCGGATGACTGGATCCTTCAGCCTGAAGACCCATGGGAGATTGCCGGTTATGTCCACAATGTCGTCTTCACATGCGGGGCCGTGCCGGAGGACGACGGTACGCTGAAGCTTTACTGGGGTGGTGCCGACCTTGTGATGTGCGCTGGCACAGCCAGAATTGACGACTTGGTCGGTCTCTGTCTTAGTCACTCTCGACAAGCCTTACCATAGTTGCACGGTATTGACCGACACGTCGTTACTGACGTGTCCTTTCACAGAAGGTGGTAAGACGATGATCAGAATCGACCCGACAGGTCTCGTGGCGGTAATCATCGCTGGTGGGGTGGGAACCCGTTTTTGGCCACTCAGCACAACGGAAAATCCCAAGCAGTTTCTTACCCTCTTCGGTGATCGTTCCATGCTGCAGGGCACTTACGACCGGATTGCCGGTCTCGTTTCGCCGGAACGGACGCTGGTGCTCACCAACCAGAGGTTCGTTCCTCTGGTGCGGGAACAGCTACCCGGGATTCCCGAAGGTAACGTTATTGGTGAACCCGTGCGCCGGGATACGGCCGGTGCGGTAGCTCTGGCGGCGTTTTTGTGCCGGAAACGCTTTGGTAACCCGGTGATGATCGTGTTACCGGCCGACCACGTCATTCGGCCCGTTAATGAGTTTCAAAAGGCGGTCCTATCGGCAGTCCAAGCATCCGTCAGGGACGGAGCCCTGTGCACTTTTGGGATCCAACCCGATCACGCAGCCACCGGGTATGGTTATTTGGAGCGCGGTGAAGAGATTGCCACCGACAATGGGTGCGTTCATTACAGGTTGCTCAGCTTTAAAGAGAAGCCGGACAGACAGACGGCCGAGGCCTACCTGGCCAAGAGGATATTTTTGTGGAACAGCGGGATGTTTGTCTGGACGACCGACGCCATTCTCGCCGAGATTGAACAGCACCTGCCCGAGCACCTGCGCTGCCTTCGACCTCTGATGCAATTCGACGGCAAGCCGGAATGGCCTGCAGCCCTGCACCAGGCCTTTGCGGAGATTCCTTCGATATCCATTGATTACGGGGTGATGGAAAAGACCGCCAACGTTAGGATTGTGGGTGCTCCCTTCTCCTGGAGTGATGTGGGTGGCTGGCTGGCTCTCGAAGCTTTTATCGAAAAAGACACCCAGGGTAACGCCTGCCGGGGTCGGGTCAGGGTATTGGACGCCCGTTACAACTTGGTGTTCAGTGAAGACCCTGATGAAACCATCGCCCTTATCGGGGTGAGCGACCTTATTATTGTCCGTTCCGGGAAAAAGACCCTGATTGTCCCGCGTAAACGGGCTGAAGAACTGAAGAAACTCGTGGAGTCTGCTCTACCATAAGGCTGGTCGGAGGAGGGAGAGTATGGAATTGAACTTAAAACAGTTCGCAATCACTTGCTTCAAAGCCTACGACATCCGCGGGCGGGTTCCTGATGACCTGGACGAAAACCTGGCCTGCGCTATCGGACAGGCCTATGCTGGTTTGTTCCAGCCCCAGCGGGTGGTAGTCGGCCACGACATCCGTCTGTCGAGCCCTGCTTTGAGCCGGGCTTTGATCAGGGGTCTGACCTCAAGCGGCGTAGATGTACTGGACATCGGGCTCTGTGGTACCGAGGGAGTCTATTTCGCGGCGTTTGATCTCGATGTCGACGGTGGGATAATGGTTACCGCCAGTCACAATCCCGTAGACTACAACGGCATGAAGCTGGTCCGCGAACAGGCCCGGCCGATCAGTGGTGATTCCGGGTTGCACGAGATCCAGACCATCCTCACTGGAGACCGCCTGAATCAAGGGTCGCCCAGTGCTGTACCGGGGACGGTTGAACGCTTCGATATTAATCCAGGATATGTCGCGCACCTACTCAGCTACGTCGACATCCCGAGGCTTAAGCCCTTGAAGGTGGTCTGCAACGCCGGTAACGGCGGTGCCGGCTTAATTATTGATCAACTGGAGAAACACCTGCCCTTTAAGTTTACCAAGCTCTTTTTCGAGCCCGACGGCAGCTTCCCCAACGGAGTGCCGAACCCGCTCCTGCCGGAGAACCGGCATGTCACGGCGGAAGAGGTGCGGCGGGCCGGAGCCGACATGGGGATTGCCTGGGACGGTGACTATGACCGCTGTTTTCTGTTCGATGAGAGTGGGTCTTTCATCGAGGGCTACTATATGGTTGGCCTGTTGGCCAGCCACCTCCTGAAACGTCATCCGGGAGCCAGAATCATCCATGACCCGAGGCTGACCTGGAACACGATTGAAGTAGTCCAAGAGGCTGGTGGCATACCGGTACGGAGTAAGACCGGTCACGCCTTCATCAAGGAGCGGATGCGCGCCGAGGATGCCGTGTATGGAGGGGAGATGTCGGCCCACCACTACTTCCGTGATTTTGCCTATTGCGATAGCGGAATGATTCCCTGGTTGATGGTTCTGGAGATTATGAGCCGGACGGGGAAGAAGCTTTCGGAACTGGTGGACGAGAGGATGCGTCTTTTTCCGATTAGCGGTGAGATCAACCGAAGGGTTACCGATCCGGGTAAGACGATTGCCCGTGTCCGGGCAAAGTACGAGGCTCGGGCGCTGGATGTAGATGAGACAGATGGAATCAGCTTGGAGTTTGAACGTTGGCGTTTTAACCTGCGTATGTCCAACACGGAGCCTGTCATCCGCCTCAACGTTGAAACGCGCGGTGACAGGGTGCTGTTGCTGGAGAAGACCAAAGAGATACTGGCTGAGTTAGACGGCCACTAGACCGACTCGACGTCAGGATAAACAAGACACATCGGACTGGTTTTCATACTACAATATTCAACAAGAAGCCGGAAAAGGTAGGTTGATTATAATGTCACATACCGGTACATCGCACATTGTCGCCACCAGAAGAGTCGAGATCAGGCAGGCCGATTGTTCCCGCATCATAACGCGGCTGTTCATCCCTGGAGGCGAGGACCGGGTTCGACGGATTATTGATCGGGTTTTGAGTATCTCCGAGGAAGAAACCGCATCCCTGCTGGATCAGGTGATGGAAGAATTTGCGCACCGGCACAGGCGGTTCATTGAGGCTCTGCAAAGGAATTTTCAGGCTGTGGCCCATCTTGTTCCGGAAGAAGTGGTCCTGTCGGACAACCGGAAGCTGCTTCTCGGCGCCTACTTCACCAGCGAATATTCCATACAGGCCGCCGGCGTTCTCAATCCGTCCATTACACTTCATCCTAACCAGGCCAACCTCAGGGAAGGCCAGACGAAGTACTTTATGACCTTCCGTTGTGTAGGTGAGGGTCACATATCTTCCCTGGAGTTCCGGTCATGTATCATTGATGACCACTACCAGATTCTTACCAAACCGATCAGTTGTCACGTGGAAACCCCCGAACTGCTTCCTAATGGGGCAGCCTTTGATAAAGGACTTTTCGAGGCAAAACTGAGGAGCAGAGGACTACAAGGTAAGTCACTTACCTTATTGCTGCAGAAATTACCGGAGCTCTTCACTACCACGGACTTGAACGAGCAGATTGACCGGATGGACGGCAGGAAGAACCTGGGTAAACGGTTTCAATCCGAACTCCGCCAAACCCTGGATTGGATGCAGAAGAACGTTTATGCAGTGCGATTCCGTTCCGATACCCGGATCTCCGGCCGTGTCCTGTTCCCGGTTATTGAAAGCGAAAGCCGGGGAATCGAGGATGCGCGCCTGGTCCGGTTTACGGAAGAAGATGGTGAAGTTACTTATTACGCAACGTACACCGG
>JAHRFU010000005.1 GCA_019084485.1 Desulforudis sp. | reverse complement strand
GGGGTCGAGGCTTAACTTATTTAACTTTTGAAGGTGATAACTAAGAATGGGCAAAAACGAACTGCTACAACATTACCCGCGGTTGATGATCGCGGCACCGGCCAGTGGACAGGGCAAGACTACGGTTACACTCGGGCTGCTGCGTGCTTTTTCCCGGCGCGGTTTGGCAGTGCAGCCGTTCAAGGTTGGCCCGGACTACATCGACCCCGGTCACCACACCCGGGCTGCCGGGCGCGGGTCGCGAAATCTGGACGGTTGGCTGATCGGCAGAACCGCCTCGGTTGAGCTTTTCCAGAGGGCTGGTGTGGGTGCGAACATCTCCATAGTAGAAGGCGTGATGGGCCTGTTTGACGGCCTCGCCGACGGCTCGGCACGCGCTTCCAGTGCGGAGATGGCGGATTTGCTCTCGCTTCCGGTAATTCTGGTGGTGGATGTGGCCAGGCAGGGGGCGAGTGTTGCGGCGACGGTGCTTGGTTTTCAGCGCTTCGATCTAGCGGTACGGATTGCGGGTGTGATCTTGAACCGGGTCGGTTCACCCCGGCATGCTTCCCTGGTCGAGAAGGCGATTACCGGACACTGCGGACTGCCGGTTTTGGGGATAATCCCGCGAGGCACGGACAAGGTGATTCCGGAACGACACCTGGGACTGCACACGGGGGGCGAGCAATCCTGGGAAGAGATATACGAGCGACTGGCCACGACTGTTGAGCGGTATGTTGACGTGGAAGCGCTTCAGGATCTGGCTTCCGACGCACCCCCGCTTGCTCCTGTGGAAAATCGCGTCTTCAGTCCTGCTCCCGAACCAATAATTGGCAGGGTCGGAGTAGCTCTGGACGAGGTCTTCAGTTTTCTTTACCAGGACAATTTGGACCTGATGCGCCACCACGGTGCGGAAACAGTCTTCTTCAGTCCTCTGCACGACGGTGCCATTCCTCCCGACTGCACCCTGCTGTACTTCGGGGGAGGGTATCCCGAACTGCACGCCGGTGCTCTGGCTGCCAACAAGGGGATGCTGGACTCCGTCCGGGCCTTCGTCCGCAGCGGGGGCCGGATCTACGGGGAGTGTGGGGGCCTGATGTACCTGGGGGAGGGCCTGACCGACCTGGGCGGAGCCGACCATCAAATGGCCGGGCTACTTCCCGTGCGCACCCGAATGACCGGGCGAAGACTGTCTCTGGGCTACGTGACCGCCCGGGCCGACACCGATACCGCCATCCTTAAGGCGGGGGAGGCAGTCCGGGCCCACCTGTTCCACTATTCCGAGGCGGAAAGCCTGCCGGGGACCAAGGCCAGCCTGACCGTAAGGAAGGCCGCCGGTGATTTGGTGCGGGAGGAAGGATGGCAGGCCGGACCGGTCTTCGCGTCCTACCTACACCTGCACTTTGCCTCGGCACCGCAAGTGCTCCGGCGCCTGCTGGGAGGAAACGAATGAATACGGACCACGGGGGACACCGCACCGAGGGGTTACTGGACTTCAGCGTAAGTATCAACCCGCTCGGACCGCCGGCCTGTGTCGCGGAGATTCTGGCGCAGAGCCTGCCGTTGCTGACCCGTTACCCGTCCCTGGATGCGGAACCGGCCCGTCGTGCCGTAGCTGACTGGCTGCAACAGGATGCGGCGGAGGTGCTGGTCGGAAACGGTGCGACAGAGTTAATCAGTCTGTTAGTCAAGGTACTCAGGCCGAATCGGGTCTGGGTGGTTGAGCCCTGTTATTCGGAATACCGGGCAACAGCGGAGTCCTGCGGTATTCCGGTTGTGCGCCTGCCATATAAAGTGCTAGACGGACGCTTTGAGCCGGAATGGGAGACCCTGCGGCCGGGCGTCGGGGATCTGGTTTTTCTGGGTTACCCGAACAACCCGACAGGACAGTTTCCCGACATCCGTCGGCTGAATCAGCTGTTGGATACCGACGGGGTATATACCGTGCTGGACGAGTCTTTCCTGGCTTTCTGTGCACCGTCGGAACCTTCCTCACCGGCTTTCCCCCTGCGGCGGGGGGTGATCGCGGTGCGTTCACTGACCAAGTTCTATGCCATTCCCGGGCTTCGCCTCGGCTATTTGTTGGCGGAACGGGAGACGGTGGCTGCGCTGGTGCGGGCCAAGGACCCCTGGAGCGTGAACGGGCTGGCCGAACACCTGACCGGCCTGCTGCTGGCCGACCGGTCTTTCGCCGATCGTACCAGGAAATACGTTAGAGCCGAGCGGGTCAGGGTTGCTTCGGCCCTGCACATGACCGGTGTCCTGGTCTATCCCGGAGAGGCCAACTTTCTGCTCGGCCTGCTACCGGATGGTAAAACCGTTGCTGCCCTGAATGCTTTCCTGAAACAGCGGGGGATGATCGTGCGCGATGCCTCTACCTTTGCCGGCCTGTCCGAGCGGCACTTTCGGATCGGGCTGCGTACGGCAGCGGAAAATGAGCGACTGGTCGCCGCTATCACCGGTTTTGTCAGGGGTGTGGAGTAGTGGCGGCGCGGGTGCTTATGATTCAGGGGACGGCCTCCTCAGCCGGGAAAAGCCTGGTGGTGGCCGGACTCTGCCGACTGTATGCGCGGCGCGGCTTCTCGGTGGCCCCGTTCAAAAGCCAGAACATGGCGCTGAACTCCTTCGCCACCCCGGACGGGGGAGAGATTGGCCGCGCCCAGGCTCTGCAGGCCGAGGCGGCTGGGGTGCCGCCCCACGTGGAAATGAACCCGATCCTGCTTAAACCCACGGGCGAGAAGGGTAGCCAGGTGGTGGTGCTGGGGCGTCCGCGCGGGGTATACAACGTGTACGAATATTATGCGCTCAAGGAAGAGCTGTGGCCGGTGGTAACCGGGGCTCTGGATCGCCTGCGGGAACGCTGTGAAATAGTGATTGCCGAGGGCGCGGGCAGTCCGGCGGAGATTAACATCCGGCGGAACGACATCGCGAACATGGAAGTGGCACTCTACGCCCGGGCACCGGTGTTGATTGTGGGCGATATCGAACGTGGGGGCCTGTTTGCAGCCCTGCTTGGCACAATGGACCTTTTGGCCGTACGGGAGCGGAAGCTGGTGGCCGGCTACCTGATTAACAAGTTCCGGGGGGATGAGCGTCTCCTGGAACCCGGTTTGGAACTGCTCCGGGAGCGGACGGGCCGCCCAGTGTTTGGGGTGCTGCCCTACCTGGCCGATCTTCACCTGGATGAGGAAGACTCGGTCGGTCTTGCCGGACGGGGTCGAGTACCCGGCGCAGATGATCTCGAGGTAGCCGTGATTCGGCTACCTCGAATGGCTAACTATACCGATTTTCTGCCCCTGGAGACGACGGATGGGGTGGCTGTACGCTATGTCGACCGGCCATCCGACCTGGTGTCGGCGCACGTCGTGATCATTCCGGGCAGTAAGGAAACCCTGTCTGATCTGGAATGGCTGCATCAGCGCGGGTTGGGCCAGGCCATTAAAGAATATGCCGCCCGGGGTGGTGCCCTTTTGGGCATTTGCGGCGGTTACCAGATGCTGGGCGAAACCATCCGGGACGGATCCCGTGAGTTGCCCGGACTGGGGCTCCTGCCGGTGACTACTTGGTTTGAGGCAGAGAAGCGCACGGTTCAGGTGCAGGGAATTACCGCAGAGGGGGTCTGGGGTATCCCCGGCGGGTTGCCGGTCAAGGGGTACGAAATCCATATGGGGTTTTCCCGATTATGCGGCGGCCGCCCGCTCTTTCTCCTCGGCGAAGACGGGGGGGAGGCCCAGCCTGAAGGCTGTGTCTCGGAAATCGGTCTGGTCGCCGGAACCTACCTGCACGGGTGTTTTGACGACGACCGTTTTCGGGAACAGTGGGTGGTTCGGATGCGCCACCTGGCCGGTTTACCGCCTAAGGGGACAGGTGCAACCTCCTATGCCGAGCGTAGGCAGCGGGACCTGGACCGGGTTGCGGATCTGTTAGAAATGAGGATCGGAGTGGACAGGCTTGACGGAATTCTTGGTCTATAGGGCCGGGGTGATCCTGGCGGCAGTGGCCCTCGATCGCCTCCTCGGCGAACCGCGCTGGCTGCCGCACCCGATCCGGATGATCGGCTTCCTGATCAGAACCGGGGAGAAGCTGCGGGTGTTGCCCCTGCCCCTGAAGCTGTCGGGCACGCTGATGGCAGCCGGGGTGGTGGCCCTCACTGGGGTCTCAGTCTGGGGACTCCTGTATTTCACCTATCAGAGTCTCTGGTGGGGATTGGCTGTGGAAACACTGCTGGTCTACCTGACTATCGCCCCGCGCGGCCTTGCGGACGAGGCCTTGGCGGTGGACAGTCGGCTGCGGCGGGATGACCTGCCGGGCGCACGGGCGCGCCTGGCGATGATTGTCGGCCGGGACACCGGTAGCCTGGATGAGCAAGAGGTACGCCGGGCGGCAGTGGAGACGGTCAGTGAGAACACCGTGGACGGGGTATTTTGCCCGCTCTTCTATACGGTCCTTTTCGGGGCAATGGGTGCTTGGATGTACAAAGCGGTGAGTACTCTGGACTCGATGGTCGGTTACCGGAATGAGCGTTACCGGCAGTTCGGCTGGGCTGGTGCCCGCCTGGATGACGCCGCGGCCTTTATTCCGGCGCGTCTGGCGCTGCTTCTAATCCCGGCCGCAGCCAAGGCAGCCGGTCTTTCCGCCCGCCAGGCCTGGCGTGTGGGTTGGCGTGACCGTCT
This sequence comes from Desulforudis sp., assembly GCA_019084485.1. Classification (GTDB taxonomy): domain Bacteria; phylum Bacillota; class Desulfotomaculia; order Desulfotomaculales; family Desulforudaceae; genus SURF-60. The sequence continues at coordinate 506 of JAHRFU010000005.1, read as the reverse complement.
GGCCCATTCCAGCCCCAATGCCGGTCACGGAGAGGCGCTGTATGCGGGAGCCCTCGGTGTCCGCCTAGGAGGGCGTTCCAGTTACGGCGGTGTGGTGTCAGAGAAGCCATACTTGGGTGGAGAGTTTGCGCCTCCCGGCCCGGAGACGATACGACAGTCCGTGGCCCTGCTCTGGTGGGCCACGTGGCTCTTGGCCATATCGGCGGCGGTGCTGCTGTCAGCCATCGGATTGGCGGGCTTGCAGATGGGATGATACCCGTAAATATGAAAATTGTTGTGAGGTGCTATGCGCTTTCCTGAGGGATTGCCTCCACAAAAACGTACGTGACAGAGGAATCTGCTAGGGCGGGAATCGGGGACAGGCTGTGCGGCCGAGCTAGGTCGTGTCACATAGTGGGTGCGAACCCCACCCGGTAAAGTTTAGCCAACAACCGGTAGCTAGCCTTGGAGCCACCCAGGCAACTGGTTGGTTTAAGCGTAGGCAAGCAAGGTAGCGGGCCAAAAGC
>JAHRFU010000095.1 GCA_019084485.1 Desulforudis sp. | reverse complement strand
CAAGGTGGACCCCATTGTCAAGACACAAATTTCTAAAGTTTAAGCTACAGGGTCCTCCTCTCCTGGTTGGATATTGGTGGGCGGTTTAGCCTAAATCTGGGATCGCCAATGCCTAGTAATGTTAATCATTGGGTAGTGGATCGGTTGTGTTTAGAGAGTCACCTCCTGAGGCGTTTTGAAGTAGACCTCCGCCGGGGTCTTGTATTCCAGGGATTGGTGCAGTCGCTTGTTGTTGTAGAACTGCAAGTAGTCGTTAATCCCTTGTCGTGCTTGCCTTGGAGTCCGGTACTCGTGTAGGTAGACCTCCTCGTACTTGAGACTGCGCCAGAGGCGTTCCGTGAAGATGTTGTCGGTTGCCCGGCCCTTGCCGTCCATGCTGACTTCAACCTGTGTTTCCTGCAGAAGCCTTATGTACTGCGGGCTGGTGAACTGGCTGCCCTGGTCGCTGTTGAGGATGACCGGCTTCGCTTGATTGAGGGCGCGGCCGACGGCGGCCAAGACAAAGGAGACCTCCAGGCTCTGATCGAGCTCCCAGCTGACCACGTAGCGTGAGTACCAGTCGAGCAGGGCCACCAGGTACATCCACCCGTTTTGGAGACGGATGTAGGTGATGTCGATGCCCCACACGTGGTTGGGACTGGCCACCTTGAGACCGCGCAGCAGATAGGGGTAGACCCGGTGTTCGCTGTTGCGTTTGCTGAGGTTAGGTCCGGGACAGATGCCGGCGATCCCCATCTCGCGCATATGCCGCTGGACAGCCTTGCGGTTCACAACGAATTCCTCTCGCCGCAACTGGGCGGTGATCCGGCGAGAACCGTAAAATGGGCGCTGCGTATAGAGCTCATCGATACGGTTCTTGAGCCGAAGCTCCTCGGCGGACGGGGGAACGGGCCGATAGTACAGGCCTGAACGACTCAACCCTAACAGCTCCGCCTGAAGGCTTACCGGAAAATCCGGGTTGTGCCAGTCCAGCAAAAGGAGCCGTTGTTCTCTAGTCAACTCGGACACCTTTTTTTTTCAACCACGAAAGTTTCGTGGTTAGTCGGCCGATTTCGGCGTAGAGATCCTCGGTTTGCTTTTCGTAACTGGCCTTTAGACTCTCCAGGTTCTTGGCGCCATCGGAAAACGAGTACGGCATATTCTCAATGGCCTGAGCTTTCCACCGGTGTAGCTGAGTGGGGTGGATGCCGTGTTCCGAGGCCAGTTGGGAAATGGTCTTTTCTTCCTTAAGAATTTCCAGTACAATCTGGGCCTTAAAGCTTGACGGATATCTCTTTCTCATATTCACAGTATAGCTTAAGATTTGCGTGTTTCGTGTCTAGTTTTCTGGGTCCACTATACTATGCCGGGGGACTGCCCTGGTGGTAACGTGAATGTCTGGATCGCCGGCTTCCCGCTGCTCTGGATCTGGCAGATCGTCTGGTGGCTGGTCGGCGTGGGGATGATGATCTGGCTCTGCTTCTACATGGAGATGTCCACTATGCCCAAGAATCTGGATAAGGTCCTGTACGATGAAGATGTCAAGCTTCCTTCTCTGTATCCCGGTATTGTTCCCGGTCAGTCGCCTGGTACATCCGCAAAGGCCTGATGTGCTGGAGCCCGGACCTCACCACGGGGTCCGGGCTCCAATATTTGTACCATTCACAAAGCTCTACAGCTCCGCACCCCTTACATCTTCTGACCGTGTTTGATGGCTTGATAAATGAAATGCCACCCCTCCAGGGTCTTCGGCCGTTCCCCTCGAAACTGGATATCGGCCAACATCCGGATGTCCTCCGGCGGCACGTCGTACTTCTCCTGCAACTCCCTAAGTTCACCGGGCATAGCATCTGTCCTGTTCTGGCTATAAACCACCTTCTTGCCCAGCAGATAGCCGACCTCCGTGCCCAGGAGCTGCGCAATGTCGAACAGGTGGTTCGCGGCCACCTTCTTGATCGTTCCGGACTCGATCTGAGAGATGTACCCTTTGGTCACGTTGGCCCGCTCGGCCAGTTCGGTCAGGGTGAGCCCCTTTTCCTCCCGGAGCGCCCGGATGCGCCGTCCGAGTTCAGTAGGTTCCGCAGTCATCACAGTCCCTCCTGCCCATATTATGCCCTACGGGTTTAGTAATGTAAATCACATTTACCACTCTTGACAGCCCACGGGGTAACCGATCTAGTATAATAACCACAAGCTGGTCGTGCTTCCAAGAAAGATGAGCAGGGGGATGCATCGTGATCAAACAGTGGGTTTCCGAGTTGAAAGAAGGTACTGCGGTCAACAACTGGTTCGCCGTAATCGGCTTCTCGCCGGCCAACACTAAAAGCGGTGACCTGTACCTACGCCTCCGCCTGGGTGACCGGACCGGCACCGTCGAGGCCCGCGTCTGGGACAGCACTCTGGCTAAGCAAATGCAGGCCCAGCTGAATGAGGGGAACATTGTGGGTGTGAAAGGGGTCGTCACTGAGTACAACGGCGAACTCCAGGTCAACGTGGAGAAATGCGTCCAGCGCCTGGACGGCATCGATCTCACGCTGTTTCTCCCCAGCAGCCCCCGCGCGGCCGAAGACATGCTCGCCGAACTACGCGAGTTGATTAACGATATAGATGACGACCCGCTGCGGTCTTTCCTGGAGACCCTCTTCACTGGCGACCTGCTGGCGAAATATGTGCAGGCGCCAGCGGCCAAGAAGATCCATCACGCCTACCTGGGCGGCCTGCTGGAACACAGCCTAGAGGTTGCCGGCCTTTGCCGCCATGTCGCCCGGCTGTACCCGGAAACGATCAACCCCTCGCTCCTCATCGCCGGAGCGTTGATACACGACATCGGGAAGACCGAGGAGTACGCCTTCACTGTCGGCTTCCCGCAGCTCGACCGCGCCCTCCTGGTCGGTGGCCATATCGTCCTCGGCCGGGACATCCTGCGCACAGCATTTCAAGCGATGCCGGACTTCCCGCAGCAATACGCCATGGCCCTGGAACACATGATCCTCTCACACCACGGGATCAGGGAGTGGGGAGCGGTAGAAGAGCCCCGCACCATCGAGGCCATCGCCCTACACCACGCCGACCT
>JAHRFU010000127.1 GCA_019084485.1 Desulforudis sp. | reverse complement strand
CCGTAGCGACTCGATTACTTCCCGACGCAAGAAATACTGAAAACAGATCATAATCACGGTCATTGCAGCATCAACCACATCCAAATCGGTACGGAAAATCTCGCGTTGGACTCCTTCATCGATGGCGTCCACAAGACTGGAGAAAGCGAAGTTTCCGCCTGAACGATAGGCGTCTGCAATGACCGTGATTATGATCTGTTTTCAGTATTTCTTGCGTCGGGAAGTAATCGAGTCGCTACGGGAACAGACCCTGGAGGAGTACTTCGCCCAGCCGGGTATTAAAGAACAGATAACGGATTATTGCCTGCGCGTTTTGATCCGGTAATAATTGCACCCGCCGTACCATACCATTTACCGTACATCACACGGCAGAGGTGGGCTGAATTCGTGTTAGAATCCGCGCGGGAGCCAACCTAGGCAATTTAGGATGCATAGGATTGAGGCAAATAACCACCCTATTAATTAAGGGGGTTATGGCATGCGCTCAAACCGCGAGATTGTTGAAGCCGGGTTTATGGCCTTCCTGGCTTTAGGGATGCTGACGTTTCTACTGTCGATGGCGCGTCCCGTGCCGCAATCGCAGCGTACCAAACAACTTCAGGAGCAATAGAGGATGGTGTTGATGCCGGTTTTTCTGGACATCATTGGGGTCTTTTTGATATTGGGACTGGTGGCGGTGGCTTGGCGGATAATTTTTTCGCGTCCCAGCAAGCAATAATTCTCGACAGGGTCATCCCTACTGGTTATTGCAGTATGGGAAGTGTTCTGGTATAATCCAGCTAAGGAACGATGTTCTGGGGATTTTGAGCAAGGTCTAGGGATGCTCTCCGGTGAAGCGGAGGGTTAATAGTCCCAACAGTGCAGCTTCATCTGTGCTGGCTCCGTGGTAAGGCTGGGGAACACGTGAAAGAGCCCCCAGCAGAAGTCTACTACCCCGCCGATCAATCCAGCGGGTTTTTTGTTTTAAGGGCCGAAAGGGTGGCTTCGCCAGATGAGTAATGTGCGACTAATTCTCATTGACCTGGACGGGTGCCTGTTGCCCGGAGACTTTCGCGAGCTTGATTATCAAAGTCTGACGAATATCCGGGAGTATTGCGCCGGACTTAGTCTCCTCGATCAACCGCGAATCGCTTTCTGTACTGGACGTCCACAGCCATATGCGGCAGCCATCCTCACCGTGCTTGGTGCCATCTGGCCGAAGGTGCCCTCGGTCGTAGAGTCAGGTGCTTATCTATACTACCCCGCCGAAAACCAGGCGCAGTTAAACACCGTACTGACCGCCGAACTGATGGATCAATGGAAAGAAGCTAAGGAAGAGATCCGCCGTCTAGCACCGGCAATGTCAGCCAGGCCCGGCGTCGGAGAAAAGCTTGGGATCTCCCTGATCCCGAACAGCTCCGATATACTATCCCTATATGATCAGGTCTGCGCCCGTTTCGCGAATAATGGAATCATCGAAGTTACCCACTCCAGTGTGTGTGTGGACATAACCCCCCGCGGCGTAAACAAGCGTTCGGGAATTATGGATTTATGTGCAGAGACCGGAATCAATCCGACGCAGATTTTGGCCATTGGAGACAGTGCCAATGACCTGTCCATGCTGGAGACGGTAGGTCTCCCCACCTGCCCCGCCAATGCCCAGGAAGAGGTCAAGGCCCGCTGCCGATACGTTTCCCCTTACCCTCACACCACCGGCGTTTGGGACATTATTCAGCGCTATGTTCGCTAGGTTGGGTTTGACTGCTTACGCATCCGCAAACTCTTCGGCGTCACTTCCATGTACTCGTCGGCGGCAATGAACTCCAAGCACTGCTCAAGACTCATCGGCCGAGGTGGAGTGAGCTTGGTGGCCATGTCCGAAGTGGAACTGCGGATATTGGTCAGTTGCTTTTTCTTGCAGACATTCATGGCCAGATCCCCCGGACGGGCGTGCTCACCAACCACCATTCCCCGGTAAACCGGGACTCCCACACCTACAAACAGTTCGCCGCGCTCCTGGGCGTTCTCCAAACCGTAAGCGGTGGTTTCCCCGGTTTCAAAGGCAACCACCGAGCCTTTCTGCCGGGAGACGATCTCCCCGCCGGTCGGCGCATGATGGTGAAAGGAATGAAACACCGTACCCAATCCCTTAGTGTCCGTCAGCAACTCCGAACGGAATCCGAACAGGCCCCGGGTTGGGACGTGGAATTTCAGATTAACCTGCCCGTCTCCTTTGTGGATCATATTCACAAGTTCGCTCTGTCGAGGTCCCAGTCGCTCCATAACCACCCCGACATAGGCCTCGGGGATTTCCACGACCAGTTCTTCGATCGGCTCGTGACTCACCCCGTCAATCACCTTTTCGATCACCTGCGGTCTGGAAAGCTCAAACTCATAACCCTCACGACGCATCGTCTCGATCAGAATCGACAGGTGCAGTTCTCCCCGGCCAGACACTAAAAAGGTATCCGGGGTAAGGGTTTGGACCCGGAGACTGACGTCTGACTCCAACTCCCGCACCAACCGTTCACCCAGCTTGCGCGAGGTAACGTACGTACCTTCACGGCCGGCAAAGGGGCTTTTGTTAACCCGGAAGGTGACGGCCACAGTTGGTTCATCAATACGAACAAAGTCAAGAGCGACTGGAGCTTCGACATCGGCAACGGTGTCCCCGACGTTAAAATCATCCAGACCCGCGATGACCACGATCTCGCCGGGACCGGCCTCCTTAGCCGCCACCTTCTTCAGGCCTTCGAAGACGTACAGTTCGGCGATGCGCTGGCGAAGGGCCGTACCGCCCTTTCTGAGTACTACGACATCCTTCCGAGACTCGATGCGGCCGGTATGGACACGACCGACTGCCTGCCGGCCCAGATACGGGTCGTAGTCGGTCATGGTTATCCCGAGCTGAAGAAGGTCATCCGGGCTCCCGGAAGGAGCGGGAATCCTCTTTATAATCATCTCAAACAAGGGTTTTAGGTCTACCCCCGGAGTTCCTGATTTGAGAGATGCCACTCCGGCACGGGCATTGGTGTAAACAACTGAAAAGTCCAGCTGTTCGTCGTTCGCCTCAAGCTCTATGAATAAGTCCAAAACCTCGTCCAGCACTTCGTCGGGTCTGGCATTCGGGCGGTCGATCTTGTTAATGACCACGATCGGGGCCAGTCCGGCCGAGAAGGCTTTGCGCAGTACAAAACGGGTCTGGGGCATCGGGCCTTCAAAGGCATCAACCAAAAGCAGTACCCCATCCACCATCTGGACGATACGTTCTACTTCCCCGCCAAAATCGGAATGCCCGGGTGTATCCACAATGTTGAGTTTGTAATCACCATAGAAAACAGCGGTGTTCTTAGCCATAATCGTGATTCCGCGTTCTCGCTCCAAGTCGTTGCGATCCATAACGCGTTCCTCGATCACCTGCTTTTCGTGAAAGACGCCGCTCTGTTTGAGCATCCCGTCGACCAGAGTGGTTTTGCCGTGATCCACATGGGCGATAATCGCCAGGTTACGAATCCGTTCCGGTGTCATGCTGTATTCCTTTCCCGATACTGATAATAGGCCACAATTGTCATTATAACTCTTACTACGCTAAGGTGCGAGACAAATTTTCCGCTCCGGATTAGTTTTCCCGGTTTAATACAATGCCTTCCGTAGAACACGGAAGGCAGGTGGGTTGCATTTGATTTCGAGCTCTAGAAACAAAGAGAACTTCAGTTTAGACGGCTGATACTGTTCTGCAGGCTTATCTGCGGTGTTAGTCCGGAATATTCGTAGCTCGCCTTGATCATTGTAAAACCGTAAAGGAGTCCGATATGGGTCTGGTCAAGGCGCCCGAAATAGTCCTCACCTGCGGTGTCTCCCCAGGTTGGGTCGACCGGAGCCCACCCGCAGCCTTCCAAGTAGAACTCTGCCCATCCATGGTTCTCCCATTTCCCCTCACTCTCGCTTAAGCCGGCGACCACCCGGGCCGGGATGCCCGCAGCGCGACACAGGGCCACAAACAGAGCCGCGTACTCACCGCAGTCCACATATCGTTGGTCCAGGGCGTACAGGGCCCCGTAATTGTCGTTGTTTATTCGGTATTCCAAGTGCTGCACCACAAAGTCATAGACAGCCCTCGCCCGGTCCAGAGGGTTGGTTAAATCCCGAATTATTTCGTCCGCCTTGGAGCGAATACGCACATGGTCAGACTCAATGGCGGGTTCGGGCCTGGTGTACTTCTCGAAAGTCGATGACCCGAGGTCATAAGGAATGACGATTTCGGGATTCAGATTGAACCTGATGTCGTGGCTGGTTAAGTCCAGCCGGTCCTTGATTACAACCTTCTCGCCTCCGGAAAGAGACGGGGCATCCATCCTTCGAATCTTGAGCCCCGGGTCAAAGGATACATCGTCATTATCGGTAAGAGATGACGGTGTCAGTCCCGGCTTTTCTGTAAGAGCGGGGTCGGTTTCGGACTGCATTACCGTCTTCTGTCTGGGATCCTGATCATAATGGGCACGAACACCAAGGTAAAACGGAGTATAAACCCTGAGATCGCTGATTCTAGAAGCACTCTGATTCCAGATGGTATAGATGACCTCAACCGTATGGCTACGGGCATCCCCCAAGACGGTGAAGTCCGCATGGGAAACCGGGCGTTTAGCCGGTAACGCAGTGGCGGTCAAAGAACCGGTGAATATGGATACTTTCTGTAACCCGGCTTCCCAGCCCACCTTATATCCGAAGGTTTCTGCTACAAGCCTAAGAGGAACATAAACGTGGTCATTAACGATTATAGCTGGCTCATCCAGCAGATGTTTCTGCCCATTGATAAGCATACTGTGTGCGCCTACCTCGAGTTCTACGGAAAGATCCTGGCGCTTAAATTCAACCCGTCTCAAGGTACTGTCCCAATGCACAGACAGGCCCACAGCTTCTATGATGGAACGGGCAGGAACAAACACCCGCCCGTTCTGAATCAGGGGCTGCACTACCGTCTCCAGGCGCCGACCGTCCACATCCACTGTCGGGACTGCCCACACCTGTGATGTACAGGCAAAACAGATGATTACAAACAGAACCAACACCAAAGGCATCCTGGTCAACTTGCCATCCTCCGAGCCGTATTTTGGCAACATATGATAATGATACCTCTAGATTACCATATCATAGGTACCCTTGTGTTAAAATTATACGGAAGCTCTTTTCTAGGAGCAAACGGGAAGGCGGTGTGAATTTTATGGTTGTCGAGACACTTAGTATGGTTGGGTTATTACTGATCATCCATGTGGCCTTTGACGCCTACCTGCGCCCCGATAAGTGGTTGGGGCTTCATCGCACTTTCCCCGGGCTGGTAATACACAGTATAACGTGGGGCGGGGCACTTAGCTTCGCTCTATTTTGGTTAGCCAAATTCGGCTTCTTCGATTTCTTCTTTCTGGCTGTTACTCATTTCCTGATTGACGCCCAGAAACGGTCTCTGCAGCAACGTTTCGGCCGAAACACCCACCTTGTCGACCAGTTTCTGCACACCGTTACGGTTATCGTCGTCCTTGTATGGTAGAGGCGCAAGGCTCTGCGCATACCGTCTATCAAGGCCGGATAACCTATCGCCAAGGAGGATGAGCAACGTGGACCAGAAACGTCAACCGTCGGTTCCCGACACCGATCCCCACATTCCAGTGGACGCCATCACAGAGATCGGGACGGAACAAGCCGAAGAGACCGTGACCGAGCAAATATTCCGGTCACCGCACGAAGAGGAAGAAATGCCGGCCTTCTTTGAAGGAAACCCGGGCGGATGCCCCTGCCGCACTAGATAACACCCCCGGAGTTACCGGGGGTTTCTTAGTCATTTATCTTAATTCCTTAAGAAAGAAGGTATCGACATGAGCAAGAAAAAGCAGCGCGTGGTCAGTGTGTCTTCTGATGACCTGATTAGGCAGCTAGATCCTTCTTCCCAGGCGAGGATCACTTCTGTCGGGGCCGAACCGACGGTCGCAGAGCCTCTCGGTGCTGGCGATCCCGCCGTCAAGCCGGGCAATCTTGATGATCTTAATGGGAAGTTCGTAGAACGCCGACAACAGGAGCAGGGGTTGCTGGGAGAGTAAGCAATGAGAACAGAGTTCAGTCTTCCACCTCCTGTACATAATCCAGTTCGTTTTCGCTCTTGAGGTCGATAAACAGATGTCCGTTGGTGTCCAAAGCTGCATAAAGAACCCCGGAAATGTCCGGGACTCCCCTGCGCTTCAGTTCCGTGAACAGCCATTCCCGCGTTAGGTGGTTCTGACCGAGGTTCTGGTCCAATACCCGGCCGTCCTTGATCAGGGCTGAAACCATTCCCTGATAGGGAGTGGCCAGGTTTATCCGGCTCGGGGTCAGGGGCTGGTGCTGAGTCTTGGGAAGAACCACCTAACGCGGGAATGGCTGTTCACGGAACTGAAGCGCAGGGGAGTCCCGGACATTTCCGGGGGT
>JAHRFU010000076.1 GCA_019084485.1 Desulforudis sp. | reverse complement strand
TGAAGCCATTATCTCCGGCGGGATGGAGACCTGGCGCCAGACCATGCGCGGGTATTTCGCCCAGCTGCCGCTGGAGGACGTGGAGAAGCTCGTACAAGTGCTGGAGAAGCTGAACGAGATTGTAAGTGCGGAAGAGAACCCAGGAGTGTGAATCCGGGTTTATGATACATGTCCACGGTAGAACCCGAATGATTAAATTCGATGGGAGAGGTACACGTGAGGCGTAAGAGTTGGTGGGTAGTGATGGTCTTTGTACTGGCCATAGGCCTGGTGACGACCGGGTGCGGTGGCGATACGGATAAGGCAGCGGAAGACGACCAGGCCGTATTGGTGGCCGTTGCTGAAGCGGAGAAAGGACTTCTCAGCCGAGGCGACATTCTGACCGGAAAGGTCATCGCCAAGGCGGAGGTAAATCTGGTGCCGAAAATGCCGGGGAAAGTGTCGGCAGTGCTGGCCGACGTGGGAGACCGGGTACAGGCCGGGCAGACCCTGATGCGCCTTGACGCTACCGAACTCCAAGCGCAGCTGAGTCAGGCCGAAGCCGGGGTCGCGCTTGCGGAGTCCGGGCTCAGGCAGACTGAACTAAACTTCCGGGATACCCAGAGAAATTACGAGCGCATGAAACACCTGTATGAGCAGGGGGCCATCGCGGCCGCCGAGTTCGAAAAGGTGGAGATGGGCTATGAAATCGCCCGCGACCAGGCCGAGAAGCTGGCCCCGGCTCAGTTGAAGCAGGCTAAGGCGCAGTTGCAGTACATGCAGGCCAACTATAACAATACCATTCTCACCTCGCCCATTTCCGGTATCGTGGCCGCCCGTAGCGTCAACGTCGGTGAACTAGCGGCGCAGACGATGCCGGTGTTCACGGTCGTCAGCTTTGACAGTGTCTACGTGGAGACCAATGCCTCGGAGCAGCAGGTGAATAAAATCAAGGCCGGTCAGGAAGTGACGGTCCGGATCTCAGCGGTGTCGAGTGAGCCGCTGACCGGTAAAGTAACCAACGTCAGTCCGGCCGCCGATCCACGGACCCGGACCTATCCGGTGAAGGTGGAGATCGACAACCCGGAACACCTGATCAAGCCGGGGATGTTCGCCGAGGTCAACCTGTCTACAGCTGGGGACGAAGTAATCATCGTGCCGCGCGATGCCGTGGTGCACCGCAGCGGGGCCTTCGCCGTGTTTGTACTTACTGATGATGAAAAGTCAGTACAGTTCCGCCAGGTGGTCACCGGCGGTTCCGACGGAAAGAACATCGCGGTCCTGGAAGGACTACAACTGGGTGAGAAGGTCGTGATCTCCGGTCAGGAGTCCCTGGAGAGCGGCACGAAGGTCAAGGTGACCCGGTTCGGTGGCCAGTAGCGGTGCCGATCCTACAACTTTATTGATCAGGAGCTTGTAGCTGATGAAAATCGTTGAGTTTTCCGTACGGCGGCCGGTCGCGGTAACAATGGTGATGGCCGCGGTGATTATCCTTGGTATTGTCTCTCTCAGCCGGCTGGCCATTGACTTCATGCCGGAAATGAAACTGCCCTACGCGGCCGTTATGACCCATTACGAGGGGGCCGGACCGCAAGAGATTGAGAGCACTGTAACCAGACCCATTGAAGACGTTACGGCCACTATTGAAAACGTTAAGGGGTTGCAGTCCTTCTCTCGCAACGGCGTGTCTATGGTAATGGTCGAGTTTGAGTGGGGCACGGATATGAACTTCACCACCCAGGATATGCGGGAAAAGGTGGACATGATCCAGGGTGCCCTGCCGCCGGACGCCAAACGGCCCATGGTGCTCAAATTTGACCCGTCCGCATGGCCGGTGGCGGTGGTTGCCTTCACCGGAGACCAGGACCTCTCCAGCTTAAAGCGCGTGGCGGAAGATGTGGTAAAGCCACGTCTGGAACGCATCGAGGGCGTCGCCTCCGTTAATGTGGTGGGCGGGGTGGACCGGGAGATTCAGATCCTGGTGGATCCGGTAAAGATGAGCGGCTATGGGGTCTCGCTGGACACCGTGACCCAGGTGCTGCGCGCCGGAAACCTGAACATGTCCGCCGGCTCGGTCACGGAAGGCCGGAGCGAGTTCCTGGTGCGGGTTCCGGGGGAATACGCGGATCTGCGTGACATCTCCGGTGTGGTGGTGCCTACGGCAACTGGGGGTGCGGTTCGGATTTCGGACTTTGCCGAGGTCCGGGACAGCACCCGCGACGCGGCATTCCGCAGCCGCCTGAACCAGCAGGAGAGCCTCGCTTTCATTATTCAGAAGCAGCCCACGGCGAATACCGTGCAGGTGGTCCAGAAGGTCCGCTCTACAGTGGCCTCCCTGGAGAATGAACTGCCGGGCAACGTCACTTTCCGTTTTGCCTTCGACCAGGCCGAGTTCATTGAGGGCTCGATCGGTGACCTGCGGAACAACATCCTGGTCGGCGGGACGCTCGCCGCTCTGATCATCTTCCTGTTCCTGCGCAGTGTACGCAACACGATGATTATCTGCACGGCCATCCCGGTGGCCGCCATCGGTGCCTG